>NZ_PDJI01000004.1:3668953-3974700 GCF_002563695.1 Georgenia soli | reverse complement strand
CCGTTGACGAGGTTGACCTTGCGGGAGGAGACGAGCCCCTGCAGGCCCTTGTAGAGGCGGTTGACGATGCCCTCCTTGAAGGAGTTCACCGCGCTGACGTCGATGCCCTCGAGGGAGCTCTTGACGCCCACGCCCGCGCTCTCGCGGATGGTGTCGGCCACCTCGGCGGAGTGGAGCAGCGCCTTGGTCGGGATGCAGCCGCGGTGCAGGCAGGTGCCGCCGAGCTTGTCGGCCTCGATCAGGGCGACCGTCAGGTCGAGCTCGGCCGCCCGGAGCGCCGCCGCGTAGCCGCCGCTACCCGCCCCCAGGATGACGATGTCGTACTCCTGCGTATCAGCCACGTACCTCTCCTTGAGCGCACAAATGACCCTGACTGGGTCCGGTTCGCGGCCATTCTTCCACCCAAACCTCGTCCAGGCCCATTCGTCCCATGCCGCGAGCGTCACACCGCAGGGGTGCGGTGCGTCACATGCGGGCCGCGAGGACAGGAGCGAGCGGGCGGGCGCACGACGTCGAGCGCCCGCCTTCGCCCTCGGGGCACCGTCAGGCCCGGGCGGCGGCCTCGAGCACGCCGAGCAGGGTGCGCAGGCCCATGCCGGTGCCGCCCTTGGGGGTGTAGCCGTAGGGGCCGCCCTCGTTGTAGGCGGGACCGGCCACGTCGAGGTGGGCCCAGGGAGGTCGCCGACGAACTCCTTCAGGAACAGCCCGGCCACGAGCATGCCGCCGTACCGGTCGCCCATGTTGGCGATGTCGGCGACCGGCGACTTCAGCGACTCGCGCAGCTCCTCGGGCAGCGGCATCGGCCAGAACTGCTCGCCGACCCCCTGCGCGGCCGCCACGACCTCCTCACGGGTGGCGTCGGTGCCCATGACGGCCCCCACGCGGGCGCCGAGCGCCACCATCTGCGCGCCGGTGAGGGTCGCGATGTCGATGATCGCGTCGGGGTTCTCCTCGCGGGCCGCGGCGAGTGCGTCGGCCATGACGAGACGACCCTCGGCGTCGGTTGAGCACCTCGACGGTGGTGCCGTCACGCATGGTGACGACGTCGGAGGGCCGCTGCGCGCCGCCGCCGGGCATGTTCTCCGCGAGGGCGAGCCAGCCGGTCACTTTGACCGGCAGGTCCAGCGCCGCGGCCGCGAGCACGGTGTGCAGGACGGTGGCGGCGCCCGCCATGTCGTCCTTCATGTTCTCCATGCCCTTGGCGGGCTTGAGGGACAGGCCGCCGGAGTCGAAGGTGATGCCCTTGCCGACGAGGGAGTAGTGCGCACGGGCACGGGCGGGGGAGTGGACGACCTTGACCAGGCGCGGCGGGCGGGCGGAGCCCTGGCCGACACCGAGGATGCCGCCGTAGCCGCCCGCGGCGAGCTGCTTCTCGTCGAGCACCGTGACCTTCACGCGCGAACCCTTGGCCGCGGCGAGCGCCTCCTCGGCGAAGGACTGCGGGTACAGGTGCTTCGGGGAGGCGTTGACCAGGTCCCGGACGCCGCGCACGCCGTCGGCCACGGCCTGCGCGCGGGCCAGGGCGGCACGGGTCTCCTTCTGCCGGGCCGGGGTCGCGAGCTCGATGCGGGCCACGGGCGCGGGGTCGCTCGTGCGGTAGTGGTCGAAGCGGTAGGCACCCAGCAGCGCACCCTCGGCGACGGCACCCACCTGTGCGGCGTCGTCGGCGGGCAGGGCGAGGACGACGTCGGCGGAGCCGGCGAGCGAGCGCACGGCGGCGCCGGCCGCGCGGCGCAGCGCCTCCGGACCCACCTGACCGTCGGTGACCTTGCCCACGCCGGTGAGGACCACGACGGTAGCGGCCAGCTCCTCGCCGGCGGGGAGCCGGACGACCTCGTCGCCCTTGCCCGTCACGCCGAGCGCAGGCAGCAGAGCGCCAAGGGGCGCAAGGACCTTCGGCGGCAGGCCGGCCGCCAGGAGGCGGGGGCCGTCGTCGTCCTGGGCGACGGCGAGGACGATCGCGTCGGCGCTCGTGCGGGCGGGGTCCTTGGTGCTGAGCTTGAGGTCGGTCACGATCCCGAATGCTAGCCCGGCCGCCGCCGGGCGGTAATCTCCCGGGGTGCTCCCCACCGTCCTGATCACCTCGGTCCTCGCCGCCGCGCTCGGCCTGTGGGCGGCGTGGTACGCGGTGCGGGACCGCCCCGTGCTCTTCAAGCAGCTGGTCGGCGCGGGGGCCGTCGAGGCCGCCCTGCTCGCCCAGGTCGTCGTCGCCCTCGTGGCCGGGGCCGGCGGGCACGTCCCCAGCGAGCCGTGGACGTTCTGGGGCTACCTCGTCACCGCGCTGTTCCTGCTGCCGGTGGCGGCGGTGTGGGCGATGGCGGACCGTACCCGTACGAGCTCGGTGGCGCTGCTGGTCGTCTGCGTCGCCATCCTGGCGATGCAGGCGCGGGTGTGGCAGGTGTGGACGGCGTGAGCGGAGACGAGATGAGCACCAACGACGAGGCCGCCGTGCGGTCGCGGCCCGAACGCGAGGAGGTCGTCACGACCTCCGCCGTGGACACCCGGCGCCCGGCCTTCGGCCTGGGGCGCGTCCTGATCCTGGTGTACGGCATCTTCGCCGTCGCGGCCACGGCCCGGGCGGGCGTGCAGCTGATCACCAAGGCGGACGAGGCGCCGCTCGCCTACGGGCTGTCCGCCCTCGCCGGCGTCGTGTACGTGGTCGCCACCGTCGCGCTCGCCCACAACGGCCGCCGCATGCGGCGCGTCGGCTGGACCGCCGTGGTCTTCGAGCTGGTCGGGGTGCTGACGGTGGGCACGCTGAGCGTGGTCAGCCCCGAGCTGTTCCCCGACGACACGGTCTGGTCCGGCTTCGGCAGCGGCTACGGGTACGTGCCGGCGGTCCTGCCGCTGCTCGGCATCGCCTGGTTGTGGCACTCCAGCCCGGCCCGGATCGCCGCACGCGCCGACCGCGGCTGACCAGCCCTGGTCCGCGGCGCCGGGCGGTGCCGCAGGACCCGCCGGGGTCGCGGGTAGGCTCGCGCGACGTGTACCGGCTCCTCTTCCGCACCCTGGCCGTCCGTGTCGACCCTGAGCGTGCGCACCTGCTCGCGCTCGGGCTGATTCGCACCGTCTCCCGTGTCCCGGTGCTCTCCGACGCCGTCCGTGCGACCCTCGGCCGTCGCCCCGACGTCCCGGTGCCCGCGGCCGCCGACGGCGGTCCCCTCGCACGCCCCGTCCCCGGGGTCCTCGGCCTGGCGGCCGGGATGGACAAGGACGCGGACACGGTGCTGGGCATGGACATGATCGGGTTCGGCTTCGTCGAGGTCGGCACGGTCACCGCCCGGCCCCAGCCGGGCAACGAGCGGCCGCGCCTGTGGCGTCACGTCGAGCTCGGCGCCCTGCGCAACCGCATGGGGTTCAACAACCGCGGGGCCACCGCCGCCGGCGAGCAGCTGCGGCGCCTGCGCCGCTCCCGGCGGGGCCGTTCCGTCGTCGTCGGGGCGAACATCGGCAAGAGCAAGGTCACCCCGCTCGACGGCGCCGTCGCCGACTACGAGACGAGCGCCCGGGAGGTCGCCCGGTGGGCCGACTACCTCGTCGTCAACGTCTCCTCACCGAACACGCCCGGCCTGCGCGACCTGCAGGCCGTGGACTCGCTGCGCCCGATCCTCGCCGCCGTGCGCCGGGCCGCCGACGAGTCCGCCGGGCGCGCGGTCCCGCTGTTCGTCAAGATCGCGCCGGACCTCTCCGACGACGACGTCGACGCGGTCGCGGACCTGGCGCTGGAGCTCGGGCTCGCCGGCGTGGTGGCGACCAACACCACCGTGAACCACGACCTCGGGCCCGGCGGGCTGTCCGGCTCGCCGCTGCGGGAGCGCTCGCTCGCCGTCGTCTCGCGGCTGCGCGGGCGGCTGGGGGAGCGGGGCACCATCATCGGCGTCGGGGGCATCTCGACCGAGGCCGACGCCCGCGCGATGATCGCCGCCGGCGCCGACCTGCTGCAGGCCTACTCCGCGTTCGTCTACGAGGGCCCGGCGTGGCCGGGCCGGATCAACCGGGCCCTCGGGCGACGCTGAGCCGCGCGGCTCAGGCGGGGTGCTCGCCCCGCGCCCACCTGGGGCTTCGTCAGGCGGGGTACTCGCCCCGCCCCACCTGGGGCTTGGGCTGACGCATGCGGCGGAAGTAGAAGCTGCGCCCGAACGCGTAGAACCCGGTCCACGGCTGGATCTGGTCGGCGCCGAACTTCTTGCGCAGCCGGCGCTTGAGCAGCTGGACCATGATCAGGGAGTCGACGATCGCGACGAGCAGGACCCCGTACATGCCCAGCACCAGGGCGTTGGCGAGCTGCGGGAACTGCCCGGCGAACATCATCGCCACGATCATCACCAGCGCGAGCGGCATGAAGAACTCGGCGATCGACCAGCGTGCGTCGACGTAGTCGCGGGCGTACCGGCGCACCGGTCCCTTGTCGCGCAGCGGGAGGTAGCGCTCGTCGCCGGTGACCATCGCCTGGCGCTGCTTCATGTAGGCCTCGTTGCGCTGCTCGCGCGCGATCCGACGGGCCTCCTTGCGGTCGTCCGGCACGAGCGGGCGCCGGTTGCGGGCCTCGGCCTCCCTGCGCGTGGGCGTGGGGCGGCCCTTCCCGCCGGCGGTCTCGACGGGCTGCGGCTCAGGCTCGACGGGGGTCTTCTTGCGTCCGATCACCCCAGCAGGGTAGTCGAGCCGTGGAACCGGACGGGCGACTACCCTCGCTCGGGTGACCACCGTCGACGAACTCGCCCGCCGCACCCACGAGGCCTTCGGCCGCGTCCGTTCCGACCTCGAGGACCTCGTGCGCATCCCCAGCGTCTCCTCGCCGGCCTTCGACCAGGCGCACGTGCGTGCCAGCGCGGAGGCGGTCGCCGCCCTGCTGCGCGACGCCGGCATGCCGCAGGTCGACGTCCTGGAGGTGGAGCTGCCCGACGGCGGGAAGGGACGTCCCGCCGTCGTCGCCCACCGGCCGGGTCCCGACGGCGCACCCACCGTCCTCCTCTACGCGCACCACGACGTCCAGCCCCCGGGCGACCCCGCCGGCTGGACCTCGGACCCGTTCGAGCCGACGCAGCGGGGCGAGCGGCTCTACGGCCGCGGCGCGGCGGACGACAAGGCCGGGATCATGGCGCACGTCGGGGCCCTGCGGGTCCTCGGCGACGAGCTCGCCGTGGGCGTGACCGTCTTCGTCGAGGGTGAGGAGGAGATCGGCTCCCCGACCTTCACCCCGTTCCTGCAGGCCTACCGCGACCGCCTGGAGGCGGACGTCATCGTCGTCGCGGACTCCAGCAACTGGAAGGTGGGCGTGCCCGCCCTGACCACGTCGCTGCGGGGCCTCGTCGACTGTGAGGTCGAGGTGCGGGTGCTCGGGCACGCCGTCCACTCCGGGATGTTCGGCGGCCCTGTGCTCGACGCCGTCACGCTGATGTCCCGCCTGGTCGCGACGCTGCACGACGACAACGGCGACGTGGCCGTGGCCGGGCTCGCCTCCCGCGACGAGGCCGACGTCGACTACCCCGAGGACCAGTTCCGCTCCGACGCGGCGGGGTGGACGGCTACCGCCTCGCCGGCACCGGCCCGTTCGCCGCCCGCATGTGGACGAAAGCCGGCATTCTCGGTCATTCGGCCTCGACGTCGGCCTCGTCGCGGGAGGCGAGCCCCGGCCACGGCCACGTCGCCGTTGTTCGTCGTGCAGCGTCGCGACCAGGCGGGACATTCAGCGGTGACGGCGTCGAGCACAGGGCCGCCGAACATCCCGGAGTGGACGGCGTGCCCGAGCACCCGCACCTCGACCTCACAGTCGACGAGGCCCCGCAGCGACGTGGTCAGGGCGGGCACGCCCACCTTCCAGTTGCTGGAGTCCGCGACGACGATGACGTCCGCCTCCAGGCGGTCGCGGTAGGCCTGCAGGAACGGGGTGAAGGTCGGGGAGCCGATCTCCTCCTCACCCTCGACGAAGACGGTCACGCCCACGGCGAGCTCGTCGCCGAGGACCCGCAGGGCCCCGACGTGCGCCATGATCCCGGCCTTGTCGTCCGCCGCGCCGCGGCCGTAGAGCCGCTCGCCCCGCTGCGTCGGCTCGAACGGGTCCGAGGTCCAGCCGGCGGGGTCGCCCGGGGGCTGGACGTCGTGGTGCGCGTAGAGGAGGACGGTGGGTGCGCCGTCGGGACCCGGCCGGTGGGCGACGACGGCGGGACGTCCCTTCCCGCCGTCGGGCAGCTCCACCTCCAGGACGTCGACCTGCGGCATGCCGGCGTCGCGCAGCAGGGCGGCGACCGCCTCCGCGCTGGCACGCACGTGCGCCTGGTCGAAGGCCGGCGAGGAGACGCTGGGGATGCGCACGAGGTCCTCGAGGTCGGAACGGACGCGGCCGAAGGCCTCGTGGGTGCGGCGGGCGAGTTCGTCGACGGTGGTCACCCGAGCGAGGGTAGTCGCCCGTCCGGTTCCACGGCTCGACTACCCTGCTGGGGTGATCGGACGCAAGAAGACCCCCGTCGAGCCTGAGCCGCAGCCCGTCGAGACCGCCGGCGGGAAGGGCCGCCCCACGCCCACGCGCAGGGAGGCCGAGGCCCGCAACCGGCGCCCGCTCGTGCCGGACGACCGCAAGGAGGCCCGTCGGATCGCGCGCGAGCAGCGCAACGAGGCCTACATGAAGCAGCGCCAGGCGATGGTCACCGGCGACGAGCGCTACCTCCCGCTGCGCGACAAGGGACCGGTGCGCCGGTACGCCCGCGACTACGTCGACGCACGCTGGTCGATCGCCGAGTTCTTCATGCCGCTCGCGCTGGTGATGATCGTGGCGATGATGTTCGCCGGGCAGTTCCCGCAGCTCGCCAACGCCCTGGTGCTGGGCATGTACGGGGTCCTGCTCGTCGCGATCGTCGACTCCCTGATCATGGTCCAGCTGCTCAAGCGCCGGCTGCGCAAGAAGTTCGGCGCCGACCAGATCCAGCCGTGGACCGGGTTCTACGCGTTCGGGCGCAGCTTCTACTTCCGCCGCATGCGTCAGCCCAAGCCCCAGGTGGGGCGGGGCGAGTACCCCGCCTGACGAAGCCCCAGGTGGGCGCGGGGCGAGCACCCCGCCTGAGCCGCGCGGCTCAGCGTCGCCCGAGGGCCCGGTTGATCCGGCCCGGCCACGCCGGGCCCTCGTAGACGAACGCGGAGTAGGCCTGCAGCAGGTCGGCGCCGGCGGCGATCATCGCGCGGGCGTCGGCCTCGGTCGAGATGCCCCCGACGCCGATGATGGTGCCCCGCTCCCCCAGCCGCCCGCGCAGCCGCGAGACGACGGCGAGCGAGCGCTCCCGCAGCGGCGAGCCGGACAGCCCGCCGGGCCCGAGGTCGTGGTTCACGGTGGTGTTGGTCGCCACCACGCCGGCGAGCCCGAGCTCCAGCGCCAGGTCCGCGACCGCGTCGACGTCGTCGTCGGAGAGGTCCGGCGCGATCTTGACGAACAGCGGGACCGCGCGCCCGGCGGACTCGTCGGCGGCCCGGCGCACGGCGGCGAGGATCGGGCGCAGCGAGTCCACGGCCTGCAGGTCGCGCAGGCCGGGCGTGTTCGGTGAGGAGACGTTGACGACGAGGTAGTCGGCCCACCGGGCGACCTCCCGGGCGCTCGTCTCGTAGTCGGCGACGGCGCCGTCGAGCGGGGTGACCTTGCTCTTGCCGATGTTCGCCCCGACGACGACGGAACGGCCCCGCCGGGAGCGGCGCAGGCGCCGCAGCTGCTCGCCGGCGGCGGTGGCCCCGCGGTTGTTGAACCCCATGCGGTTGCGCAGGGCGCCGAGCTCGACGTGACGCCACAGGCGCGGCCGCTCGTTGCCCGGCTGGGGCCGGGCGGTGACCGTGCCGACCTCGACGAAGCCGAACCCGATCATGTCCATGCCCAGCACCGTGTCCGCGTCCTTGTCCATCCCGGCCGCCAGGCCGAGGACCCCGGGGACGGGGCGTGCGAGGGGACCGCCGTCGGCGGCCGCGGGCACCGGGACGTCGGGGCGACGGCCGAGGGTCGCACGGACGGCGTCGGAGAGCACCGGGACACGGGAGACGGTGCGAATCAGCCCGAGCGCGAGCAGGTGCGCACGCTCAGGGTCGACACGGACGGCCAGGGTGCGGAAGAGGAGCCGGTACACGTCGCGCGAGCCTACCCGCGACCCCGGCGGGTCCTGCGGCACCGCCCGGCGCCGCGGACCAGGGCTGGTCAGCCGCGGTCGGCGCGTGCGGCGATCCGGGCCGGGCTGGAGTGCCACAACCAGGCGATGCCGAGCAGCGGCAGGACCGCCGGCACGTACCCGTAGCCGCTGCCGAAGCCGGACCAGACCGTGTCGTCGGGGAACAGCTCGGGGCTGACCACGCTCAGCGTGCCCACCGTCAGCACCCCGACCAGCTCGAAGACCACGGCGGTCCAGCCGACGCGCCGCATGCGGCGGCCGTTGTGGGCGAGCGCGACGGTGGCGACCACGTACACGACGCCGGCGAGGGCGGACAGCCCGTAGGCGAGCGGCGCCTCGTCCGCCTTGGTGATCAGCTGCACGCCCGCCCGGGCCGTGGCCGCGACGGCGAAGATGCCGTACACCAGGATCAGGACGCGCCCCAGGCCGAAGGCCGGGCGCCGGGTGTCCACGGCGGAGGTCGTGACGACCTCCTCGCGTTCGGGCCGCGACCGCACGGCGGCCTCGTCGTTGGTGCTCATCTCGTCTCCGCTCACGCCGTCCACACCTGCCACACCCGCGCCTGCATCGCCAGGATGGCGACGCAGACGACCAGCAGCGCCACCGAGCTCGTACGGGTACGGTCCGCCATCGCCCACACCGCCGCCACCGGCAGCAGGAACAGCGCGGTGACGAGGTAGCCCCAGAACGTCCACGGCTCGCTGGGGACGTGCCCGCCGGCCCCGGCCACGAGGGCGACGACGACCTGGGCGAGCAGGGCGGCCTCGACGGCCCCCGCGCCGACCAGCTGCTTGAAGAGCACGGGGCGGTCCCGCACCGCGTACCACGCCGCCCACAGGCCGAGCGCGGCGGCGAGGACCGAGGTGATCAGGACGGTGGGGAGCACCCCGGGAGATTACCGCCCGGCGGCGGCCGGGCTAGCATTCGGGATCGTGACCGACCTCAAGCTCAGCACCAAGGACCCCGCCCGCACGAGCGCCGACGCGATCGTCCTCGCCGTCGCCCAGGACGACGACGGCCCCCGCCTCCTGGCGGCCGGCCTGCCGCCGAAGGTCCTTGCGCCCCTTGGCGCTCTGCTGCCTGCGCTCGGCGTGACGGGCAAGGGCGACGAGGTCGTCCGGCTCCCCGCCGGCGAGGAGCTGGCCGCTACCGTCGTGGTCCTCACCGGCGTGGGCAAGGTCACCGACGGTCAGGTGGGTCCGGAGGCGCTGCGCCGCGCGGCCGGCGCCGCCGTGCGCTCGCTCGCCGGCTCCGCCGACGTCGTCCTCGCCCTGCCCGCCGACGACGCCGCACAGGTGGGTGCCGTCGCCGAGGGTGCGCTGCTGGGTGCCTACCGCTTCGACCACTACCGCACGAGCGACCCCGCGCCCGTGGCCCGCATCGAGCTCGCGACCCCGGCGGCCCGGCAGAAGGAGACCCGTGCCGCCCTGGCCCGCGCGCAGGCCGTGGCCGACGGCGTGCGCGGCGTCCGGGACCTGGTCAACGCCTCCCCGAAGCACCTGTACCCGCAGTCCTTCGCCGAGGAGGCGCTCGCCGCGGCCAAGGGTTCGCGCGTGAAGGTCACGGTGCTCGACGAGAAGCAGCTCGCCGCGGGCGGCTACGGCGGCATCCTCGGTGTCGGCCAGGGCTCCGCCCGCCCGCCGCGCCTGGTCAAGGTCGTCCACTCCCCCGCCCGTGCCCGTGCGCACTACTCCCTCGTCGGCAAGGGCATCACCTTCGACTCCGGCGGCCTGTCCCTCAAGCCCGCCAAGGGCATGGAGAACATGAAGGACGACATGGCGGGCGCCGCCACCGTCCTGCACACCGTGCTCGCGGCCGCGGCGCTGGACCTGCCGGTCAAAGTGACCGGCTGGCTCGCCCTCGCGGAGAACATGCCCGGCGGCGGCGCGCAGCGGCCCTCCGACGTCGTCACCATGCGTGACGGCACCACCGTCGAGGTGCTCAACACCGACGCCGAGGGTCGTCTCGTCATGGCCGACGCACTCGCCGCGGCCCGCGAGGAGAACCCCGACGCGATCATCGACATCGCGACCCTCACCGGCGCGCAGATGGTGGCGCTCGGCGCCCGCGTGGGGGCCGTCATGGGCACCGACGCCACCCGTGAGGAGGTCGTGGCGGCCGCGCAGGGGGTCGGCGAGCAGTTCTGGCCGATGCCGCTGCCCGAGGAGCTGCGCGAGTCGCTGAAGTCGCCGGTCGCCGACATCGCCAACATGGGCGACCGGTACGGCGGCATGCTCGTGGCCGGGCTGTTCCTGAAGGAGTTCGTCGGCGACCTCCCCTGGGCCCACCTCGACGTGGCCGGTCCCGCCTACAACGAGGGCGGCCCCTACGGCTACACCCCCAAGGGCGGCACCGGCATGGGCCTGCGCACCCTGCTCGGCGTGCTCGAGGCCGCCGCCCGGGCCTGACGGTGCCCCGAGGGCGAAGGCGGGCGCTCGACGTCGTGCGCCCGCCCGCTCGCTCCTGTCCTCGCGGCCCGCATGTGACGCACCGCACCCCTGCGGTGTGACGCTCGCGGCATGGGACGAATGGGCCTGGACGAGGTTTGGGTGGAAGAATGGCCGCGAACCGGACCCAGTCAGGGTCATTTGTGCGCTCAAGGAGAGGTACGTGGCTGATACGCAGGAGTACGACATCGTCATCCTGGGGGCGGGTAGCGGCGGCTACGCGGCGGCGCTCCGGGCGGCCGAGCTCGACCTGACGGTCGCCCTGATCGAGGCCGACAAGCTCGGCGGCACCTGCCTGCACCGCGGCTGCATCCCGACCAAGGCGCTGCTCCACTCCGCCGAGGTGGCCGACACCATCCGCGAGAGCGCGGGCGTGGGCGTCAAGAGCTCCCTCGAGGGCATCGACGTCAGCGCGGTGAACTCCTTCAAGGAGGGCATCGTCAACCGCCTCTACAAGGGCCTGCAGGGGCTCGTCTCCTCCCGCAAGGTCAACCTCGTCAACGGGTGGGGCAAGCTCGTCTCGCAGGACACGGTCGAGGTCGACGGCACCCGGTACAAGGGCAAGCACGTCATCCTGGCCTCCGGCTCCTACTCCAAGTCGCTGCCCGGCCTCGAGATCGGCGGCCGCGTGCTGACCTCCGAGCAGGCCCTGGAGCTGGACTTCGTCCCGAAGAGCGCGATCGTCCTCGGCGGCGGCGTCATCGGCGTCGAGTTCGCCTCCGTCTGGAACTCCTTCGGCACCGACGTCACCATCATCGAGGGCCTGCCGAACCTGGTCCCGAACGAGGACGTGGCCCTGTCCAAGGGGCTGGAGCGCGCGTTCCGCAAGCGCAAGATCGCCTTCCACACCAAGACCATGTTCTCCGGCGTCGAGCAGACCGACGACGGCGTGAAGGTCACCACCCAGGACGGGAAGACCTTCGAGGCCGAGATCCTCCTCGTCGCCGTCGGCCGCGGCCCCGCCACCGCCAACCTCGGGTACGAGGAGAACGGCATCCCCATGGAGCGCGGCTTCGTGCTCACGAACGAGCGCCTGCACACGGGCGTGGGCAACGTCTACGCAGTCGGCGACATCGTCCCCGGTCTCCAGCTCGCCCACCGTGGCTTCCAGCAGGGCATCTTCGTCGCCGAGGAGATCGCGGGCCTCAACCCCGCGCCCATCGTCGAGTCCGGCATCCCCCGGGTCACGTACTGCGAGCCGAACGTCGCCTCCGTCGGCCTCACCGAGGCCGAGGCCAAGGAGGCCTACGGCGCGGACAACGTCCTCGCCCTCGAGTACAACCTCGGCGGCAACGGCAAGTCCCAGATCCTCCAGACGCAGGGCTTCGTCAAGCTCGTGCGCGAGAAGGACGGCCCGATCGTCGGGGTGCACATGCTCGGCGCCCGTGTCGGCGAGCTCATCGGCGAGGGCCAGCTGATCGTGAACTGGGAGGCCTACCCGGAGGACGTCGCCGCCCTCGTCCACGCCCACCCGACGCAGGACGAGGCGCTGGGCGAGGCCGCCCTGGCCCTCGCCGGCAAGCCGCTGCACGCGCACAACTGACCCGATCGAAGGAGATTCCAGGACATGTCTGAGTCCGTGAAGATGCCCGCGCTGGGCGAGTCCGTCACCGAGGGCACCGTCACGCGGTGGCTCAAGGCGGTCGGGGAGACGGTCGAGGTCGACGAGCCGCTGCTCGAGGTCTCCACCGACAAGGTCGACACCGAGGTGCCCTCCCCCGTCGCCGGCGTGGTCGAGAAGATCCTCGTGGAGGAGGACGAGACGGTCGAGGTCGGCACGGACCTCGCCGTGATCGGTGACGGGTCCGGCTCCTCCGACGGCGAGCAGGCTCCCGCGGAGCAGGGCACGAGCGGCGAGCCGGACACGGCGCCGGCGGCCGGCGGCCAGCCCGCCGCCGAGGCCGTCGAGGCCGCGCAGCCGGCCGCCGAGGAGGCCAGGCCGGCCGAGCAGGCGAAGGAGGAGGCGACCGCCTCCGCCCCCGCCGCCGGCGGCGAGGCCTCGGGCGAGGCCGTGAAGATGCCGGCGCTCGGCGAGTCCGTCACCGAGGGCACCGTCACCCGCTGGCTCAAGGCCGAGGGCGACACGGTCGAGGTCGACGAGCCGCTTCTGGAGGTCTCCACCGACAAGGTCGACACCGAGGTGCCCTCCCCCGTGGCCGGCACCGTGGTGAAGATCCTCGTCCAGGAGGACGAGACCGTCGAGGTCGGCACCGACCTCGCGATCGTGGGCGCGGCCGGATCCGCCGCCCCGCAGGCCGAGGCTCCGAAGGCGGAGGCCCCCAAGGCTGAGGCGGCACCCGCCGCTGAGGCCCCCAAGGAGGAGCCGGCCCCCGCGGCCGAGGCGCCCAAGGAGGAGCCGGCCCCCGCCGCCGAGGCACCCAAGCAGCAGCCGCGGAGCGGCGCCGCGCAGCCGGCCGAGCCGCAGGCGCCGAAGGCCGAGACGCGTCGTGAGGCGCCGAGGGCCGCGGCCGCCGCCGGCACCGCCTACATCACCCCGCTCGTGCGCAAGCTCGCCGCGGACCTCGACGTGGACCTGTCCACGGTGGAGGGCACCGGCGTGGGGGGCCGTATCCGCAAGCAGGACGTCGAGGCAGCGGCCGAGCAGGCCGCCGCCGAGAAGGCCGCCGCAGCGGCACCGGCCCAGGCGCCCGCGGCGTCTGCCCCTGCCAGGACGCCGGCTCCCGTCGAGGTCTCCCCGCTGCGCGGCACGACCGAGAAGATGTCGCGCCTGCGCAAGGTCATCTCCAAGCGCATGCGCGAGTCGCTGGACACCTCCGCCCAGCTGACCTCCGTGGTGGAGGTGGACGTCACCCGCATCGCGACCCTGAGGGCCCGGGCGAAGTCCGCGTTCCAGGCCGCAGAGGGCACGAAGCTGACCTTCCTGCCGTTCTTCGTCAAGGCGGCGACGGAGGCCCTCAAGGCGCACCCGAAGCTCAACGCGACGATCGACGACGAGCAGGTGATCTACCACGGCGCCGAGCACATCGGCATCGCGGTCGACACCCCGCGCGGCCTGCTGGTCCCGGTCATCAAGGACGCCGGTGACCTGACGATCGGCGGCATCGCCAAGAAGATCAACGACCTCGCCGCCCGCACCCGGGACAGCAAGGTCACCCCGGACGAGCTGTCCGGCTCGACCTTCACGATCACCAACACCGGGTCGGCCGGGCTCCTGCTGGACACGCCGATCATCAACCAGCCCGAGGTCGCCATCCTCGGTGTGGGGACGATCGTCAAGCGTCCGATGGTCGTCACGGACGCCGACGGCAACGACACCATCGGCATCCGCTCGATGATCTACCTGTCGCTGACGTACGACCACCGCCTGGTCGACGGCGCCGACGCCGGCCGCTTCCTCTCGACCGTCAAGGCCCGCCTGGAGGAGGGCGCCTTCGACGCCGAGGTCGGTCTGTGACGCGCTGACGCGTGCCCGGCACGGGGCCCCGCACCATCACGGTGCGGGGCCCCGTGGCATCTGCCCGGGGGCGCCGTTAGCGTGAGGCCATGGCCACCACCGCGGTGAACGCCGCCGGAACCGCACCGGCCGTCGCCGGCACCCGCACCGTGCTCGTCGCGGGGGCCTCCGGCTTCCTGGGCCACCACCTGGTCCGCCACCTCCGGCACCGCGGCGACGTCGTCCGGCGTCTGGTGCGCCGCGGCCCCAGGGCACCCGACGAGGTCGGCTGGGACCCGGCCTCCGGAGCGCTCGACCGCGCCGCGCTCGACGGCGTGGACGTCGTCGTGAACCTGGGCGGCGCCTCCCTGGGCCGGCTGCCGTGGACGGCCGCCTACAAGGAGGAGATCCTCCGGTCCCGGGTCGACGGCACACGGATCCTCGCCGAGGCCGTCGCCCGGGCGATCGACCACGACGGCCGGCGGGTGCGTCTCCTGCAGGCGAGCGGCACCGACGTCTACGGCGACCGCGGCGACGAGGTGCTCACCGAGACGTCCGACCCCGGCGACGGCTTCCTGGCCGACGTCTGCCGGCAGTGGGAGGCCGCCACCGCCCCGGCCGCCGACGCCGGCGCGCAGGTGGTCCTCCTGCGCACCGCCCCCGCCCTGGCGCCGTCCGGCGGGGCCATCGCCCCGCTCACCACGCTCATCCGGCTGGGGCTCGGCGGGCCGATCGCCGGCGGACGGCAGTGGTTCCCGTGGATCACGCTGGCCGACCACGTGCGTGCCCAGCTGCACCTCATCGACTCGTCGGTGACCGGACCGGTCAACCTCGCCGCCCCCGGTGCCGCCAGGCAGGGCGAGGTCGTGGCCGCCCTGGCCGCGGCCATGCACCGGCCCGCAGTCGTGCGGGCCCCCCGGGCGGCGCTGGCCCTCGCCGGGCGCGATTTCGCCGACTTCCTCGCCGCCTCCCGCCGGGTGGCGCCCCGGGTGCTCCTCGACGACGGCCTGGTCTACCTGCACCCGGACCTCGCGGCCGCCGCACCGTGGGTGGCCGACCGCGGTTCGGCGCGCTCGGAGTGAGGTGGTCGAGGGTCCGGGTGGCCCCTTTCCCGGAGCCGTTCATCCTGCCGAGCCGCCGCAGGTCGACGCCTCGCTGAGCCGCCACGGCGCGGGGCCGCTGAGCGCCATGCGCAGGCAGCGCGGCGCCCGCGCCTCCACGGGCTGCCCGCCCTCCTCGCCGGACCCGTCGGCCGGCACCAGTCGGTACCCCTCCTGACGCAGCACCGCCTCCACGACGGCGCTCGGCGAGGGGCCGCCGTCGGCCGAGACGAGCCGGACCTCGTCGACGGTGGTGCTCAGCCCCTCCGCCCGCACGCCCGCGGTGCGCAGCCGCTCCACCAGGAGCTCGTCCTCCGCCGCGGCGGGAGACCCCGGGACCGTCAGCTCCGCCAGGACCTCCGTGCGGCCGTCGCGCAGCGCCTCGTCCCGCGCTGCCACGAGGTCGCGCACCAGCGCGGACGCCTCCGCGGGCGTGACCGGCGCCGGTGGCGCGGAGGTCGCGCCGAGGACAGGAAGTACGGCGCCCGCCACCAGTGCGAGGGCCGTCACGGCGAGGGCGGCACGACGTCGACCCAGCCGGCGCGGCCGTCGGTGCCTGCCGCGCGGCCGACGGGACGGGGCGACCTCGGTGGCCGCCTGGCCGGACCGGAGCCGTGCCTGCGCGAGGTCGGCGCCGGACGGCAGCTCGATCGCCGCCGCGGCCGGCATGGTGGCCGCGAACCGGGCGAGCTCCTGCGCGGACGGCCGGAGCGCCGGGTCCGGTGAGAGCGCGGCGGTGAGCGGGCCCGCGGCGGGCGACGCTGCGACACCGGGTCCGCCGGGGGCTCCCGAGGCGCTGGGGCCTACCGGGTCGCCGGGGCCCCTCCGGTCGCCCGCCGCCCAGCTGACCACGCGGGCGAGTGCCCACACGTCGGCGGCGGTGCTGGCCGGAGAGCCGCTGCGACGCTCGGGCGCGACGAACCCCGGTGTGCCGCGCTCGTGGGAGGCCTCACCGGCGAGGTCGACGAGCACGGGGACCCCGGCCGCGGTCAGCACCACGTTCGTCGGGGCGACGTCACCGTGGACGACTCCGTGGTCGTGCAGGTGGGCCAGCGCGGAGGCGAGCGCGCCCAGCAAGGTCGCCGACGCCTCCGGTGGCAGGTCTCCGCGCGCAGCACGGACGGTCGCCAGCGTGGGCCCGTCGACGATCTCGGCGACCAGGGCGCACCTGGCCGGGTCGAGTCCCACGACGTCCAGCACCCGCGGCAGGTGCGGGTGCGCCGCCGCCCTGAGGGCACCGAGCCGGCGCAGCGCGGCGGTCCCACGCTCCCCCGGCGGCAGCGTCACGAACGAGACGGCGACGGGTCGGCCCGCCGCGTCGCGGGCGCCCCACACCGCCCCACCCGCCCCGAAGCCCACCGGCGTCTCGAGTCGGTACCCGGGCACCTCGGTGACCGGGGTGGGGCGGGACCGGCGGATGACGGACATGCACCGACCCAAGCAGGGTCGCGTGCGCCGTCGCCCGCGCCCTCCACAGGGACGGCCGGGCGGCCCCGCCTGTGGATCAGTCCTGCGGGACCCGCCGCTGCCACGGCCACCAGGCGACCCGGCCGAGATCGTGGATGGCGCCGGGCACCAGGAGCGTGCGGACCACGAAGGTGTCGACGAGCACACCGGCGGCCACGATGAACGCCAGCTGCACCAGGAACAGCAGCGGGATCACCGCGAGGGCGCTGAACGTGGCGGCGAGCACCAGCCCGGCGGAGGTGATCACGCCGCCGGTCACGGCCAGTCCCCGCCCCACCCCGTTCCGGGTGCCGTGCTGCAGGGACTCCTCCCGCACCCGGGTCATGAGGAAGATCGAGTAGTCGATGCCGAGCGCGACCAGGAAGACGAACCCGTACAGCGGGACGGTCGCGTCAGCGCCGGGGAAGCCGAGGACGTGGTTGAACACCAGGGCGCTCAGCCCCATGGTGGCGCCGAAGGAGAGCACGTTCGCAGCGAGCAGCACGAGCGGTGCCACGACGGAGCGCAGCAGCAGCACGAGCATGAGGAAGATGGCGACCAGGACCACCGGGATGATCGTGCGCAGATCCTGGGCGGCCGTCTCCTGGGTGTCGAGGCGCTGGGCCGCGGCACCGCCGACGAGAGCGTCGGGGTCGGCCTCGTGGACGGCGGCGCGCAGGTCGGCGACGGTGACGAGGGCCTGCTGCGTCTCGGCCGCGTCCGCGGTGACGACCCGGATCTGCACGTTGCCGTCGACGACCAGCGGCTCCCCGGTCGCGCTCGCGCCGGGCTGACCACCCGTAACGCCGGCCGGGGCCTCGACCTCACCGCCGCCGGGCTGACCACCCGTCGCGCCGGCCGGAGCCTCGGCGTCACCCCCGGGCTGACCACCCGCGGCACCGCCAGGGGCGCCGGCGGGGTCCGCGACGAGCTGGGCCGAGAGCACCCCGTCGACCCCCTCGGCCGCCTTGAGCACCTCGGCGGCGTTCTCCTCCGCGGTGATGACGACGGCGGGCTGGACCGTCCCCTCGTCGAAGTGCTCGGCAAGGACCTCCTCGCCCGCGACCGACTCGACCTCCTTGAGGTAGATGTCGGTGTCGCTGGTGCCGTCGGCGCGCAGGGTCGGCACGAACGCCGCGCCGGCGAGCAGGACCAGCGCGGTCACCACCCAGACGGGACGCGCGTGCGAGCCGACGAAGCCGGCCACGCGCTCCCAGATGCCCGGGCGTGCGACCGTTCCGTCGCCGCTCGCGGCCCGGACGCCGTCGTCACCGACGTAGTGCGGCATGCGGGGCCAGAAGACGAACCTCGACCGTCGGCCCGCCACGAGGAGGAGGGCCGGCAGCAGGGTGAGCGCCGCGAGCACGGCCGAGGCGATCCCGATGGCCGCCACCGGCCCGAGGCTCGCGTTGGAGCCCAGGTCGGAGAGCAGGAGGCACAGGAGCCCGACGATGACCGTGCCGGCGCTGGCGGCGATCGGCTCGAGGGACGCGCGCCAGGCGGCCCGCATGGCGTCGGCCGGGTGCTCGTGCCGCGTGAGCTCCTCGCGGTAGCGGGCCACCAGCAGGAGGGAGTAGTCCGTGGCGGCCCCGATGACCAGGATCGAGAGGATGCCCTGGCTCTGCCCGTTGAGAAGCAGCACCCCGCCGCCCGCCAGGGGCTTGATCACCAGGGCCGCGGCGCACAGCGCGAAGACGGCCGTCAGCAGCACCGTGAACGGCAGGCTGGGTGAGCGGTAGACGACGAACAGGATGACCAGGACGACGACGAGCGCGACGCCGAGCAGGATGCCGTCGATCCCGCCGAAGGCGGCGACCAGGTCCGCGACGAACCCGGCCGGCCCGGTCACCCAGGCCTCGAGCCCGGTACCGCCGAGCTGGTCGTCGACCAGGACGCGCAGCTGGTCCACCACGACGTTGACGAGTCGTTCCTCGTTCTCGCCGACGAAGGTGTTCGCGCTGTCCCCGTCCAGCGACACGGGGATGAGCAGCGCCTCGCCGTCCTCGGACGGGACCGCGACCACCGGTCCGGTCAGGTGGTCCTCGAGGGGCCCCGCGCCGGGCAGCTCGACGCGGGGCACGGCGGCCGCGAGCTCCTGCCCCGCGGCGAGGTCCTCCGGGCTGAGCTTGCCCCCGTCGGTGGGCCGCAGCACGACGAGGGCCGGCAACGACTCGGTTCCGGAGAACTCCCGGGCGAGCTGGTCCGCGCGCGTGGACTCGGCGCCCGCGGGCAGGAACGCGGCGCTGTCGTTCTCCTGGACCTCGGAGAGGGACCCCTGGGCCATGCCGCCGAACGCCCCGACGGCGAGCCAGGCGACGAGCACCGCGAGGACGACGAGGCCCCGCACCACGCCGGAGCGCGCCGAGCGGTGCCGGGCCCCGGAGGTGGTCTCGGGGAGGTCGGTACGGGTCACGGAGTCCTCCGGGTTGTGCGGACGATCGTTACTCAGCAGGCTGATCAATAGTGAGGCTAACGATCACCGCTCGGCAAGTCGGGCCGGGCACCGACCACCTGAAAGGATGAGGCGTGACCACCCCCCCGCAGGCCGCGGCCGGACCGAGAGCCGGCGCCTCGACCGCCGACGGCACGTCGGCTGCCGGGCCGGGCCCCCGCGGCCCTGGCGGCGCAGGAGCCGGCCCCGGGGTCGGCGTCGCCCCCGACCAGTGGCCCACCGGGCGGCTCCTCTCGGCGGCCGCACGCCGGGTCGAACGCACGTGGGACGCCTACCTCGAGCGGTGGTCCCTCAGCCACGCCTCCCTGCCCGTGCTGGCCGTGCTGGCGGGCGGCCCGCGCTCCCAGCGCGAGATCGCCGCCTTCCTCGGCGTGACGGAGCAGACCACGAGCCGGATGCTCACGGGCCTCGAGCGGTCCGGCTACGTCGACCGCCGCAGGCATGCCACCGACCGGCGCCGGCAGGTCGTGGCCATCACCGAGGCGGGCAGGTCCGCCCTGGCCGCGCTGGACGACCCGACCACCGTCGAGAGCCTCCTCGGCGACGCCCTCTCCCCCGTTCAGCTCGCCACCCTCCGCGACCTCCTCGTGCGGCTGGTCGAGCACGGCCGTCCTGACCCGACACCGGACTAGCTCGAACGCGTGGTCCTCGGCACCGGACTGGTCGACTGCCGATGGGCCTGGAGCCCCGACGTCTCATCCATGCGGAGGTCGTGGCCGGCGAGCGTCCGGACACCGACCTGCTCCCCGACCGTCCCGGCGCACCGGCCCTCGCCCACCTGTCCGAGCCGACGACGTCGCGCCAGGAGGCCGCAGCCCTCGAGCGGTGACCCGCCGGTCCGGACGGCCGCGGCGGGCCGGTATCGTTGGGCATCATGGCCCGCAAGAAGAAGGACGGCGAGAACGTCTCCGCCGCACCCACGGAGAAGAAGCAGCGCTGGTACCACAACATCCGTGACGCCTACCGCCTCACGCGGCAGGTCAACCCGTCGATCACCTGGATGCTCGTCGGCGTCTTCGTGCTCGTGATGGGTATTGCGCTCGGCATCGGCTTCGCCTGGGGCCACCCGGTCTACATGTCCTTCTTCGGGCTGCTGCTGGCCCTGATGGCGATGATGATCGTCCTGGCCACGCAGACCCGGAGGGCCAGCTACTCCCAGATCGACGGACGGCCCGGGGCGGCCGGTGCCGTGCTCGGGCAGATCCGCCGCGGGTGGAACATCGAGGAGCAGCCCGTCGCCGTCAACCCGCGCCACCAGGACCTGGTGTACCGGATGGTGGGACGCCCCGGCATCGTGCTCGTCTCCGAGGGGCCTTCGCACCGTGTGACCCGCATGCTCGAGGACGAGCGCCGGAAGGTCGCCCGGGTCGCGCCGAACGTTCCCGTGCACCTCGTGCAGTACGGCAACGACCAGGGCCAGGTGCCCATCGGCAAGCTCACGAAGACGGTGCAGGGCCTCAAGAAGACGCTCACGACCGCCGAGGTGGCCCAGGTGGCCAAGCGGCTCCAGGCGCTGGGCAGCACCAAGATGCCCATCCCCAAGGGCATCGACCCGATGAAGGCGCGCCCTGACCGCAAGGGCATGCGCGGCCGCTGAGCCTCGACCTCGCCCCACGACGGCACCGACCCCGCCGGCACCAAGCAGCCCGGGACCAGTGCCGTCGGCGTCTGCCGGTGACGCGCCGCCGGCGTACGCGGGGTGAGCCGCCCGTCAGCGTATGCGGGTGACGACCGTCCCGGCGGCGACGTCGTGCAGCCCCCGGCCGTCGCCGCCCCACACGACAGCGGGGATGACGAGGCAGAGCAGCACGGTGCGCACCAGCGCGCGCACCGGTCCCGCCGGACCGCGTCCGGCCGTGCGGACGGCCAGGCCCGCGGCGACGTGACCGATCGTGGCGCTGAGGGTACCGACCATGAGCCACGTCATGAGGGCGAAGATGCCCAGCGTAGCGAGGGAGTCGAATCCGAAGAACCCCGCGCTGATCACGGAGGCGATCGCCCAGTCGACGGCGAGGGCGAGAAGGCGCCGGCCCAGGCCGGCGACGGGCGGGAACACGGGATCAGGCACCGTTCGAGCCTAACGGGACGGCCCGCCCGTACCGCACCGGCCCCACGGTCCGGCTTCACGGTCCGGCCCCGTGTGACGAGCGTCATCGCGCTGCCGGTGCGCGTAACACGCCCGACACATTCGGGTGACACACGGGAAACTGCCACGGGCTACTTTTCAGACGTTCCTCAGGTCGCGCCGCCCCGCCCGGGCACGGCACGATCGCCGGGGAACCCACCCGCCCTACTCCGAGGAGCCAACGGATGTTCTCAAACGCCGACGAGGCAATCGCCTACACGAAGGAGCAGGACGTCAAGTTCGTCGACGTCCGCTTCTGCGACCTGCCGGGCGTCATGCAGCACTTCAACATCCCCGTCGAGGCGTTCAACGAGGACGCGTTCACCGACGGTCTGATGTTCGACGGGTCCTCCATCCGGGGCTTCCAGGCGATCCACGAGTCCGACATGAAGCTGGTGCCCGACGTGACGTCGGCGTTCGTGGACCCCTACCGCAAGCAGAAGACCCTCGTGGTCAACTTCTCGATCGTCGACCCGTTCACCGACGAGGCGTACTCGCGCGACCCGCGCAACATCGCGGCCAAGGCCGAGGCGTACCTGCGGAGCACCGGCATCGCCGACACGGTCTACTTCGGCGCCGAGGCGGAGTTCTACATCTTCGACGACGTGCGCTTCCAGACCACCCAGCACTCGAGCTTCTACTACCTCGACTCCAAGGAGGCGGCCTGGAACACGGGCCGTGACGAGGAGGGGGCCAACCTCGGCTACAAGACCCGCTACAAGGGCGGTTACTTCCCCGTCTCCCCGAACGACCAGATGGCCGACCTGCGCGACGAGATGGTCCGCGTCCTGCACGAGGTCGGCCTCCAGGTCGAGCGCGCGCACCACGAGGTCGGCACCGCCGGTCAGCAGGAGATCAACTACCGCTTCGACACGCTCCGGGCCGCCGCGGACGACGTGATGAAGTTCAAGTACATCATCAAGAACACGGCCTGGCAGGCCGGGAAGTCGGCCACCTTCATGCCGAAGCCGCTGTTCGGCGACAACGGCTCGGGCATGCACTCCCACCAGTCGCTGTGGAAGGACGGCAAGCCGCTGTTCTTCGACGAGCGCGGCTACGGCGGCCTCTCGGACATGGCCCGCTGGTACATCGGCGGCCTCCTGCGCCACGCCCCCTCGCTGCTGGCGTTCACGAACCCGACGGTGAACTCCTACCACCGCCTCGTCCCGGGCTTCGAGGCGCCGGTGAACCTCGTGTACTCGGCCCGCAACCGCTCCGCCTGCATCCGCATCCCCGTGACCGGCTCCTCGCCCAAGGCCAAGCGCGTCGAGTACCGCGTCCCGGACCCGTCGTCGAACCCCTACCTGGCGTTCTCGGCCATGCTCATGGCGGGCATCGACGGCATCCGGAACCGGATCGAGCCGCCGGAGCCGATCGACAAGGACCTCTACGAGCTGCCGCCCGAGGAACACGCCCAGATCGAGCAGCTGCCCGACTCCCTGCCCAAGGCCCTCGAGGCGCTCGAGGCGGACCACGACTACCTGACCGAGGGGGACGTCTTCACGCGGGACCTCATCGAGACGTGGATCGACTACAAGCGCACGAACGAGATCGACCCGCTGCGCCTGCGGCCGCACCCGCACGAGTTCGAGCTGTACTACGACCTGTGAGTTCACGCTGAGCACCGTGGGCTCTTGCTGAGCACCGCCTGAGGAGGCCGGCGCCATGCGCCGGCCTCCTCGCGTGTGTGCGAGCCCACAGCTCGCCGATGCATAGTCATGCACGGGCGTGGATATATGGTGGAGGCGTCTTGTCGTCCTCCACCGGAGCTCATCATGCGTCGCCTTCCCGTCCTCGCCCTCGCCGCCACCGCGGGGGCTCTCGTCCTCAGCTCGTGCACCAACGCGTCGGAGGCCTCCGCGCCCGCGTCCGGTGACTCCGCGGCCGCCGCGGAGCCCAGCTACGACGTGACCGGCATCGACAAGGTCGACGAGATCGCGGGGATGCTGCCCGAGGACTTCGACGGCACCCTGACGGTCGGCGACAACCTCCAGTACGCGCCCGCCGAGTTCCTCGGCGGGCCGGACGGCCAGACCCCGACCGGCTACGACGTCGACCTCGCCAAGGCGCTGGGCCGGGTGCTGGGAGTCGAGGTGGACGTCCAGCACGCCGAGTTCGCCTCGATCATCCCCGCCATCGGCACGCAGTACGACGCGGGCATCGCCTCCTTCTCGATCAACCCGGAGCGGATCGAGCAGGTCGACATGATCGCCTACATCTCGGCCGGCTCCACGTTCTCCGTCCAGCAGGGCAACCCGAAGGACCTCGACCCCGCCGACCTGTGCGGGACGACCATGGGCGTGCAGACCGGCACGATCCAGGACGAGGACGCCGACCGCCTCGCCGCGGAGTGCACCGACGCGGGAGCCGAGCCGATCGAGGTGCTGCGCTACACCTCCCAGGCCGACGTCACCACCAACCTCGTCGGCGGCAAGATCGACGTCATGTACGCCGACTCCCCCGTCGGCCAGTACGCCGCGCTGCAGACCGGGGGCCAGGTGGAGCAGCTCGGTGACGTCACCGACGCCGCGCCGCAGGGTATCGCCGTGTCCAAGGACGACCCCGAGCTCACCGCCGCCCTGCAGGCCGCGATGCAGCACCTGATGGACGAGGGCGTCTGGGAGGACATCCTCGGCACCTGGGGCGTGACCGGCGCGCTGACGACCGCCGAGCTCAACCCGGCGGTCTGACGTGGGCGCTGCTCCGGAGCTGATCCAGGCCCACCCGGTCCGCCGCCCCGGCCGGCTCGTCTCCGCCGTGGTGGTCGCCGTCCTCGCGGCGATGGTGGTCAACACCCTGATCACGAACCCCAACTTCCGCTGGGACGTGGTCTGGCTCTACCTCCGTGACGTCAACGTCGTCCGGGGCGTGGGGTGGACGCTGCTGCTCACCGCCGGCTCGATGGTCGTCGCCGTCGCGCTCGCGCTGACGCTGGCGATCATGCGCCGGTCGGACAACCCCGTCATGCGCTGGGTGTCCTGGGTGTACATCTGGTTCTTCCGGGGCACGCCGATCTACACCCAGCTGGTCTTCTGGGGCCTGCTCGGGGTGCTGTACCCGCGGCTGAGCCTGGGCATCCCGTTCGGTCCGGAGTTCGTCGTCATCGACACCAACGACGTCTTCTCCGCCGCCTGGGCCGCGCTGATCGGACTGGCCCTGAACGAGGCGGCGTACCTGTCGGAGATCTTCCGCTCGGGCCTGAACGGCGTGGACCCCGGTCAGGCCGAGGCGGCCCGCGCGCTGGGCATGAAGGAGTCGAAGATCCTGCGCCGCGTGGTCCTCCCCCAGGCGATGCGGGTGATCGTGCCCCCGACCGGCAACGAGACCATCTCGATGCTGAAGACCACCTCGCTGGTGCTCGCGGTGCCGTTCACGCTCGACCTGACGTTCGCGACCAACGCGATCGGCAACCGGCTCTTCCTCCCCATCCCCCTGCTCATGGTCGCGGCCATCTGGTACCTCGTCATCACCTCGGTGCTCATGGTGGGCCAGCACTACCTCGAGCGGTACTACGGTCGCGGCTTCGACGGCGCCACCCGCGGCGGAGCAAGCACCTCCACCCGCCGGAACAGGGCGACCGGCCGCAAGCAGCAGGCCATCCTCGCGGCCGGCACGACCAAGGACGACCCCTTCCTGGAGTACACACCGTGAACGAGCTGACGACGGCGACCACACCCATGGTCCGGGTGCGTGGGGTGCACAAGTTCTTCGGCGACCTCCACGTCCTGCGCGGCGTGGACCTGACGGTTCCGCGCGGCTCCGTCTGCGTCGTCGTGGGTCCGTCCGGGTCGGGCAAGTCGACGCTGCTGCGTTGCGTGAACGAGCTGGAGCAGATCGACGCCGGCCGGATCGAGGTCGACGGCGAGCTGATGGGCTACCGGGAGGAGGTCCGACGCGGGCGCCCGGAGCTCTTCCGGCTGCACCCGCGCGACATCGCCCGCCAGCGCTCCCGCATCGGGATGGTCTTCCAGCGCTTCAACCTCTTCCCCCACATGACGGCGGTGCAGAACGTCATGGAGGCGCCGGTCCAGGTCCGAGGGACCGGCCGGGCCCAGGCCCGCGAGCGCGCCCTCGAGCTGCTCGGTCGGGTGGGCCTGTCCGACCGGGTGGACCACTACCCCGCCCAGCTCTCCGGCGGGCAGCAGCAGCGCGTCGCAATCGCCCGGGCGCTCGCCATGGACCCGGAGCTGATGCTCTTCGACGAGCCGACCTCGGCCCTCGACCCCGAGCTGGTCGGCGAGGTCCTGGGCGTGATGAAGGACCTCGCCGCGGAGGGCATGACGATGATCGTGGTGACCCACGAGATCGGCTTCGCCCGCGAGGTCGGTGACCACCTCGTCCTCATGGACGAGGGCGTCGTCGTCGAGCAGGGCGCCCCGCGCGCCGTCCTGGACCGGCCCGCCCAGGAGCGCACCAGGAAGTTCCTCGCCCGCGTGCTCTGACCCCGGCTCACGCCCCTTCCCTCTGGCCCTTCCGGCCCGGCACCGGCACTATGGGCCCCGAGGAGACGCGCCGCCCGGGCGCGCGAACTGTCGCAACGACGCGAGGGGAAGTCCGATGAGCCTCACCACACCGCAAAGACCTCTGCTGCCGCTCGTGCCCGCGCACGCGGGCGGCAGGTCGGCGATGACCTGCCGGTACCGCTGCGGGAACGCCTGCTTCCACGACGTGCCCAACACCTCGTCCAACGAGTACTTCGGGGACGTGATGACGCACGTCGTCTCCCGCCGGGCGGTGCTGCAGGCGGGCGCCGTGCTCGGCCTCGCCGGTGCTGCCGGCGCCGTCGGGGCGGCCGGCGCGCCGTCGGCGGCCGCGGCGCCCCCGGGCGCCGCCGGCGCCCCGGGCCTGCGCTTCAGCGCCGTGGCGCCGAACACGACCGACGCGGTGGTCGTGCCTCCGGGGTACCTGCACGAGGTGGTGCTGCGCTGGGGAGACCCGCTGTTCGACGACTCCCCAGAGTTCGACCCCTACCACCAGACGGCCGAGGCGCAGGAGCGCCAGTTCGGCTACAACTGCGACTACCTGGGGCTGTTCCGCCGCCGCGGCAACGGCAACTTCCTCCTGGTGGCCAACCACGAGTACACGAACGAGGAGCTCATGTTCCCCGGCTACGACCCGGAGAACCCCACCCGTGAGCAGGTCGAGATCGCCTGGGCCGCGCACAGCCTCAGCGTCGTCGCCCTGACCGCCGAGGGCCGCGGCAGACGCTCCGGAGGGCTCGACCCCGTCGTCGGGCACCCCCTGAACCGGCGCTTCACGATGCGCTCGGAGTTCGAGCTCTCCGGACCGGTGGCCGGGGACGCGCTCGTCCGCACCCCCGACGACCCCGACGGGCGGACCGTCCTGGGCACCCTGAACAACTGCGCCGGCGGCCTCACCCCGTGGGGCACGTGGCTGACCGGCGAGGAGAACTTCAACCAGTACTTCGCGAACGCGGGGACCGTCACGGACCCGAAGGCCGCGGAGCGGCTGCGCCGCTACGGCGTCAACAAGGGTCCCAGCGGCCGGAAGTGGGAGCGTTTCGACGACCGCTTCGACATCTCGGTCCAGCCGAACGAGCCGAACCGGTTCGGCTGGGTGTGCGAGATCGACCCGTTCGACCCGGAGTCGACGCCCCGCAAGCGCACTGCGCTCGGACGCTTCAAGCACGAGGGGGCGACGATCAGCCTGACCCCGGACGGCCGCGCGGCGGCGTACATGGGCGACGACGAACGGTTCGACTACGTCTACAAGTTCGTCTCCCGGGACCGGTACCGCGAGGGCGACCACGAGCACAACGCCACCCTGCTGGACAACGGCACCCTCTACGTCGCCCGGTTCACGGGCGACTCGCCGGGCGAGATCACCGGTGACGGGAAGCTGCCGGCCGACGGTGAGTTCGACGGCTCGGGCGAGTGGCTCCCGCTCGTGACCTCCGCGGACGGCGAGGCACACTCCCACGTGCCCGGCATGAGCGGGGTCGAGGCGCTGGTCTTCGCCCGCCAGGCGGGGGACGCCGTCGGCGCGACGAAGATGGACCGGCCCGAGGACGTCGAGCCGCACCCGGACACCGGCCGCGTCTACATGGCGCTGACCAACAACACCAACCGCGGCCTGCCCGGGTACGCGGGCCCGGACGAGGCCAACCCCCGCCGCGCGAACAAGCACGGCCACGTCATCGAGCTGCGGGAGAGCGACGACGACGCCGCCTCGACCACCTTCTCCTGGCGGATCCTGCTCGTGTGCGGCGACCCGAAGGACCCGAGCACGTACTTCGCCGGGTACGACAAGGACCAGGTCTCCCCCATCTCCTGCCCGGACAACGTCACGTTCGACAAGTACGGCAACCTCTGGATCTCGACCGACGGCAACCAGCTCGGCTCGAACGACGGCCTGTTCGGCGTCGCCCTGGAGGGCCCGTACCGCGGCCAGGTCAAGCAGTTCCTCACCGTGCCCGTCGGCGCCGAGACGTGCGGGCCGTGGGTGACCGACGACCGGGTGCTCGTCCACGTCCAGCACCCGGGCGAGGCGGACGGGTCGACCTTCGAGAATCCCCTCTCCCACTGGCCCGACGGCGGTGTTCCCCGGCCGTCGTGCGTCGTGGTGTGGCGGGCGGACGGACGGAAGATCGGCACCGCGTGACCGCGTGACCGCGTCCGGGCCGGCGCGCCGCGGTGGCGGCGCCCGGCCCGGTCGCGGTCAGTCGTAGAAGAGCTCCTCCGCGACGGTCCGGGCGCGCCGGGCGGCGCGCAGCCACAGCTCCTCCAGGTCCTGCCGCTGCCCCGGCGCCATGCCGACCAGGCGGGCGACGACCTCCAGCTCCGCCGGCTCGTGCGGCAGGACGTCCGCACGGTCGGCACTGGCCCGGCCCGTGCCGAGCACGATCGCGTCCCGGATGCGCGAGGCCAGCAGCCAGGCCTCGGCCAGGCGGTCGGCCTTGCCCGCCGGGACGATGCCCGCCTCGCGCAGCGCCTGCAGGGCGTCGAGGGTGCCGGTGGTGCGCAGCCCGGGCACGTCGCCGGCGTGCTGGAGCTGCAGCAGCTGCACGGTCCACTCGACGTCGCTCAGGCCACCCCGTCCCAGCTTCAGGTGCCGGGTGGCGGGCACCCCGCGGGGCAGCCGTTCGGACTCCACGCGGGCCTTGATGCGGCGCAGCTCGCGCACGTCGTGCTCGGCGAGCCCGCCCGCGGGGTGGCGCAGCGGGTCCACGAGCGCCTCGAACTCTCGGCCCAGCCCGGGGTCGCCCGCGACGGGCCGTGCCCGCAGCAGCGCCTGCCGCTCCCAGGGCTCCACCCAGCGTTCGTAGTACTCGGCGTAGGAGGCGAGCGTGCGCGTCAGGGGCCCGTTGCGACCCTCCGGGCGCAGCGCCGCGTCGACAGGCAGGGCCGGCTCCGGCCCGGTGCGCCCCAGCAGCTCGCGCACCCCGGTGGCGACCGCGAGGGCCGTGCGGGTGGCCAGCTGAGGGTCGGCGCCCGGCAGGGGGTCGTGGACGAAGAGGACGTCGGCGTCGGAGGCGTAGCTCATCTCCCGTCCCCCGAGGCGGCCCATCGCCACCACGAGGTAGCGCGACGGCGGCCCGCCCAGCCCCGCCTCGGCCACGGCACGCTCGACGGCGACGCGCAGCGCCCCCTGCAGGGCGATGTCGGCGGCGTTGCTGATCATGGCGGCGGAGCGGGCGTGGTCCCCGAGGCCGAGGACGTCGCCGATCGCCGCGCGCAGCAGTCCGCGGCGGCGCAGGTAGCGGGCCGCCATGACACGGTCGACCGTGTCGGTGCGCCGGTCCTGCAGCGCGACGAGCTCGGCCGAGAGCGCCGCGAGCGTGCGGGGCGCGAGCTCGTCGTCGTCGTCGAGCCAGGCGACGGCCTCCGGCAGCCGGCCGATCGCGTCGGCCACGTAGCGGCTGGTGGAGAGCAGGCGGGCGAGCCGCTGGGCCGCGCCGCCGGAGTCGCGCAGGAGCTTGAGGTACCAGTGCGTGGTGCCCATGGTCTCGGAGAGCTTGCGGAAGGCGAGGAGCCCGTGGTCGGGGAGCGGCCCCTGCGCGAACCAGCCGAGCATGACGGGCAGGAGGTGGCGCTGGATCGCGGCGGCCCGGGAGATGCCCTCGGTGAGGGCCGCGATGTGCCGGATGGCGCCGTCGGGGTCGTGGTACCCGATCGCCGCCAGCCGGGCCCGCGCGGCGTCCGGAGCGAGGGAGACGTCGTCGGCGCTGAGGCGAGCGGTGGCGGGGAGCAGCGGGCGGAAGAAGATCTCCTCGTGCAGGTGGCGGACCTCGCGGCGGACCTGCCGCAGCCGCTTCTCCAGCGCCCCCGGGCCGTCGACGCCGTCCAGGCGCATCGCGCGGCCGAGCCGGCGCAGGCTCTCCTCGTCGGTGGGGACGAGCTGGGTGCGCCGGAGGCGGTGCAGCTGTAGGCGGTGCTCGAGCAGGCGGAGGAACCGGTAGTGCCGGTCCAGGAGCGCGGCGGCGTCGCGTGAGACGTACCCGCCGGCGGCGAGCTGGGCGAGGCCCTCGAGGGTCGTGCGTGACCGGATCGACTCGTCGGTGCGTCCGTGGACGAGCTGGAGGAGCTGGACGGTGAACTCGACGTCGCGCAGGCCGCCCCTGCCGAGCTTGAGCTGCCGGTCCGCCTCGGCGGCCGGCACGTTCTCCTCGACCCGCCGCCGCATCGCCTGGGAGTCCTCGACGAAGTTCTGCCGCTCCACGGCGGTCCACACCATCGGCGAGAGCGCGTCGCAGTACGCCTGGCCGAGGGCGAGGTCGCCGGCCACGGGCCGTGCCTTGAGCAGCGCCTGGAACTCCCAGGTCTTCGCCCACCGCTCGTAGTACGCGACGTGCGAGGCGAGCGTGCGCACCAGCGGGCCGTCCTTGCCCTCCGGGCGCAGGTTGGCGTCCAGCGGCCACAGGGCCGGCTCCGGGCCGACGGCGGAGACGGCCCGGGCGAGCGCCGTCGCGAGCTTCGTGCCGAGCCTGATCGCCTCGGCCTCCGTGACGCCGTCGACCGGCTCGACGACGTGGACGACGTCGACGTCGGAGATGTAGTTGAGCTCGCGGCCCCCGGTCTTGCCCATGCCCAGCACGGCCAGGCGCACCCCGGCGGCCTCCGGCAGGTCCGCGCGGGCGACGGCGACCGCCGCGTCGAGCGCGCCGGCCACGATGTCGGCGATCGAGGCGGCGACCCTCGGGAAGTCGGCCAGGGGGTCGGGACTGGTGAGGTCGGCGGCGGCGATCTCGAGGAGGCGGCGCCGGTACGTGCGCCGGAGCGTGGCGACGCCCTCCTCACCGGTCAGGGTGGCGACCGGCACGGCGGCCCCGGGGTCGGCCCCGACGGCCCGCAGCGCGTGCTCCCGCTCGTCCTCGGGCGCGAGGTCGAGCACGGACGGTTCCCCGGGGCGCTCGACGAGCAGCGAGACGGACCCCGGGTGCGCCACGAGCGCGTCGCCGAGGGCGGCGGAGGCGCCGAGCACGGCGAGGAGCCGGCGTCGGGCGGGTCCGTCGTCGGCCAGGACCTCGGCCAGCACCGGCTCGTCCCCGGTGCCGGCGGCGGCCTCGGCGAGCCGGAGCAGCGTCAGGAGGGCGTGGTCCGGGTCCGCGACCTGCCCGAGCGCCTCGGGCAGCGGCGCCCCGGCCTCCTCGGCGGCGGCGACGTAACGGCCGAGCGCGTGGTCGTCGAGGCGCGCGGCCGCGGTGGCCGGCTCGGCGAACCCGAGCCGGCGCAGCGTCGTGGTGCGGGAGACCGCACGGGTCATGCGGCCACGCTCACAGCGCGGGGATGAACCGCTGAAGCTCGTACGGGGTGACCTGGGCCCGGTACTCCTGCCACTCGGTGCGCTTGTTGCGCAGGAAGAACTCGAACGTGTCCTCCCCGAGGGTCTCGGCCACGAGCTCGGAGGACTCCATGAGCTCGACGGCCTCGCGCAGGGACGCGGGCAGGGAGCGGATGCCGAGCGCCTTGCGCTCCTCGCGCGTCATCGCGGCGACGTCCTCCGCCGCACCCTCGGGCAGCTCGTACCCCTCCTCGATGCCCTTGAGGCCGGCGTTGAGCAGCACCGCGAACGCCAGGTAGGGGTTGGCGGCCGAGTCCAGGGCCCGGTACTCCACGCGTGCCGACCCGCCCTTCTCCGGCTTGTACATGGGCACGCGCACCAGGGCGGAGCGGTTGTTGTGCCCCCACGAGACGTACGCGGGTGCCTCGTCACCGCCCCACAGACGCTTGTAGGAGTTGACGTGCTGGTTGCACACCGCGGTGATCTCCGCGGCGTGGTGGAGCAGACCGGCGATGAAGGACCGGGCGGTGGCGGAGAGCTGGTACTCCCCCGACGGGTCGTGGAAGGCGTTCTGGTCGCCCTCGAACAGCGACATGTGCGTGTGCATGCCCGAGCCGGGCGCGTCCGGCAGCGGCTTGGGCATGAAGGTGGCGAGGACGTCCTGCTGCAGCGCCACCTCCTTGATGACGGTGCGGAACGTCTGGATGTTGTCGGCCATGCTCAGCGCGTCGGCGTAGCGCAGGTCGATCTCGTTCTGGCCGGGGCCGGCCTCGTGGTGGGAGAACTCCACCGAGATGCCCATGGACTCCAGGGTGGTGATCGCGTCCCGCCGGAAGTCGTGGGCCGTGCCGCGGGCGACGTGGTCGAAGTAGCCGCCGGTGTCGATGGGGACCAGCGGGTCCTGGGGCGAGGAGACGTTCTGGAAGAGGTAGAACTCGATCTCGGGGTGGGTGTAGAAGGTGAAGCCGGCGTCCGCGGCCTTGTTCATCGCCCGCTTGAGCACGCTGCGCGGGTCCGAGCGCGCCGGCTCGCCGGTGGGGGTCAGCACGTCGCAGAACATGCGGGCGACCCCGTTCTCGTCCCCCCGCCACGGGAGCACCTGGAACGTGGAGGGGTCGGGCTTGGCCAGCATGTCCGACTCGTAGACGCGGGAGAGTCCCTCGATCGAGGAGCCGTCGAAGCCGATGCCCTCGGCGAAGGCGCCCTCGAGCTCGGCGGGCGCGATGGCCACGGACTTCAGCACGCCGAGGACGTCGGTGAACCAGAGCCGGATGAAGCGGACGTCCCGCTCCTCGATCGCCCTGAGGACGTACTCCTGCTGCTTGTCCATGTGTCGGCTCCTGGTTCGGCGTGGCGGACCGCCTGCGACGGCGGCGTGCGGCCGGTCCCCGCACCGTCCCATCATGGCGCAACTGACCGGCAGGTCCGCGACGCCTCTAGGGTGAGTGCTTGTCACGGACCACCGACGGCGCCGTCCACCGGCCGCCGCGGGCGTCCCCGCCGCCGAGCAGGAGTTCAGATGAGCAGCAGCGTCCCCCCGGAGCAGCGGGCAGCGAGCACCGCCGCCACAGGCACCCCGTCGGGGGGTGACCCGAGCGTCGCGGCCGGCCCGGCCTCCGAGCAGGCGCGAGGCCCGCGCAAGGTCCGGGTCCACCACCTCAGGCAGGCCAAGGAGCGCGGCGAGCCGCTGACGATGCTGACCGCGTACGACGCCGTCACCGCCCGGATCTTCGACGAGGCGGGGATCGACATCCTCCTGGTGGGCGACTCCATCGGCGACAACATGCACGCCCATCCGACGACCATCCCCGTCACCGTGGACGACATGATCCCGGCGGTGCGCGCGGTGGCCCGGACCGCGCAGCGCGCCCTGGTGGTGGCCGACCTGCCCTTCGGCTCCTACGAGGCCTCGCCGGCCCAGTGCCACGCCTCCGCGGTGCGGATGCTCAAGGAGGCCGGGGCGCACGCCGTGAAGTTCGAGGGCGGGGAGCACCTGGCCGAGCACGTGCGGCTGCTCACGCGCTCGGGCATCCCCGTGGTCGGGCACCTCGGGTTCACCCCCCAGGCCGAGAACCTCCTCGGCGGCAAGCGGGTCCAGGGCCGGGGCCACGAGGCCGCGGACAGGCTCGTCGCGGACGCGCTGGCGCTGGCGGACGCGGGCGCGGTCGCCGTCGTCCTCGAGATGGTCCCCGGCCCCGTGGCCGCCCGGGTCACCGAGGTGCTCCCCATCCCGACCATCGGGATCGGCGCGGGCCCGGAGGTGGACGGCCAGGTGCTCGTCTGGACCGACATGGCCGGCATGACGTCCTGGTCGCCGCGGTTCGCCCGGCGCTTCGGCGAGGTCGGGGCCGAGCTGGCCTCGGCGACCCGCGCCTACGCCCGGGCGGTGCGCGACCGCAGCTTCCCGGCGGCCGAGCACGTGTACGAGTCCTGAGCGCCGGCGGCGCCTACTGCTCGTCCTCCCAGGCCTCGTCCTCCTCGGCCCACCTCTCGTTGCGGTCCTGGGCACGGGCGAGGGCCTGGGCCGCCGCCTCGGCGCTCGGGTACGGACCCATGCGGTTGGTCGCCCCGTGCACCTTCCCCTCCTCCACCTGGCCGGTGGCGAGGTTGTAGTAGAACTCCTGCTGCTCGCTCATCGCTCCTCCAAGGCCGCCGACGACGGTCCGTAGACTGCCACCATGCTCGCCGACCGCGCCCCCCGGGGCACCTTGACCAAGGGAACCGTCTCCCCCCTCCGCACCGTCCCGGCGTCGATCCCGCGGCCCGAGTACGTCGGGCGCACCGGTCCCGAGCGGGTCACGGCCTCCGACGTGAAGAGCCCGGAGACCGTCGAGCGCATCCGGCGCGCCTCCCGCCTCGCGGCCCAGGCCCTGGAGGAGGTCGGCCGGCACGTCGCCCCCGGGGTGACCACGGACGAGCTCGACCGGGTCGGGCACGAGTTCCTCGTCGACCACGGCGCCTACCCCTCCACGCTGGAGTACATGGGTTTCCCCAAGTCGCTGTGCACCTCCGTCAACGAGGTCATCTGCCACGGCATCCCCGACTCCACCGTGCTGCAGGAGGGCGACATCCTCAACGTCGACGTCACCGCCTACCTCGACGGCGTGCACGGCGACCTCAACGCCATGTTCGAGGTGGGTGAGGTCGACGAGGAGTCGCACCTGCTCGTCGAGCGGACCCGCACCGCGATGGAGCGCGGCATCAGGGCCGTGCGCCCGGGGCGCGAGGTCAACGTCATCGGCCGGGTGATCGAGGCCTACGCGCGCCGCTTCGACTACGGCGTGGTCCGGGACTTCACCGGTCACGGCGTGGGCGAGGCGTTCCACTCCGGCCTCGTGATCCCCCACTACGACTCGGCGCCCCGCTACGACGACGTCATGGTCCCCGGCATGGTCTTCACCATCGAGCCGATGCTCACGCTGGGCGACATCGACTGGGAGCAGTGGGACGACGGCTGGACCGTCCTCACCAGGGACCGCTCCCGCACCGCGCAGTGGGAGCACACCATCGTCGTCACCGAGGACGGCGCCGAGATCCTCACACTGCCCTGACCCGGCGGCGCCGCCGGCCCCGCCGTCCGGGCCCACCGGCCCGTCTCATCCATCTCATCGAGGAGAACCATGACCCACCCCGCCGCGCCCGCCGTCGGTTTCGGCATCGACATCGGAGGCTCGGGCATCAAGGGAGCGCCCGTGGACCTGGCCACCGGCGAGCTCACCGCCGAGCGGGTGCGCATCCCCACCCCGAGCCCCTCGCTGCCGCGCGCCGTGGCCGAGACCGTCGCGGAGCTGGTGGCCCGGTTCGACCTCCCGGACCCGGCGCCGATCGGCCTCACCTTCCCCGCCCCCATCAAGCACGGGGTGGTGCCCTTCATCGCGAACCTCGACAAGTCGTGGACGGGCATCGACGTCCCCGCCCTCATGTCCGAGGCGATCGGGCGCGAGGTGGTCGCCGTCAACGACGCCGACGCGGCCGGCGTCGCCGAGGTCGCGTTCGGGGCCGCACGCGGCGTGCCCGGCGTCGTCCTCGTGACCACCCTCGGCACCGGTATCGGCTCGGCCCTGATCGTCGACGGCACGCTCGTGCCCAACACCGAGCTCGGCCACCTCGAGATCGACGGTCACGACGCCGAGGACCGCGCCGCCTCCTCCGTGAAGGAGAGCGAGGGGCTCAGCTGGGAGGACTGGGCCCAGCGGCTCCAGCGGTTCTACGAGACCGTCGAGATGCTCTTCTCCCCCGAGCTCATCGTGGTGGGCGGCGGGGTGAGCAAGAAGCACGAGAAGTTCCTGCCCCTGCTGCGCACGACCGCCCCCGTCGTGCCCGCCGCGCTGCGCAACACCGCGGGCATCGTGGGCGCCGCCCACCTCGCCGCGCACGGCCACCGGTGACCAGCCGCGCGCCGCGTGCCCTCGTGGAGGTGGCGCCCGGTGTGCTCGTCGCGACCGCCCGTCGGTACACGACGACGTCGACGGCGGTGGTCGGCGACGACGCCGGGTGCCTGCTCGTCGACCCGGCGCTGACCGAGGCGGAGCTCCGTGGCCTCGCGGCCGCGCTGCAGGGGCGCGGGCTGCGCGTCGTCGCCGCCTTCTCCACGCACCCGCACTGGGACCACCTGCTCTGGCACCCCGCCCTCGGCCAGGTCCCCCGCTGGGCCACCGCCCGCGCCGCCGCCGTCGCGCGGGCGCACGCCGCCGAGCTGCGCGAGCAGGCCGCGGACGAGGCCCCGGGTCTGGCCCTCGAGGGTCTTCTCGCCCTTCCCGACGGCGCTGGGCACGTGCCCTGGACCGGTCCGCCCACCGCCGTGGTGGCGCACGACGCGCACGCGCCGGGGCACGCCGCCGTCCTGGCCCGCGGCGTCCTCGTGGCGGGCGACATGCTCTCCGACCTGGAGGTGCCGCTGCTGGACCTGTCCGCCGCGGACCCGCTGGGCGAGTACTCGACCGGCCTGGACCGGCTCGCCGCGGCCCTCCGCCGGAACGACCTGCGGGTGGTCGTTCCGGGCCACGGGCGCCCCACGGACCGGGACGGCGCCCTCGCGCGCCTGGACGCGGACCGCCGCTACCTCGACGCGCTCGCCGCCGGCCGTCCCCTCGACGCGAACCAGGACGCGCGGCTCGCCGACCCCTGGACCCGCGGCGAGCACGAGCGTCAGGTCCGAGCGCTGCGCCCGCTCGGGTCAGGGTGAGAATCAGGGTCCGACCCCGATGCGCGGGGCCGGCCGGTGCGGCACCGTTGAGGTACCGAACCGAAAGGACCCCGTCATGACCGACATCCGCCAGTCCGTGGGCCGCACCGGGCTCGTCCGACCCCGCGACACCCGCGTCGTCGCCGGTGTGTGCGCCGGGCTCGGCCGCCGCTTCGGACTCAGTCCCTGGGTGGCCAGGCTGCTGTTCGTGCTGCTGCTGATGGTGCTGCCCGGCAGCCAGTTCCTCGTCTACTTCATCCTCTGGATCCTCATGCCGAACGAGTACTGAGGCAGGCGTCGGTGGCGCGTCGAGCACGGCGCGCCGTCGCGAGGATCACAGCGGGGAGAACCGTCCGCTCCGATATCATCGACCAGGGGCAGAGACGTGGGCGAGGAGGGGCGATGACCAGCGGAAAAGCCATGCGTTGGGGCGCGATCTCCTTGATCGCCGCAGCCGGTATCGCGGTGCTCGCGACCACCGCGATGCCACGTGCACCCGAGCGGCCGGAGTCCCTCGAGGTCGTCCTCTCGGACGCGTCGACGCGCAAGGGCGCCGAGTGCGACCCGGCGGTCTACGCGGAGACGTTCTTCGACGGCACGCAGGTCGAGATCTCCGACGGCGCCGGCACCGTCCTGACGTCGGCGACCGTGAGCGAGCCGGTCACCTCCGGCCAGCGTGGCTGCGCGTGGACGGTCACCTTCGACTCGCTGCCGCAGTCCGAGACGTACGTGCTGACGCTGCGCAACGAGAACTCGCCGAACCGCGAGCACGCCTACACCTACACGGCGGCCGAGCTCGCCGAGGACTCCTCGCTCTGGGTGGCCGTCGTCCGCTGAGCAGGCCGCCCGGCGCAGTCGGCCGGGGCGGATGAGTCGGCCGGTACGCCGGGTTCTGTCCCACGGTGCCGTTGCCGGCGCCGCGGTGGCGGCCATCCATCTAGGACGTGCGTTGCCGCACGCCTCGAGCGACCTACCCGCAGGCTCGGGCGGACAACCCTCGAACGCCTGCTGTCTGGTCTTGCTCCGGGTGGGGTTTACCGAGCCACGACGGTCACCCGCCGTGCTGGTGGTCTCTTACACCACCGTTTCACCCTTACCTCCCTGGCGGACCAGGGAGGCGGTCTGCTCTCTGTGGCACTTTCCCGCGGGTCACCCCGGGTGGGCGTTACCCACCACCCTGTCCTGCGGAGCCCGGACGTTCCTCGGCACACCGGCCGGAACCGGCGTGACGCGACCGCCTGGCCGACTCATCCGCGCGTCCATCGTAGCGGGCCTCCGCCCCCGCCGTACCACCCGGGGATCTGGTCGGTCCCACCGGGCGGGCGGTCCACCTCGGTCGGCCGGCGACCCGACTACGATCCCGGGGTGCTCGTGCTGCTCCCGCCCTCCGAGGGCAAGTCGGCGCCCACCCGCGGCGCCCCCGTCGACCTCTCTGCCCTGTCCGCCTCACAGCTCACGCAGGCCCGGGAGCGGGTCCTCGACGAGCTCGCCACCGTCTCGGCACGCCCGGACGGGCCGACCGTGCTCGGCGTCGGTGCCAAGGTGGCCGAGGAGGTGCGCCGCAACACCACCCTGCGCAGCGCGCACGCCGCGCCCGCCGCGCAGGTCTACACCGGCGTGCTCTACGCCGCGGCGAGGCTCCCCGAGCTGGCGGGCGGGGCCCGCCGGCGCGCCGGCCAGAGCGTGCGGATCTTCTCCGGACTCTGGGGCGTCCTCGCCCCGGGCGACCGGGTGCCGGCCTACCGGCTCTCGATGGGCGCTGCGCTGCCGGGTACGGGCAAGCTCGCGCCGTACTGGCGGGACCACCTCGCCGACGTGCTCGACGAGCAGGCGGCCGGCGACGTCGTCGTGGACTGCCGCTCCGCCGCGTACGCCGCCGCCTGGCGCCCGCCGCGCACCGCGGAGCACGTCGTCGTCCAGGTCGTGCGCGAGCAGGACGGGCGGCGGCAGGTCGTCTCCCACAACGCCAAGCACGCCCGCGGACTGCTCACGCACCACCTGCTCACCCGGCCGGGGAGGCCGCCGCGGACCGCCGACCAGCTCGCCGAGGACGCCGAGGAGCTGGCGACCGACGGCGTCGTCCACGCCGTGGAGCTCGGCGACGCGGCGGCCGGACGGCGCACGCTCACCCTCGTCGAGCGCGCCTGACGAGGTCCCGGGCGCCCGCGCAGAGCCGTCAGTCCTCCAGGAGGCGTTCGAGGAGCACGTGGTCCTGCCACGTGCCGGCGATGCGCAGGTACCTGCGCGCGACGCCGATCCGCTCGAACCCGTTGCGGCGCAGCACGGTCTGCGAGGCGGCGTTGTGCAGCAGGGTCCCGGCCTGCAGGCGGTGCAGGCCTTCCCGGGCGCACGCGGCCACCACGTGCGCCACCGCGGCCGTGGCCACGCCACGGCCGGTGCACGCACCGTCCACCCAGTACCCGAGGTTGCCGCTGAGGCACGGTCCACGCACGATGCCGCTGACCGTCATGGTGCCGACCACGCGGTCGCCGTCGACCAGCACCCACGGCAGGGTGACTCCCTGCCTCTGCTCCACCAGCCGGCGGGTGACGTTGTGCTCCTGGCCCTGCTCGGTGAACCAGCCCTCCGGCCGCAGCGGCTCCCAGGGCGCGAGGTGGTCGCGGTTGCGGGCGTACGCACGGGCGAGGGCCGGGCCGTCGCCCGCCCGGAGCGGACGGATCCCGACCGTGCCGACCAGCCGCGCCGGGTCGGCCGTCCGCGCCGCGCCGGCGAGCCCCGCCGGGTCGGCGAGCCCCGCCGGGTCGGCGGGGCCGGCCGGGTCGCTCACGCGCGGCCGGAGGTGGCGTCGGCCTCGAGGCGGACGAGGACGTAGCCGTGCTCCTCGGAGACGAGCACCTCGTCCGGGGCGGCGGCGTCGATGGCGGCGAGCTCGCTGAGCGAGAAGTCGATCTGGGCCCCCTCGGTGCGGTGCCCGCGCAGGGCGACGACGCCGAGCCCGCCGGTGCGCGAGCGCGCGTACTCGTACAGGTCCAGCAGCTCGGCGTCGAGCCGTGCGGCGAGCTCGTCACGCTCCGCGCGGATGCGCCCGGTCTCGGCGTCGATCTCGGCGAAGGCGGCGTCCCGCTCCGCGGTGTGCCGCTCGACGTCCGCGGCCACGGCACGCTCCTGCGCGTCCAGCTCCGCCACGCGCGCCTCGGCCGCCTCGAGCCGTTCCATGACCTCGAGCTGGATCTCCTCCAGCACCGCCTGGCGGTCGGCCAGCTGCCCCAGCTCGCTCTGCAGGGCCACGAGCTCGCGCGAGAGGCCCTTGCCGGAGTCGAGCGTGGCCTGGTGGCGGGCAGCCCGGGCCCGGACCTGCTCGACGTCGCTCTCGGCCTTGGTCAGCTCCCGGCGGGTGTCGGCGGCGAGAGTCTTGGCCTCGACCTGGGCGCGGTGCAGGTCCTCGCCGCGGCCCTCCAGCTCCGCCAGCGTGGCGAGGACGGGGAGGGTGCGACGCTGGTGCGCGAGCCTGGCCAGGGAGGTGTCCAGGGCCTGGAGGTCGAGCAGCCGTCGCTGCTCCTGCGGCGGGGCTGTGGTCACGGGCGTTCTCCTGAGGTCGTCGAGCCTGGCTCGCTCACACGCTGCGGTGCCAGGTGCAGGTCCCACGGGTCGGTCACGAGCGTGGAGACGTGCACGTCCAACCTAGCGCCGCGAGCGGCGGCGGCGCTGCGAAGCACCTCGGCCGCGCGTGGCAGCCAGGGCCACTCGCTCGCCCAGTGCGTCGTGTCGATCAGGTAGGGACGGCCGCCCGCGAGGTGCTCGGAGGCGGGGTGGTGGCGCAGGTCGGCCGTGACGTAGACGTCGGCGCCGAGGGCGCGCACCCTGCCCAGCAGCGAGTCGCCGGCCCCGCCGCACACCGCGACGGTCGACACCTCCGCGTCCAGGTCGCCGCCCACCCGCACGCCCTGCGGGGTCGCGGGCAGCGCCGCGGCGACGCGGTCCGCGAGGTCGCGCAGCGTGGTCGGCGCGGGCAGCCGGCCGATGCGGCCGGTGCCGGTGCTGGTCCCGGACGCGGCCTGGGCGACGAGCGTGAACGCGGGCTCCTCGTAGGGGTGCGCACGCCGCAGCGCCGCCAGCACGGCCGGGCGCCGGTGCCGGGGCAGCACGATCTCGATGCGGTCCTCGGCCACCTCCTCCACGTCACCGACAGACCCGATCGTGGGGCTGGCGCCCTCGAGCGGGCGGAAGGTGCCGGTGCCCGGCGAGGTGAACGCGGCCCGCTCGTAGTCCCCCAGCCGCCCCGCTCCGGCGTCGGCCAGGGCGTCGAGCAGCGCCGCCGTCGACTCTCGCGGCACGAACGTGACGAGGGTGTCGAGCGTCTCCCCCGGCAGCGGGTCCACGGGCACCGTGTCGATCAGCCCGAGCAGGTCGGCCAGCGCCTGCGCCACCCCGTCCTGGGCGGCGTCGGCGTTGGTGTGCGCGGTGTAGAGCCCGCACCCGCCGGTGACCAGCGAGTGGACCACGCGACCCTTCGGGTTCGTGGCGGCCACCGTGGAGGTCCCGCGCAGGTAGAGGGGGTGGTGGGTCACCAGGAGGTCGGCGCCGCGCTCGAGCGCCTCGGCCGCCACCTCCTCGGTCGGGTCGACGGCCAGCAGGACCGACCGGACCGGCGCAGCGGGGTCGCCGGCCACCAGCCCGACGGCGTCCCAGTCCTCCGCCGTCGCCGGCGGGTAGTGCTGCTCGAGGAGGGTCACGACGTCAACGAGAGTCAGGTCCGGCATGCTCCGGAGCCTACCGACGACGGCGCCGCCCGCCGTGCCCGGCCCGCGCTCCCTGTGCCAGGCCCCGACAGGCGCGGCGCCGGGCGGGCGAGGACGTCGGGCGTGGCCACGTTCGCGGCGCGCCGACGCCTCCGGGAAAGGACCTCGGTGCGAGGTGGTGGGCCCGGCCGGTCTCGAACCGACGACCTCCGCGGTGTAAGCGCGGCGCTCTGACCAACTGAGCTACAGGCCCGTGGCGCCCTCGGCGCCCGCCACAGCCTAGGGCAGAGCGGGCACGTCCGGGCGCAGCCGCCCGCGGGCGGCGGATCTCAGCGCGCCGCCGCCAGGGAGGCGAGGGCGCTGCGGTAGCCGTCGAGGTCGCGGGCCTGGCCGCGGGGGTTCACGACCGCCCACCGCACCACGCCGCCGGCGTCGACGAGGAAGCTGCCGCGCAGCGCGTGCCCGTTCGTCTCGTCCAGGACGCCGTAGGCCCGTGCCGCGGCGCCGTGCGGCCAGAAGTCGGAGAGCAGGTCGAAGCCGAAGCCCTCGGACTCGCCCCACGCCCGCTGGGCGAACATCGCGTCGGTGGAGACGGCCAGCAGTCGCGCACCGTGGTCGGCGAACTCGGCGATGTTGTCGCGGAGCTCGCACAGCTCCGAGGTGCAGATCCCGGAGAAGACGAACGGGAAGAAGACGACCACCACGGGGTTGCCGCGCAGCGCGCTCAGCCGCACGGGCGTGCCGTGGGTGTCGGGCAGCTCGAAGTCGGGCGCGAGGTCACCCACGCCCACCGCCGGCGTCACTCAGTGACCCCGGCGACGCGTCGCGATGCGGATGCCGGACCAGCCGGGCGCCGCGGCCGTGGCCGAGGTGGCCTGCATGCCGGCGGTGCGTGCCGCGTCCTCGATGTCGGCCGGCCGCACGTGCCCCTCGCGCCCCGGCTTGGGGGTCAGGACCCAGATGAGCCCGCCGCCGTCGTCGAGGTTGGACTGGGCGTCGACGAGCAGGTCGGTCAGCTCCTCCTGGCCGCCGTCGTCGGCGCGCCACCAGATGAGGGTGCCGTCGCAGACGTCGTCGTAGTCCTCGTCGACCAGCTCGTTCCCGGTGGCTTCCTCCACGGCCTCGCGCACCCCAGGATCGACGTCGTCGTCGTAGAGGAACTCCTGGATCACCTGCCCGGTGGTGAAGCCGAACCGGCTGCCGGCTCCCGCGCCCGCGCTGACTGCCACGTGTGTCCTTACCTTTCCCGGCCGCCGTGGCGGCCCGTGCTCCGTCATTCCCCCGCGTGCGCAGGGGCTGTGGTCAAGCCCACCGTAGTGCGACCCGCGCGCGCAAGCCCGCAGGACGGCGCGACGACCCTACGGGCTGCGTGTCAGCAGTGTCACACGTCCGCGTCGTCCCAAGGTTGGCCAGCAGCCGGGTCAAGGTAAGACAATGGTCCTACCCTGAACGAAGGTGTGGCACCGCCTGCGTCGTCACCGTCGACGCCCAACGAAAGAGGGAACGCGTGAGTTCACGAGACGAGTCCTCGCCGCTGATCAAGGGACTCCTCAGCCAGGTGAAGGACATCGACACCGAGGAGACCCAGGAGTGGCTGGAGTCGCTGGACGGACTGATCGACGAGCGCGGCGGCCCCCGTGCGCGGTACATCCTGCTCAACCTGCTCCAGCGGGCGCGCGAGCGGTCCGTCGCCGTCCCGAACCCGATCAACACCCCGTACGTCAACACCATCGGCGTCCACGAGGAGCCCTACTTCCCCGGTGACGAGGCGGTCGAGCGCAAGTACCGCGGCTGGATCCGCTGGAACGCCGCGGTCATGGTCACGCGCGCGCAGCGCCCGAGCGTGTCGGTCGGCGGGCACATCTCGTCCTACGCGTCGGTCGCGACGCTGTACGAGGTGGGCATGAACCACTTCTTCCGTGGCAAGCAGCACCCCGGCGGCGGCGACCAGGTCTTCTTCCAGGGGCACGCCTCCCCCGGCAACTACGCCCGCGCCTTCCTCGAGGGCCGGCTCTCCGAGGCGGACTTGGACGGCTTCCGCCAGGAGTACTCCCACCCCGAGGGCAGCCGCGGGCTGCCGTCCTACCCGCACCCGCGCCGCATGCCGGACTTCTGGGAGTTCCCCACGGTCTCCATGGGGCTGGGCCCCGCGCAGGCGATCTACCAGGCGTGGGTCAACCGCTACCTGCACGAGCGCGGCATCAAGGACACCTCCCAGCAGCACGTCTGGGCCTTCCTCGGCGACGGCGAGATGGACGAGCCGGAGTCGCGCGGCATGCTGCAGCTCGCCGCCCAGCAGAACCTGGACAACCTCACGTTCGTCGTCAACTGCAACCTGCAGCGCCTCGACGGCCCGGTCCGCGGCAACGGCAAGATCATCCAGGAGCTGGAGGCCCAGTTCCGCGGCGCCGGCTGGAACGTCATCAAGGTCATATGGGGTCGCGAGTGGGACGCCCTGCTCAACGCGGACAAGGACCGCGCCCTCGTCAACCTGATGAACAACACCCTCGACGGGGACTACCAGACCTACAAGGCCAACGACGGCGCCTACGTGCGTGAGCACTTCTTCGGTCGCGACCCGCGCACCAAGGAGCTCGTCAAGAACATGACGGACGACGAGATCTGGGCGCTCAAGCGCGGCGGGCACGACTACCGCAAGATCTACGCCGCCTACAAGGCCGCCACGGAGCACACCGGGCAGCCGACCGTCGTCCTGGCGCACACCGTCAAGGGCTACGGTCTCGGGCCGAGCTTCGCGGGCCGCAACTCGACCCACCAGATGAAGAAGATGAAGACCACGGACCTGAAGATGCTCCGTGACGCTCTTCGCATCCCCATCTCCGACGAGGAGCTGGAGGACCCGTACAACGCGCCGTACTACCGGCCGGACGAGTCCGACGAGACCCTGCAGTACATGCTCGAGCGCCGCAGGGCGCTCGGCGGGTTCGTGCCCGAGCGGATCACCGAGTCCAAGGCCCTGACGCTGCCGGACTCCAAGCCCTACGAGATCCTCGCGAGGGGGTCGGGCCACCAGGAGATCGCCACCACGATGGCCTTCGTCCGGCTCCTGAAGGAACTGATGAAGGACAAGGAGATCGGCCGCCGGATCGTGCCGATCATCCCGGACGAGGCCCGCACCTTCGGCCTCGACTCCATCTTCCCGACGGCGAAGATCTTCAACACCCACGGCCAGAACTACACGGCCGTGGACCAGGACCTCATGCTCAGCTACAAGGAGTCCGAGCAGGGGCAGATCCTCCACACCGGCATCAACGAGGCCGGCTCGGCCGCGGCGATGCAGGTGGTCGGGACGAGCTACGCCGTGCACGGCGAGCCGATGATCCCCGTCTACATCTTCTACTCGATGTTCGGGTTCCAGCGGACGGGCGACCAGTTCTGGGCGGCCGGCGACCAGCTGGCGCGCGGCTTCGTCATCGGCGCGACCGCCGGCAAGACGACGCTCGCCGGTGAGGGCACCCAGCACATGGACGGCCACTCCCCCGTGCTGGCCTCGACGAACCCCGCGTTCGTGCACTACGACCCGGCGTACGCGTACGAGATCCGCCACATCGTCCGGGACGGCCTGCAGCGCATGTACGGCGAGGACCCCCGCGACCCGAACGTCATGTACTACCTGACCGTGTACAACGAGCCGATGGTCCAGCCTGCCGAGCCGGAGAACGTCGACGTCGAGGGGATCATCCGGGGCATCTACCGCATCGCCGAGCCCGAGGGTGACGGGCCGCGCGCCCAGCTGCTCGCCTCCGGCGTCGGGGTGCCGTGGGCCCTGCACGCCCGCGAGCTCCTCACGAACGACTGGGGCGTCCGGGCCGGCGTGTGGTCGGTGACCAGCTGGTACGAGCTGCGCCGCGACGGCCTCGAGGCCGACAAGCACAACTTCCTGCACCCGGAGGAGGAGCGCCGCGAGGCCTACCTCACCACCAAGCTCCGCGACGCCGGCGGCCCCTACGTCGCCACCAGCGACTACGAGCACCAGGTGCAGGACTCCATCCAGCGCTGGGTCCCGGGCGACTACTACACGCTCGGCGCCGACGGGTTCGGGTACTCCGACACCCGCCCGGCGGCCCGGCGTCAGCTGTTCATCGACGCCCACTCGATGACGGTGCGTGCCCTGCAGGCCCTCGCGGACCGCGGCGAGATCGACCGTGACATCCCGCGCCAGGCCATCGAGAAGTACGACCTGTTCAACGTCCACGCCGGCGAGTCCGGCACCGCGGGCGGCGACGCCTGAGCCAGGAGCTCACGGGCGCCGAGCAACCAGGAAGGGCCCCGTCGACCACCAGGTCGACGGGGCCCTTGCCCGTTGACACCCGTCCCCCACGCGCGCGAGTCGTCAAGTGCTCGGTGACACGTCAAGTTCTCCCCGAGAGGTCAACTTCTCCCCGAGACGTCGAATCCTCCCCGAGACGTCGAATCCTCCCCGAGAGGTCAAGTCCTCCCTGCGAAGTCGTTCCCCAGACGAGGTCGAGGGCTCCGTGACGTCTTCGCGCACGAGCCCAGGCACGTGCCGAGCCGGCAAGTCCTCGGTGAGACGTCATGGAAGAGATGACGTCTCACCGAGAACTTGACCTCTCAGCGGGAGGGGGGTCAGGCGTTGGACGCGGCCTCCGCCGCGGAGACCTCCGGCTCGAGCGTGGCGATCGCGCGTGCGGCCGCCTCGGCGTCCGGCGCCTGGGCCAGCGCGTCGAGATGCCGGCGCGCCTCCGCGGGCCGGCCCGCCTCGAGGGCGGCGCGGACCACCTGCACCCCGGCGTCGACGACGTGCTCGCGCGGCGACCAGTGCCCCACGCCGAGCCCCAGCGCGTCCCCGGGCAGATCCGCCTCGCGGAGCATGCGCACCGACTCGGCCACGGCCACCCCGGTGTGCTCGCGGTCGCACGCCCCGCCGAGCCGGCGCATGGCGCCCTCGTGGTCGTCGGCCAGCGAGAGCCGTGCCAGCTCCACCAGGGCGTACCAGGCTCGCGGGTTGCCGGCGATCTCCTCGGCGAGCGCCCACACGGCGAGGTCGGCGGCGCGGTCGCGGTCGGCGGGCTGGTGGTCCGCGGTCAGCGGGTCGGCGGGTGCAGCCCCGGCGGCGCGCCCGCGCACCAGCTCGGCGAGCCCCTTGAACGCCTCGATGTCGTTCGGGTCCTCGATCAGCTTGGCCCGCAGCGTGTCCTCCCGGGGGGCGTCGGCGGAACGGGCGACGGCGGAGGGCCGGCGAGCGCCGACCCTGTTGGCCGGCGTCTTCCGCTTGAGCATTGCGCGCAGGCGTGAGATCAGCGACATGTCTCCGACCCTATCCGGTGGGCCCCGCACCCGCCGGTCGATCACCCCGGCAAGCCCTTTGTAGGCATCCGACAAGATACGACCCCTTCTGCCCTATGCTCCCCCACATGATCACCAGCGAGGGCCGATGACGACGAGCGAGCGGGCGGGGCGCGAGGTCGGCAGCTCCGACGTCGTCCGGCGGCTGCGCGGCGGGAGCGACATGCTCACCTCCGCGGCCCTGAAACGCCTCGACGCCGAGCTCGACTGGTACCGCGCCCTCGCCGCCGAGGACCGCTCCTGGATCGGCCTGGTGGCCCAGGCCGGCATCGCCGCGTTCATCACCTGGTACGAGGAGCCGCGGGCGGGCACGTACAACGCCCAGGAGATCTTCCGGGCCGCCCCGCCGGAGCTCACGCGTTCCATCTCGCTGCAGCACACGCTCCAGCTGGTGCGCATCGTCGTCGAGGTCGTCGAGGACAACGCCGTCCAGCTCGCCGAGCCGGGACAGCAGCGCGACCTGCGCGAGGCGGTGCTGGTCTACTCGCGGGAGGTGGCGTTCTCCGCCGCCGAGGTCTACGCCCGCGCCGCCGAGACCCGCGGTGCCTGGGACGCGCGCCTCGAGGCCCTGGTGGTGGACTCCCTCGTGCGCGGCGGCGACGAGTCGCTGCGCTCGCGCATCTCCGCGCTCGGCTGGTCGGGGCGCGGCAGCACGTTGGTGATGGTCGGGCAGGCGCCGGCCGAGATGGACGAACGGCGCACCGCCGACCTGCGGCGCGCGTGCCGCCGGGCGGCCCAGGACGCACTCGTGGGCATCCAGGGTGACCGCGTGGTGGTCGTGCTCGGCGGCGAGGGCGACCTCCGCGGCGCCGCACAGTCCCTCCTGCCCCGCTTCGGCCCCGGGCCGGTGGTCCTCGGGCCGGAGGTGCGGGAGGTCGGGGAGGCCGGCCGGTCGGCCCGCGCCGCTCTCGCCGGCGTGCTGGCCGTCTCCGCCTGGCCCGGCGCGCCCCGCCCGGTGCCCGCCGACGAGCTGCTCCCCGAGCGCATGCTCAACGGCGACCCCCTCGCCCGCCGCACCCTGGTGGAGGACCTCTACAAACCTCTCGTGGCCGCCGGCGGGCCGCTGGTGCAGACCCTCGAGGAGTACCTCGCCCAGGGCCGCTCCCTCGAGGGGGCCGCCCGCGCGCTGTACGTCCACCCCAACACCGTGCGGTACCGGCTGCGCCGGATCGGTCAGGTCGTGGGCTGGGACCCCACGGACGCGCGCGAGGGCTTCGTGCTGCAGGTCGCGCTCGCCGTCGGCCGCCTCGCGGGGAACGGCTCGCGCCACAGCGGTCTCTGAGCCCCCGCCCGGGCTGCCCGGCGGCGGCCCCGCGCACAAGAACGGCGCCGTGACATGGCGCACACGTTTGTAGGGAAGTGACAAGGGGTCGTGAACGAGTTGGTAGGCGTCGTAGGCGGGGCCGGGCGGGGCCCGGTTGGCATGGTGGGACGGTGCTAGCCCTCCTCTGCCCTGGTCAGGGCGCCCAGACCCCCGGCATGCTCGCTCCCTGGCTCGAGGAGCCGGAGCTGCGCGAACGCCTCGGGCGTTACGCCGAGGTCACCGAGCTCGACCTCGTCTCGCTGGGCACGACCGCCGACGCGGACACCATCCGGGACACGCGCGTGGCCCAGCCGCTCATCGTCGCGGCCTCGCTGCTCAGCCGCCACGCGCTGGGCCTGGAGGACGTCCCCGAGCCCGACGCCACCGCCGGCCACTCGGTCGGCGAGCTGGCCGCGGCGGCCGTCGCGGGTGTGCTGACGGACGAGCAGGCCCTCATGCTCGTACGCGAGCGCGGCCGGGCGATGGCCGACGCCGCGGGCGCCCGCCCCACCGGCATGACCGCCGTCGTCGGCGGGAAGCCGGACGAGGTGGCGGAGGTGCTCGCCCGGCACGGCCTCACGGCGGCCAACGTCAACGGCGGCGGCCAGGTGGTGGCCGCCGGCACGGCGGAGCAGCTCCAGGCGCTCGCCGCCGACCCGCCCGCCCGGGCGCGCGTGATCCCGCTGCAGGTGGCCGGCGCGTTCCACACCGAGCACATGGCCCCCGCCGTCGAGCGGGTCCGCACGGCCGCGTCCTCGCTCGCCCCCGCCGACCCGCACCTGACGCTGCTGTCCAACGCCGACGGCGCCGTCGTCACCACGGGCGCCGAGACGCTCGAGCGGCTGGTGACCCAGGTGGCCAACCCCGTGCGCTGGGACCTGTGCTGCGAGCAGCTGCTCGCGCTCGGGGTCACCGGTGTCGTCGAGCTCTGCCCCGGCGGCGTCCTCACCGGCCTCGCCCGACGTACGCTTCCCGGGGTGGAGACCGTGGCCGTCAAGAGCCCCGAGGACCTGCCCGCAGCCCGCGACCTGATGACCCGCCACGGAGGAACCCGATGACCCGACCGACCCTGCGCGCCCCGCAGCCCGTCCAGCACGCCCGCATCCTCGGGGTGGGCGGCGTGCGGGGCGAGAACGTCGTCGTCAACGACGACATCGTCGGTCCCATCAACTCCTCGGACGAGTGGATCCGCCAGCGCACCGGCATCGTGTCCCGGCGCCGCGCCGGCGAGGACGTCACGGTCGCCGACCTGGCCGAGCAGGCCGCACGCGAGGCGCTCGACGCCGCGGGCCTGCAGGGCTCCGACATCGACACCGTCCTGGTCTCCACCGTCACCTGGTTCGAGCAGACCCCGTCCCTGGCCGCGGTCGTCGCCGACCGCATCGGCGCCACGCCGGCGCCGGCCTACGACATCTCCGCCGCCTGCGCCGGGTACGCGTACGGCATCGCGCAGGCCGACGCCCTCGTGCGCGCCGGCACCGCCCGCCACGTGCTCGTGATCGGCGTGGAGAAGATGTCCGACTTCATCGACCCGACCGACCGCTCCATCAGCTTCCTGCTGGGGGACGGGGCCGGGGCCGCCGTCGTCGGGCCGTCGGAGGAGCCGGGCATCGGCCGCACGGTGTGGGGCTCCGACGGGTCCGCCGCCACGATGATCCGTCAGACCCACTCCTGGCTCGACTACCGCAACGCGGAGCCGGGCGACGACGTGGAGTGGCCGACCCTGCGCCAGGAGGGCCCGTCCGTCTACAAGTGGGCCGTGTTCCAGATGACCCCGGTGGCCGAGCAGGCCATCGAGGCGGCCGGGCTGCGCCCGGAGGACATCGACGTGTTCCTCCCGCACCAGGCGAACATGCGGATCATCGACCACATGGTCAAGAAGCTCGGGCTGCGCGAGGACGTCGTGGTGGCCCGGGACATCGCCGAGACCGGCAACACCTCGGCGGCGTCCATCCCGCTCGCCACGGAGCGCCTGCTCCGTGAGGGGCAGGCGAAGAGCGGGGACATCGCCCTGCAGATCGGCTTCGGGGCCGGTCTGGCGTACGCCGCGCAGGTCGTGGTGCTGCCCTGACCTGCCGCGCGCCTGCGCGTCAGGGCGGCGGCAGCCCCCAGACTGTCAACCGACAACCAGCAACACCCACGGAAACGGAGCAACCACATGGCTTTCAGCGAGCAGGAGATCCTTGCCGGCCTGGCCGAGATCGTCAACGAGGAGACCGGCCTGCCGGCCGAGTCGGTCACCCCGGAGAAGTCCTTCACGGACGACCTCGACGTCGACTCGCTGTCGATGATGACCATCGCGACCCTCGCCGAGGAGAAGTTCGACGTGCGCATCCCGGACGAGGAGGTCGGCAACCTCAAGACCGTCCAGGACGCCGTCAGCTACATCAACGGCGCCCAGCAGGCCTGACCGGCCCGCGGGGGTGCGCCCACCGGTGCGCCCCCGCGCCGCCTCCTGCCGAACCACCTGACGTCCCGCCGCCCGCCGGGCGGCCCCCGAACCCCCCTGGAGCACCGCATGGCACAGCCCACCGTCGTCATCACCGGTCTGGGCACCACGAACCCCCTGGGCGGGGACGTGGCCACCACCTGGGACATGGTCCTGGCCGGCAAGTCGGGCGTGCGCACGCTGGAGAACGACTGGGCCGAGCAGTACGAGATCCCCGTCAACTTCGCGGGCACCCTCGCCGTCCCCACCGACACCGTCCTGGCCCGCAACGAGATCCGCCGGATGGACCCCTCCGCGCAGTACGCCCTCGTGGCGGCGCGCGAGGCCTGGGAGGACGCCGGCAGCCCCGAGGTCGACGGCGAACGCCTGGGCGCCGTCGTCGGCTCCGGCATCGGCGGCGTCTGGACGATCCTGGAGGCCTGGGACACGGTGAAGGAGAAGGGCGCGCGCCGCGTCATGCCCCTGACCGTGCCCATGCTCATGGCGAACTCCCCCGCCGCCAACATCTCGGTGAAGTTCGGCGCGAAGGCCGGCGCCCACGCCCCGATCTCCGCCTGCGCCTCGGGTGCGGAGGCGATCGCCTACGGCGTGGAGATGATCCGTGACGGACGCGCCGACGTCGTCATCGCCGGCGGCACCGAGGCGGCCATCCACCCCCTCCCGCTGGCGGCCTTCGCGAAGATGCAGGCCCTGTCCACCCGCAACGACGACCCCGCCGGCGCCTCCCGCCCCTACGACGTCGACCGTGACGGCTTCGTCATGGGCGAGGGCGCGGGGATCGTGGTCCTGGAGTCGGCCGAGCACGCCGCCGCCCGCGGCGCCCGCGTGCACGCCGTCGTGGCGGGCCTGGGCATGACCGCCGACGCCTTCGACATCGCCCCGCCGGACCCGACCGGCGCCGGCCAGGAGCGCGCGATGCGCATCGCCCTCGCCGACGCCGACCTGGCGGGCGAGGACATCGTGCACGTCAACGCCCACGCGACCTCCACCCCCGCCGGCGACGGCGTCGAGGCGGCCGCGATCAGCCGCGTGGTCGGCGACGACACCGCCGTCTCCGCCACCAAGTCGATGACCGGGCACCTGCTCGGCGGCGCCGGCGCCCTGGAGACCGTGCTGACGGTGCTGGCCGTGCGCGAGCGCCAGGCCCCGCCCACGATCAACGTGGCGAACCTGCAGGAGGACATCACGATCGACCTCGTGCGCGACACCCCGCGCGCCCTGCCCTCCGGGCAGATCGCGGCCGTGAACAACGCGTTCGGCTTCGGCGGCCACAACGTGGCCCTGGTGGTCGCCTCCGCCTGACCCGGCCGGCCCCACGGCCCGCCCCACGACGACGACGGCGCCCCTCCCCTCGGAGGCGGCGCCGTCGTCGTCGTACCCGGGCACCGGGCCGGCGGCGAGGTCACGAACCTTCACACAACCTCCACGCGGCGCACCCAGGACCGACCGGGCCCCGCTCCTAGGCTCGGGTCCATGACCACCACCCCGGCCGCCACCGAGCCGGCCACGCTCCTCGTCGTCGAGGACGACGCCACGATCAACCAGGCCCTCGCGGACCGCCTGACGGCCGAGGGCTTCGCCGTCGTCCAGGCCTACGACGGGCCCGGCGCCGTCGCGGCGCACGCCCAGCACCGGCCCGACCTCGTGGTCCTCGACGTCATGCTCCCGGGTTTCGACGGGATCGAGGTGTGCCGGCGGATCCAGGCGTCCCGCCCGGTGCCGGTGCTCATGCTGACCGCCCGGGTCGAGGAGACCGACGTCCTCGTCGGCCTCGCGGTCGGCGCGGACGACTACGTCACCAAGCCGTTCCGCTCCCGCGAGGTCGTCGCCCGCATCCGTGCGCTGCTGCGCCGCGTGGAGCGGGCGCGTGAGCTCGCCGCGTCCGCCCCGCCCCGCCTCGAGGTCGGCGCGCTCGCCGTCGACCGGGCCGCCCGGCGTGTCACCGTCTCCGGCGAGGTCGTCCACCTCACGCCGCTGGAGTTCGACCTGCTCGTCGAGCTGGCGGACGCCGCGGGCACCGTGCGCACGCGCGAGGACCTGATGCGCGAGGTCTGGGGCTGGGCCGACGCCCGCGGCACCCGGACGCTCGACAGCCACGTCAAGTCGCTGCGGGCGAAGATCGGGGCGTCCCGCGTGCGCACCGTCCACGGCGTCGGCTACGCGCTGGAGGCCTGATGGACCGCGACCGCCCCCTGGACGGCGTCGGCTCCGTCAAGCTGAAGTTCGGGCTCCTCGTCGGGCTCAGCGTGGTCGCGGCCACCCTCGTCGCCGAGATCGGGGGCCGGGCCGGCGTGCCGGCGTGGCTGAGCGTGCCGGTGACCGTGGCCGCAGCGCTGGCCGTGACCCAGTGGCTGGCCCGCGGCATGACCTCCCCCCTGCGCGAGATGACCCACGCCGCCTCGCGCATGGCGCGAGGGGACTACTCGGCGCGGGTGCGGGCCACCTCGGCCGACGAGGTGGGCCGGCTCGCGCGGGCGTTCAACACCATGGCGCAGGACCTCCACGACGCCGACGACCAGCGCCGCCAGCTCCTCGCCACCGTCTCCCACGAGCTGCGCACCCCGCTGGCCGCGCAGCGGGCGCTGCTGGAGAACCTGGTCGACGGCGTGGTCCGGCCCGACGACGACGCCCTCCAGACGGCCCTGACCCAGTCCGAGCGGCTGAGCGACCTGGTGGGCGACCTCCTCGACCTCAGCCGTGTCGACGCCGGCGCGGCCCCGCTCGACGTCGGCCCCCTCGCGGTGTCCGACCTGATCGACCGGGCGGTCGCCGAGGCCGGCTCGCACGGACGCGACGTGACGATCACCGCGGAGGTCTGTCCCCCGGACCTCACGGTCCACGCGGACGCCGCGCGCCTGCACCAGGTGGTCGCCAACCTCCTCGACAACGCCACCCGGCACACGCCCGCCGGCGGCACGGTGACCGTCCGTGCAGAGACGCTGCCCGGCGGCAGCTGGGCCCTCGAGGTGACCGACACCGGCGACGGCATCCCGCCCGAGCACGCCGAGGAGGTCTTCACCCGCTTCTGGTCCGACCAGCACGCGGGCGGAGGGACCGGCCTGGGCCTGGCCATCGCGCGCTGGGTCTGCGAGCTCCACGGCGGCACGATCACCGCGCTGCCCCCGGACGACGGCGGAGGTGGTCGCGTCCGCGCCGTCCTGCCCCGTCTCGCCCGGCCCCGGGCGGCCGCACCGTCGGCCCCGCCGCCGGAGGACCACGCCCCCCTGCCCGCACCCCTGCCCACCGGGCGGCAGCACGCCGCCGGAGAAGAGGTCCACGTGTCCACCACCGCGTCCGTTCCCGACGTCCCCGCGCAGGGGGGTGCCCGGACCGCCGCCGCGCCGTCGTTCGCCGAGACTCTCTTCGGCGGCCTCTGGCCGGAGGGCGGCCCCCGGACCGCCCAGGGCGCCCTGCTCGCCTCTCTCGGCATCGGGGCCCTCGCCGCCGTCGTCCTGCCCGGACGGAGCACCGGGGTCGCGCTGCTGCTGGTGCTCCTGCTCGCCGGCGTCCTCGTGCTGCGGCTCTCCCCGCGTCGGTCCCGCGCGTGGACGCTCGCGTCGGCGGCGCTCTGCCTCGGCCTCGGCTCGCTCACGGTGCTCCGCGCCGCGGAGTGGGTCACGGTCCTGGCGCTGCTCGCCGCGGGCCTCCTCGTCACGACGGCGCTGACGGACGCACGCCGCACCCTCGCCGTGCTCGCCGGCCCCGCCGCGTGGGTCCTCTCGGCCGTGCGGGGCCTGCCGCTGCTCGGGCGGACCATCACCGCCACCAGCGACCAGCGGCTGCTGTGGCCGGTGCTGCGCACGGCGGCCGTCTCGCTCGTCGCGCTCGTGGTCTTCGGCGGGCTCTTCGCCTCCGGGGACGCCGTCTTCGGCTCCTGGGTCTCCGCCCTGGTGCCCGACCTGGCCTGGGACTCGGCGATCCAGCGCACCTTCGTCCTCGTCGCGGTCGCGGGCGTCGTCCTGGCGGCGTGCTACCTGGCCCTCAACCCGCCGCGGGTCGACCGGCTCGCCCTGCCCGCCGCCCAGCCGGTGACGCGGGCGTGGGAGTGGCTCGTCCCGGTGGGGATGGTCGTGGCCGTGCTGGCCGGGTTCGTGCTGGCCCAGGCGACCGCGATGTGGGGCGGGCACGACTACGTCCGCCGCCAGACCGGCATGAGCTACGCCGACTACGTCCACCAGGGCTTCGGCCAGCTCACCGTGGCGACGACGCTGACCCTGGTGACGGTCGCCCTCGCGGTGCACAAGGCGCCCCGCGCGACGGCGCGGGACCGGTTGGTGCTGCGGGTCGCCCTGGGCGTGCTGTGCGTGCTGACGCTGGTGGTCGTCGCCTCCGCGCTCTTCCGGATGGCGGTTTACCAGCAGGCGTTCGGGTTCACCGTGCTGCGGGTGCTGGTCGACGTCTTCGAGGCGTGGCTCGGCCTCCTCGTGCTCCTGGTGATGGTCGCGGGTGTGCGCTGGTCCGCCTGGTGGCTGCCCCGCGCCGCCCTGGCGTCGGGGGCGGCCCTGCTCCTCGCCGTCGGCCTGGCGAACCCGGAGGGGTGGGTCGCGAGGCAGAACATCGAGCGCTACCAGGAGACCGGCAAGATCGACACCTGGTACCTCGCCTCGCTGGGGCCGGACGCGGTGCCTGCCGTCGTGGACGGCCTGCCCGAGGAGCTGCAGAGGTGCGCCCTGCCCGCCGCGGAGGACGCGCGCCCGGACGACCTCCTCGAGTGGAACCTGGGCCGGTCACGGGCGGCCGAGCTCGTTCCGTCCGGCGCCCCCGCCGACCGCAGCGACTGCCCCTGAGAGCCGCTGCCCCGTGAGCATGCGCGACGGCGCCGCCTCCCATCCCCGTGGAGGCGGCGCCGTCGTCGGGCACCCCGGTCAGCCGACCCGGTGCAGCCAGCGGACCGGCGCCCCGGCGCCGGCGTAGCGGAACGGCTCGAGCTCGTCGTCCCAGGCCTGCCCGAGCGCGAGATCGAGCTCGTGGCGCAGGCGCGCCGGGTCGGCGGCGTGAACCAGGGCCGCCCGGACACGGTCCTCCGGCACGACGACGTTGCCGTGGGCGTCGGTCTGGGCGTGGAAGATCCCGAGCTCGGGCGTGTGCGACCAGCGTCCGCCGTCGCAGCCGGGGCTCGCCTCCTCCGTGATCTCGTAGCGCAGGTGCGTCCAGCCGCGCAGCGCCGACGCGAGACGCGCCCCGGTCCCGACCGGCCCGACCCAGGAGTGCTCCGACCGGAACATCCCGGGCGCAGCCGGCTGGGGCGTCCACTCGAGGGTCACACGGGTGTCGAGCACCGTGCCCGCGGCCCACTCGATGTGCGGGCACAGCGCACGGGGCGCAGAGTGCACGAAGATGACGCCGCGGGTGAAGGCACCATTCATGTCGACTCCTCCTGGTCTGTAGCTCGAGGTGCGTCTTCCCCTACGACCTCTTGCCTGACCAGGTACGACACGTTCGCGCGGCGAACTGGTCCCATGATGCCCGAAACCTGTGCGGCGCGCCAGGGTATGGGCCTGGCGCGCCGGGCAGATGTCAGAGCTGCTCGCGGACCGCCTTCATGGCCTTCTTGCGCACGCTGCGCTCGAGCCGGTCGAGGTAGAGCATCCCGTCGAGATGGTCGACCTCGTGCTGCAGGCAGCGGGCCATGAGCTCCTCCCCCTCGACGACGACCTTCTTGCCGTCGAGGTCGATGCCCTCGACGCGCGCGTACCAGGACCGCTTCGTCGGGAACCACAGTCCGGGCACCGAGAGGCAGCCCTCGTCGCCGTCCTGGTACTCGTCCTCGGAGAGCTCGACGATGCGCGGGTTGAGCACGTACCCGATCTCGTCGTCGATGTTCCAGGAGAACGCGCGCAGGCTGACGCCTATCTGGTTCGCGGCCAGGCCGGCACGCCCGTCCTCGTCGACGGTCTCGAGCAGGTCCTCCACGAGGGAACGGACTCGGGCATCGATGTCGGTGACCGGCTCGCACGGGGTGCGCAGCACGGGGTCGCCGACGATTCGGATCTCACGCATCGCCATGCCCCGTATCGTTTCACGGCCCGGGCGCGGTCCCTAACCACCGGCCGTGCCGGACCGGCCGCCCGCCGCGGGGGTCGGGGCCGCGGCGGCGAGCACCGTCTCGCGGATCGCCTCACCGAGGACTCGGGCGCCCTCCCGGGTCGGGTGCAGCCCGTCCGAGGCCATCCCCTCGGCGAACTGCTCCCCGTCGCGCAGCCCCGCGGGCGCGTCGACCCAGCGCCAGCCCTCCTGCCGCGCGAGGTTCTCGAGGGCGGCGTTAAGGTCGGTGGCGAGCTCGGGCGCCGCGTCGATCGGGGGGACGGCGGAGATCACGACCTCCGGGGCGCCGACGGTGCCGGCGATCCTGCGGAGGTTCGAGAGGGTGCTCTCGTGGGTGGCACCGGAGCCGACGTCGTTCGTGCCGGCCAGGATCACCAGCACGTCCGCGTCGACCGGCTCGACCGCGGCCGCCATCTGCGAGGTCGTCGCGCCCCACCGGGCCCAGCCACCGACGAGGAGGAGGTCCTCGCCGACGGCGTGACGGACCCAGGACTCCGCCCCGAGCTCCCCGCCGTCGAAGTCGGGGCTGTCGGCCTCGGTGATGGAGTCGCCGACGACGGCGAGGCGGGTGGCGTCCGGGTTCGGAGGTGCGGCGGTGCTCGCGGCCGGGGCGGGCTGGCCGCCGCAGCCGCCCAGCAGCACGGCGACGGAGAGGGCGAGCGCCACGGTCGGGATCCGCACGGTCTCCACCTCCCTCCCCGCCATGGTCACACGCCGGCCGCGCTCCGCCGGGCGGATCAGGGCCAGAGGACTCCGGCGAGCGCGAGCCCCAGCCAGGCCGCGGCCAGTCCGGCGGCGAGGTTGAGCGCCACGTTGAGCAGGGCGAGGAGCCGCGAGCCGCTCTCCGTCAGGCGCACGGTCTCGTAACTGAACGTGGAGTACGTGGTCAGCGCCCCGCAGAAACCCGTCCCTGCCGCCGCGAGCACGGCCTGAGGCACGCCTCCGGCGGCGGCGCCGCCCGCCAGGACGCCGAGGATGAGGGAGCCGGCGACGTTGACCGTGAGGGTGCCCCAGGGGAAGACCGAGTCGTGGCGCGCCTGCACCGCCCGGTCGGTCCAGTACCGCAGCGGCGCACCGACCATGGCTCCGAGCGCCACGAGGAGGACGGTCACGTCGGCTCCTGCGCGACGTCGCCGAAGTGGCGCACCACCTCGACCTCGTCGACGACGGCGACGCCCTCGCTGACGACCTCGTCGAGCAGGGGCAGGAAGGCGCGGATCTTCTCCTCCTCGTCGATGATGACGATGCTCAGCGGCAGCTCCTCGCTGAGGCTGAGGATCCGGCTCGTGTGGATCTTGTGGAACCGCCCGAAGCCCTCCAGGCCCCGGAACACGGACGCACCGGCGAGGCCGGCGTCGCGCGCCCGCCGGACGATCTCGGCATAGACGGGTCGGTGGCGGAACTGGTCCGACTCCCCGACCAGGACGGTCAGCCGCAGCGCCCTGCTTCCTTCTCTCATGCTCTCGGTCCTCTCCGGGGACGGCGGGCACGGCCGGCCCACCGGGTCAGGAACATGCCGACCTCCACCGCGAGCAGTGCGGCGGCGAGGGTGCCGAACAGGTACGCCAGCGCCGTGGCCGGCGCCTGCGCGGCGCCGAGCTGGTGGGCCTGGACGGCGTACGTGGAGAACGTGGTGAAGCCGCCGAGGAACCCCACCCCGACGAACGGGCGGAGCAGCCGGTGGGGACGTCCGGCCACCTCGGTGACGAGGACCATCAGCACGCCGATGAGCAGGCAGCCGGCCACGTTGGTCCAGAACGTCGACCAGGGGAACGACGCCGGGCCCGCCGGTACCCAGACCGCGAGGCCGTGGCGCGCGACGGCACCGAGCGCCCCGCCCGCCGCGATCACCATGGTCACGTCGTGCGACCGCCCGGACCGCCGCCGGCCGCGCGCCGCCGCATGGGCCGGGGGCTCCCGCGTCGTCCCGGGCTGCGGCGTCGTCCCGGGCTGCGACGTCCTCCCGGGTTCCGGCGTCGTCCCGGCACGCTCGCCTGCCGAGGAGCCCGGGTTCCCCGCCCTCGGCGCGCGCGTTCCCCTCACCCGGCTCACAACCAGCGGTGCCGCTTGAAGACGATGTACAGGACCACGCCCATCGCCACCATGGCGAGCAGCGCGAACGGGTACCCGAACCTCCAGCCGAGCTCGGGCATGTGCCGGAAGTTCATGCCGTAGATGGTGCCGACCAGCGTCGGGGCGAAGAGGATCGCCGCCCAGGAGGAGATGCGCTTGACCTGCTCGCTCTGGAGGTAGCTGGCCTCGGTGACGCGCCGCATCTCCTCGTTCTGCTCCTGGGCCACGAGCGTCGCGTTGACCGTCAGGGCGTTCTGGAGCAGCGCCCGGAAGGCGCCGACCCGCTCGACCACGCGGATGGTGTGGTCGTGGACGTCGCGCAGCCGGTGCCGCAGCTCGATGTCGACGCCGTAGCGGTCGAAACCCTGCTCGAGGTGCTCGAGCATGCTCAGCAGCGGGTGGGTGGCCCGCTGGAAGGCCATGACCTCGCGGGAGAGCTCGTAGATGCGGCGCGAGACGTTCGGGTCACTCTCGAAGAGCTGGTCCTCGATCTCGTCGATGTCGTTCTCCAGGCCAGCGACGACCGGACCGTACTGGTCCACGACCTCGTCGAGGATCGCGTAGAGCACCGCCTCCGGGCCGTGGCGGAGGGTGTCCGGCTCCCTCTCGAGGCGGCGCCGGACCCGCGCGAGGTTCGGGGACTCCGCGTGCCGGACGGTCACCACGAAGCCCGGGCCGGTGAACACGTGCAGCTCGCCGAACTCGACCTTCTCCACGTCCTCGAGGTACCGGGCCGGGCGCAGCACCGTGAACAGCGTGTTCCCGTACCGCTCCAGTTTCGGCCGCTGGTGCGCCTTGTTGGTGTCCTCCTGGGCCAGCTCGTGCAGGCCGAACTCCCGGGCGATGGTCCCGACCTCCGCCGGCGTCGGCCGGTACAGCCCCACCCACGCCATGCCGCCGTGCTCGCGCAGGAGGTCGAACGTCCGCTCGAGGCTCTCCGGCGCTGCGACCCGGGTGCCGTCCACGTAGATGACGTTGTCGACCACGCTCATCCGTGCCTCCTCGCTCCTGGCCGTCCGGCCACCGCGGCGGCGCCCACGACGACGATGGTGCCACCGCAGACGGCAAGAGGCGCACGGGGTGCCCCCGGCGGGGCTTGAACCCGCGACCGACGGATTATGAGTCCGCTGCTCTGACCGGCTGAGCTACAGGGGCGCGCGGCGGCATGGCGCCACGACGGCGTCCAGCGTACCCGGGTACGGACGGTTACCGTGTCCAACATGATCTTCGGCCGCCGCTCCCCCAAGCTGCCCCCGGACGTCGGCGCCCGCCTGGACCGCCGCGACTCCCCGCTCGCCCATGCGGAGCTCACGGACGGCCGCTGGGCGGTCGCAGCCGCGGGCGCGCTCGTCGTCGCCGACGCGGACGGCGTCGTCGGCCGCTACCCCTGGCACACCGTCGAGCACGGACGCTGGGACGGCGACGCAGGCGAGCTCACGGTCGCCTGGGTCGACGGCGCGGTCACTCCGCTCGTGCTCCGGCCCGTGGAGCACGACCCGGCGCGGTTCACCTCGACGCTGCGCGAGCGGGTCCAGTCCTCGGTGGTCCACACCGAGAGCCTCGACACCCCGGGCGGGGCCTTCGTGCGGGTGAACATCCGCCGAGACGAGAACGGCGGCCTGCTCTCGCAGGTCACCGTCCAGGGCCAGCTTCGGGGTGACGACGCCGAGCGCAAGCTCATCGACGACCTCGAGCGACGAGCCCGCTCCGCTGTGGGACTTGCCACATGAGGCCTCCAGCGGCCGACGCGGTGGTCTGAGCCCTCTCAATCTTTGCTAGAGTCACATCTCGCGATCCCGCGTAGCTCAATAGGCAGAGCATCCGACTGTTAATCGGACGGTTATTGGTTCGAGTCCAATCGCGGGAGCAAGCAGGCCCGGAACCTCAACGGTTCCGGGCCTTTGTCGTCAGTGCTCCGCCGCGATCAGGTACGACCCGGTGAGAGGCTGTCCGATCGACGGAAGGATCACCCCAGACATGAGCGACGCCGCAGCAGCGAGCACCGGCCCCCGGGCGGACGAGCAGGGCCTGGTCTCCGTGCTGACCTCACCCGCGCGGGTACGCATCGTCCTCGCCGGGCCGGTCGACGCCAGCCTGAGCGACGAGCTCGCGACCGCCGCACGAGAGGCCGCGGACGCAGGGGTTCCCGTCGACGTCGACACACGGACCGTCACGTTCATGGACTCCACGGTCATCGCGGCGATCGCCCACCTCGCCCACCGCATCTCCCACCGGGTACGGTTCATCGAGCCGCCCGATCTCGTCCGCTTCCTCCTCGAGGTCACCCATATCGGCGAGGTGGTCGACGTCGTGGACCACGACCCCGGCTTCCCGGGCGCACTGTCCCCCACCTCGGCCCGATGAACCAGCCCCTCCGGGGCAGAGGTTCGCCGGGCGGGGTGAGCGCACGCGGCCAAGGTCGACTCAGCCGGCCGCTCCGGCTCACTCCCCGCTGAGCGAGCGGCGCCGGTTCTCCAGCTCCATCAGCTGAGCGAAGATCTGCGCGTAGGTCGGGTCGCCCGGGTCGGTGCGCTGCAGCGTGCCCTTCACGTCCGCGATCTCACGGGTCAGGCCCATCCGGATCAGCGCCACCAGCACCCCGCGCGCGTACCCGGCCAGCGCGTCGGGCCGGTCCTCCGGGAGCGGCGCGACGGCGAGCTCGGTGATGACGCCGGCCACCGGGCCGACGGCGTTCTCCCGGACCTGCTCGGCCCACCGCGCGGCGGCGTGCCCGGCGACGTCGCCTCCCCCGCCCTGTGCCGAGAGCCGTTCGACCTCCTGACCGAAGGCCGTCGTCCCGCCGGCGGCACGGATGGCGTCGTGGACGCCGCGGTAGGCGGGGACCGTGAAGGTGTCCGGCGCCAGTGCGTCGAAGCCGGCGGCAAGGGCGTGCTGCGGCAGCTGGAGGACCACCTCCAGCACCTGCCGCTCCAGCTGGGCGACCGGGTCCTCGCGGAACGGCCGGGCGGCTGCGCCGCCGCCGTCGTACCCGCCCGGGACCGGTGCGGGCGGGCGGCCGTCGGACCGGCCACCGCCGTTGCGGCCGCCAGGCCCCCCGCCGTACCGAGAGGCGGGTCCTCCGCCGCCCTGCTGCTCCGGGTGCCCCGGGCCCCCTCCGACCGGCCCGGACCGTTCCGCCGCCTGCACGGCCCGTCGCACCGCCACCTGGTCCATGCCGAGCCACCCCGAGAGCGAGCGCGAGTACTCCCAGCGCAGCGCCCGGTCCCGGATCCCGGCGACCACGGGCGCGGCGGCCCGCAGCGCGGCGACCCGCCCCTCCGCCGTCGACAGGTCGAGCTGCGCCAGCACGGAGCGGATCGCGAACGCGAAGAGCGGCTGCCGGGAGGCCACCAGGTCGCGCACCGCGGCGTCCCCGCGCTCCAGGCGCAGGTCGCACGGGTCGAGACCGTCCGGGCTGACGGCGACGAAGGTCTGCGCCGCGAACCGCTGGTCCTCCTCGAAGGCGCGCAGGGCCGCCTTCTGGCCGGCCGCGTCGCCGTCGAAGGTGAAGATGACCTCGCCGCCGTGGGTGGCGCCGGAGGAGAAGATCACGCCGGTGGCGGCGTCGGCCGTGTCGCCGAGCAGGCGGCGCACGATACGGATGTGGTCGGTGCCGAACGCCGTGCCGCAGGTGGCCACCGCGGTGGTGACACCGGACAGGTGCGCCGCCATGACGTCCGTGTACCCCTCGACGACGACGACCTTGCGCTCCTTGGCGATGGTCCGCTTGGCGAGGTCGAGGCCGTAGAGCACCTGGGACTTCTTGTAGATCGGGGTCTCGGGCGTGTTGAGGTACTTCGGGCCCTGGTCCTCCTCGAGGAGCCGGCGGGCGCCGAAGCCCACGGTCTCGCCGGTGATGTCCCGGATCGGCCACACGAGGCGCCCGCGGAACCGGTCGTAGATCCCGCGGTTGCCCTGGGAGACGAGGCCGGAGGCGGTGAGCTCGGCCTCGGTGAACCCGCGCCCGCGCAGGTGGCGCAGGAGGTTGTCCCAGCCCTGCGGGGCGAAGCCCACGCCGAACGTCGCCGCCGCCTGCCGGTCGAACCCGCGGTCCGCGAGGAACTGCCGGCCGGGCGCGGCGCCCGGGGAGTCGAGCTGGGCGACGAAGTACTCCTCCGCCACGCGGTGCGCCTCGATGAGACGCTGCCGCCTGCCGACCTCCTCGCGCGGGCGGGTGGTGCCGCCGTCCTCGTAGCGCAGCTGGATGCCGGTCCTGGCGGCGAGGTGCTCGACGGCCTCGGTGAAGGGCAGGTGGTCGATCTTCTGGACGAACGAGATGACGTCGCCGCCCTCGTCGCAGCCGAAGCAGTGCCACAGGCCCAGCTGGGGGCGGACGTGGAAGGAGGGGGTGCGCTCGTCGTGGAAGGGGCACAGGCCCTTCATCGACCCCACGCCGGCCGGCTTGAGGGTGACGTAGGTGCCGACGACCTCGTCGATCCGTGCGCGTTCGCGGACTGCCGCGATGTCCTCGCGCCGGATGAGGCTTGCCATGACGACAGTCTAGGCGTGGGACGTCCGGTTCCCGGCGCGGCCGTCCCCAGCACGACGCCGGAGCGGTCGCACCGGCGGGAACCCTCAGTAGACCTCGGAGAGCATCCCGCACAGCCGGGCGTGCCACTGCTGGGCGGAGGTGTCCGTCAGTGACGCGACCTGGTCGATGACCACGCGCAGCCGGGCGCCGTCGTCCCCGGCCTCCCGCCAGTCCGCCGCGAAGGGCTCCTCGAGGTGGCGCGCACCGGACTCCGCGAGGGCGTCCACCAGGTCGAAGAGGATCGTCCGCTGGGCCAGGTACAGCGGCTCGTGCTCGCGCGGCGCCATGACGTACAGGGCCGCGACGCCCTTGAGGACGAAGATCTCGGCCAGCGTCTCGTCCGGAACGATGAGGTCGGCCTCGTACCGGGTCAGCGGACCGGTGCCGTAGGCGGCCCGGGTGGCGTCCTCCGCGGCGGCGCAGAACCGGCCGATGAGCTGGCTCGTGAGGTCCTTCAGCCGCGCGAGGTCGCGGCGCGAGCCGTCGTAGGAGGACACCCAGATGGGGTGGCTGACGAGCCGGTCGAGGGCGGCGCCGAGGGTGTCGTCGTCCACCGCCGGGTCGTACCAGTCCCGCACCTGCGCCACGACCCGCTCCTGCTCGGCGGTGACCCGCAGCCTCTCCAGGTCCACCCGCCCGCCCACGATCGCGTCCTCGACGTCGTGGACGGAGTAGGAGATGTCGTCCGCCAGGTCCATCACCTGCGCCTCGAGGCACTTGCGCCGCTCGGGCGCCCCCTGGCGCAACCATGCGAAGACGGGCTCGTCGTCCGGGTACACGCCGAACTTCCGGGTGCTCGTCCCGTCCGCCCGGCGCGGGCCGTCGCCGGCCTGCCACGGGTACTTCGTCGCGGCGTCCAGGCTCGCCCGGGTGAGGTTGAGGCCGACGCACGTGCCGTCGTCGGCGAAGACCTTCGGCTCCAGGCGGGAGAGCAGCCGGAGCGTCTGGGCGTTGCCCTCGAACCCGCCGATGCCGAGGGCCACCTCGTGCAGGGCGCGCTCGCCGTTGTGCCCGAAGGGCGGGTGCCCGAGGTCGTGGGAGAGGCACGCTGTGTCGACGACGTCCGGGTCGCAGCCGAGGACCTTGCCCAGCTCGCGGCCCACCTGCGCCACCTCGAGGGAGTGCGTCAGCCGCGTGCGGACGAAGTCGTCGCTCGAGGGGCCGAGCACCTGCGTCTTGGCGCCCAGGCGCCGCAGCGCCGAGGAGTGCAGCACGCGCGCCCGGTCCCGCTCGAAGGCGGTGCGCCGGGGGTTCTTCGGCGCCTCGCTCCACCACCGCTCGCGGTCGCGGTCGGTGTACACGTCGGCCTGGCGCACGCCCGCGTCCGGCGCGCCGGACCCCCAGGCGCGGTCGGGGACGAAGGGATCGGTGGGCACGGCGCGAGCCTACGGGACGGCGGGTGCAGGCCGCGCCGGTGAGCCACAATGGGCGGGTGACGGACACCCGAACCGACGACGAGGGCCGGACCGAGCGCACCTCCCCGGACCCGGGTGAGGGCCGCGGTCGCGTCCGATCGCGCCTCGGCGGGGTCACGACCACCACCCTGGTGCACCGCGGCCCGCGCGGCCCGCAGGCCTGGTGGCGGCAGGCGGTGGTCTACCAGGTGGTCGGGGCGGCCGACCTCGGGGCGCTCGCGGCCCTGTCGGCTGAGATCTCCCACGTCTCCCGGCTCGGCGCGAGCGCGGTCCAGGTGCGCGTGCCGGCGGTGGACCCGGACGCCCCCGACGCCCGCGAGACCGTCGACACGCTCGTCCGGCGCGCGCACCAGCGCAGCATCCGGGTCATCGTCTCGCTCGCCGGCACGGACGTCGGCCCGCGCGACGGCGCCGCGGCCCGGCACCGCGCCCGCGTGGCGGCGTGGCTGGCCCGCGACGTCGACGGGGTGGATCTCGGGGTCACGAGCTCGACGGACAGCCACGAGCACGAGGGCGTGGACCTCGGCGCGCTGCACGCGCTGGCCGCCGAGGCCGACTCGGTGCTCACGGGCGGCATCTCCGCCCGCACGCCCGACGCCCTGGCCGAGCACCTGCACGAGGACTGGCTGCACGTCACCCGGGACGACCGGCTGGCGGTGACGACCTGGGACGCCCCCCAGCTGCGGGCGACCGTCTCCGACTCCTACCTCCAGCGGGACGCGGTCGGCGCGCCCGCGGGATGGACGCTGACCGACCTGACGACCGGTTCCGCGCCGTCATGGGGGCTCGACGAGGAGGCGGCACGCCGTCGTCGCCGGGCCGCGACCCTGCTCATGACCGCTCTTCCGGGCACTGCCTACGTCAGCCAGGGAGAGCCCGTCGGCATCGCGCCGCGGCCCGACGACCCGGCCGCCACGATCACCGAGGTGGCCCGGCTCGCGGCGGAGCAGCGCGGCACCCCTGGGAGCACGTTCGAGCGCTACCGCCACGCCTTCCGCCTGCGCCAGGAGCTGAGCCTGGGCACCGGCCACGTCGCGTGGGTGGACGACCTGCCGTACGCCGGGACGCTGGGCTTCGTCAACCGGGACGTGCTCGTCCTGACGAACCTCTCCGACCGGGACGTGCGGGTGCCGGCGGAGCGGGAGATCCTGCAGGCCAGCGACGACCTGTCGAACCCGCTGGACGGGATGGTCAGCGTGCCGCCGGACACCACGGTGTGGATCGCCCTGAGCTGAGGCCCTGGCGAGGATCCCCGGCCGGTCAGCCCTTGACCGCCCCCGACGTGAGCCCGCCCACGATGTAGCGCTGCAGGAACAGGAAGAGCACCAGCACCGGCAGCGCACTGATCACGGCGCCGGCGGCGAAGAGCCCCCAGTTGGCCTCGAGCAGTGACGACACCCAGCCGTAGAGGCCCACCGCGAGCGTCCAGTTCTGCTCCGACTGGAGGATGACGCGGGCGATGACGAAGTCGGAGAACGTGGAGATGAAGGACAGCAGCCCGACGACGGCGAGGATCGGGGCGACCAGGCGCAGGATGATCGTCCAGTAGATCTGGGCGTGGGAGGCGCCGTCGATCTTCGCGGCCTCGTCCAGCTCGCGCGGCACGGTGTTGAAGAACCCGTACATGAGGAACGTGTTCACGCCGAGCGCCCCGCCCAGGTACACGCAGATCAGGCCGATCTGGCTGTTCAGACCGAGCACCGGCACCACGTTCCGCAGTCCCAGCAGCAGCAGGAAGATCGCGACGAAGGCCAGGATCTGCGGGAACATCTGGATGACCAGCAGGGCCATGAGCCCGACGCGCCGGCCGGTGAACCGGAACCGCGAGAACGCGTACGCCGCGGCCGCTCCCATCAGGACGGTGCCGACGGCGGTGACCGTGCCGATGAACAGGGTGTTGCGCACCCACGTCCAGAAGTAGGTGCCGTTCAGCTCGGTGTAGTTGGCGCCGCTGACCTCGCTGAAGAGGGAGTTGGAGCCGGTCAGCGTGCCGCCGGGGTTGAGCGAGGCGGAGATGACGTAGACGATCGGGAACGCCGCGTAGACGACGGCGACCACGCCGACGACATGCCGCCAGCCGACCTCGCTGAACCAGCGACGGCGGCTCACCCTGTTGGCCGGGGCGGCCGTGACGGTGGGTGCGGTGGCCATGTCAGTTGATCTCCTCGAGCGAGCGGGTGCGGCGGAAGCTGATCACGGAGATGGTCGCGACGATCAGGAAGATGACGATCGACAGGGCGCTGGCCAGGCCGTAGTTCTTGTCCGCCGTGCCGTCGAGACCGGAGATGGAGTACACCATCGAGATGAGGATGTCGGTGTGCCCGATGGGCACCGACGCGTCCGCCATGCGCGGTCCCCCGCCGGTGAGCATGTAGATGAGGTTGAAGTTGTTGAAGTTGAAGGCGAAGGAGGAGATCAGCAGCGGCGCGGTGGAGACCATGAGCAACGGCAGGACCACGGAGCGCCACGTGCGGAACCGGCTGGCGCCGTCGATCTTGGCCGCCTCCAGGACGTCCTTCGGGATCGACTGCAGGGCGCCGGTGCAGATGAGGAACATGTAGGGGAAGCCCAGCCACAGGTTCACGCCGAGCACCGAGAGCTTGGCCAGCCAGGGGTCGGTGAGCCAGGGGATCTCCGCGCCGCCGAGGAGGACCGAGTTGATGAAGCCGAAGCGGCGGTTGAGGAGGCCGGACCACAGCAGCGCGGCCAGGAAGCCGGGGAAGGCGTAGGGCAGGATCAGCAGCGTGCGGTAGATCTTTCGGCCGCGGACGCGCTCGTCGTTGAAGACCATCGCCAGGAAGAGACCGAGCAGGAACGTGGTGACCACGGACAGCACGGCGAACGCGAGCGTCCACAGCAGCACCTGCAGGAACGGGCCGGAGTAGCGGGCGTCGCCGAAGGCGGTGGCGAAGTTCTCCAGCCCGACGAACACCTTCCAGCCCACGGGCAGCGTGGTGCCGTCGGGGGCCTCGAACATGCCCTCGTCGTTCGGCGTGTAGACCGTCCCGGTGAGGGTGTCCGTCATCGTGTCGGCGGCCTCGTCGTACGCCAGCGTGGAGACGAACACGTACCCGTTGCGCGCGTCCTGCGTGCGGATCGACCCGTCGGCGGGGTCGTCCGAGACCGGCACGCGCAGCGCCGTGACCTCGGCCTGGCGCTCGAGCACCGCCTGCCGCGGGAGCACCTCGTAGCCGGGGACCTCGGTGATGACGCCGTCGGAGACGACGGCTTCCTCCGCCGTCTCCAGCGGGGTCTCGGCCCGGCCGACCCGGACCTCGCCGTCGTCGGCGATCGCGAAGGCGAGCTCGCCGCCGTCGTCCAGGACCACCAGCGGGTAGGCGGCCGAGCCCTCGACGCGGCGCTCGTTCTGGATGAGGAGCGCCTCGACGGCGTCCTCCTTGGTGGAGTTGTGGCCGTCCCCGTAGTTGGTCAGCGCCACGTACCCCGTGTAGGCGACGACGAAGACCTGGTAGACCAGCAGGAAGGCCAGCCCGGGGAGCAGGTACTTCAGCGGGAGCGTGCGCCGCGAGAAGTAGACGTAGTCGGCCGCGACGACGAGGGCGACCATGGCCGCCAGCACGCCGTAGGACTCGGCGGCCCAGGCGGCCAGGATCACGTACACGCCGAGGGCGTTGACCAGAGCCATCAGCACGACCTTGGCCGCGAAGCCGCGGCTGAAGGTGCGGGCGTGGGAGCTGCGGGAGACAGGCGGCGTCGGCCGGCCGGCCTCGGTCCGTCGCTCCACCTCGGTGCGGGCGCTCATGTGGGACCTCCGTCGGGCGCGTCGTCGCCCGACCGTCGTGGGGTTCGTCGTCGACCCCGAGTTCGGTCCGCCGGCGGTGCCGGCGGCCGGCGCACCGGGCGCCGGTCCGGCGGGTGCGCGGCCGTGGCCACGCACCCGCCGGGGGTGGGTCAGGCGGCGTCGAGCGCGCCCTGGATGTCCGAGACCATCTTCTCCCAGGCCGCGACGGGCTCCTGCGAGCCGCTGACGATCGCGGCCTCCGTCACGCCCCAGAAGTTCCACACCGCGCCCATCTCCGGGATGGAGGGCATCGGCACGGCGTCGGTACCGACCTCGCGGAACCCGGCGGTGACCGGGTCGGAGGAGGCGGTGTCGGCCGCGGCGACCAGGGCCGGCGGACGGTCACCCGCCTCGTACAGGGCGAGCTGCGCCTCCTCGGTGGACATGAAGTTCACGAGGAAGTCGTTGGCGAGCAGGGCGTTCTCGCTCTTGGCGTTGACGTAGAAGCCCTGGACACCCGCGAACGGCTGCGCGGGCTCGCCGCCGGCGCTCGGGATCGGGTCGACGGCGAGGTCGAGGCCCTCGAAGCTGGCGATCATCCACGGCCCGCCGATGATGAAGGGGGACTCGCCGTTGGCGAAGGCCTCCACCGCGATGTCGTAGGTGATGGCGGTGTCCAGCGTGCCCGCCTGGCCCTGCTCCGCCAGCCACTGCGCGAACGCGTTGCCGGGCTCGCCGCCGAGCGCGAGCTCGGGGCTGTAGGAGCCGTCCTCGTTCTGGACGAACACCGGGGCGCCGAACGAGGTCTGCAGCGGGTACATCGTGTAGGGGTCGCCCTCCTCGCTCACCTGGATGAGGAGGGGGTACTTCGTGCCCGCGGCCTGGCCCGCGGCGACGGCGTCGTCCCAGGTGGCCGGGGCCTCCGCGGCGAGCGCCGTGTTGCGGATGAGGCCGATGTTCTCGACCGCGTAGGGCAGGCCGTAGACCTGGCCGTCCTGGGTGAAGGCCTCGATCGCGACGGTCTCGAACTCGGAGGCCTTGTCGCCGAGCTCGATGGGGGCCACGACGCCGTTGGCCGTCATCTCGCCGAGCCAGTCGTGCGCACCGACGGTGATGTCCGGGCCCTCGCCGGTGGGGACCTGGGCGAGGAAGTCGGCGCGGATGTCCTCGAAGTTCTTCAGAACGGTCGCGACGGTGGCGCCGGTCTCCTCCTCGAACGCCGTGGCGGCCGCCTCGACGGCCTCCTGCCGGGTCTCGTCGGTCCAGATGGTCAGCGTCCCGCCGTCGCCGGCGGGCGCAGAGGTCGCCCCGGCGGCGGGCTCCGCCGTCGTGTCCGCCTCGGGGGTCTCGCCCCCGCACGCGGCGAGCGCCATCGTCATACCGACGGCGGCCGCAAGGGTGATGCTCCGTCGCATCTCGAATCTCCTGTGGGATAGGTGGGATATTCAGTCGCGGCTCGCCCCGTCGTCGCCGACGGAACCGGTCCGGATGTCTCGACAGTAACTGCGGTGCTGGCAAAGTTGCAACTACTTGCAGTAACTTTCAGGCAACGGTTTCACGTGCCGCGCGGACCGGTCGCGCGCACCTAGGAGAAAGCACAGGTCTGCCATGCAAGGGCGCACCAGACTCACCGACGTCGCGGAGCAGGCCGGCGTCAGCACGGCGACCGTCTCCCGGGTGCTGAACGACAAGCCGGGGGTCGCCGGGGAGACCCGGCGGGCGGTGCTGGCGGCCCTCGACATGCTCGGCTACGAGCGCCCGGACAAGCTGAGCTCCCGCTCGGCGGGGCTGGTCGGGCTGATCGTGCCGGAGCTCACCAACCCCGTGTTCCCCGCCTTCGCGCAGTCCGTCGAGTCCGTCCTCGCCACGATGGGCCTGACGCCGCTGCTGTGCACCCAGTCCCCCGGCGGCACCACCGAGGACCAGTACGTCGAGATGCTGCTCGAGCACGGCGTGGACGGCATCGTCTTCGTCTCCGGGCTGCACGCCGACACCAACGCCGACCCGGCGCGCTACCAGCGCCTGCGCGAGCGCGGCCTGCCGTTCGTGCTGCTCAACGGCCACAACCCCGCGATCGACGCCCCGTGCTTCTCCACGGACGACCGCGGCAGCATGGAGCTCGCCGTGCGGCACCTGGTGTCCCAGGGGCACCGCCGGATCGGCCTGGCCATCGGCCCCGAGCGCTTCGTGCCCGCGCACCGCAAGCGCGTGGGCTTCGAGGAGGCCATCGCGCAGTACGTGGAGGGCGAGGAGCCGCGGGTGGTCCGCACGCTGTTCACCGTCGAGGGCGGCGTGGCGGCGGGCACGGAGCTGCTGGAGCAGGGGTGCACGGCGGTCATCTGCGGGTCCGACCTCATGGCGCTGGGCGTGGTGCGGGCGGCGCGCACGAACGGACGGCGGGTCCCCGAGGACCTCTCCGTCATCGGGTACGACGACTCCCCGCTCATCCCCTTCACGCACCCGCCCCTGACCACGATCCGTCAGCCCGTCGCCGCGATGTGCCAGGCCGCGGTGACCACCCTGGTGGCGGAGATCGGCGGCTCGCAGGTGCCGCGCGGCGAGCTGATCTTCGTGCCCGAGCTCATCGTCCGCGGGTCCACCGACGCCGCGCCGACCGCGTACTGAACCTGCGGCGCCCGTGCCGCACCGGGCGCCGAGGGGGCACGCGGCCTCCCGGCCCCCACCGATGTGCGCCCGGCACGCCGCACGTGCCACGCTGGCTGCCGGCGTTCGCACGGAGGCCGTCCCCGGCGCACGGCCGCTCCCGCCGCGCGGGGCCCCTTCCCGCTGACGCGACCCGAAGACCGACGTAGGAGAGAAGTGACAGTTCGCACCGAGCCCCGATCCCTGACCGTCCACGCCCCGGCGCACGACCGCGACGAGGCGTGGTGGCGGCACGCGGTGATCTACCAGGTCTACCCGCGCTCGTTCGCCGACGGGAACGGTGACGGCATGGGCGACCTGCCGGGAATCACCTCGCGGCTGGACCACCTCGCCGCGCTCGGGGTCGACGCGCTGTGGCTCTCGCCGTTCTACCGCTCGCCGCAGCACGACGGCGGCTACGACGTCTCGGACTACCGCGACGTCGACCCGCGCTTCGGCACCCTCGCGGACGCGGACGCCCTGCTCGAGCGTGCCCACGCCCTCGGCCTGCGGGTGATCGTGGACCTCGTGCCCAACCACACCTCGGACGAGCACGTCTGGTTCCGCGAGGCGCTGGCCGCCGGCCCGACCAGCCCGGAGCGCGCCCGGTACCTCTTCCGCGAGGGCGGCGGGGAGGTCGGCGAGGAGCCGCCGAACAACTGGGAGTCCATCTTCGGCGGCCCTGCCTGGACCAGGGTCTGCGACCGCGACGACGCCCCCGGCAGCCCGTGGGAGAACGACGGGCAGTGGTACCTGCACCTGTTCGACTCCACCCAGCCGGACCTGAACTGGGAGAACCCCGAGGTGCGGGCGGAGATGGAGTCGGTCCTGCGCTTCTGGCTCGACCGTGGCGTCGACGGCTTCCGCGTCGACGTCGCGCACGGCCTCGTCAAGGCCGCCGGCCTGCCGGACTGGACCGGCCACGTCGAGATGGTCGCCGGCACGGAGGACGAGCCGGGCGGCACCGCGCGCCCGCACCCGCCCATGTTCGACCAGGACGGCGTCCACGAGATCTACCGCTCGTGGCGCCGGGTGGTCGACGAGTACCCCGGCGAGCGTGTCCTCGTCGCCGAGGCGTGGGTGGACCCGCTCGAGCGCCTCGCCCGGTACGTCCGGGCGGACGAGATGCACCAGGCCTTCAACTTCGCCTTCCTCGTCTCGCCCTGGTCCGCGCCGCGCCTGCGCGAGTGCGTCGAGGAGTCCTACCGGGTCAACGACGCCGTCGGCGCCCCCACGACCTGGGTGCTCTCGAACCACGACGTCGTCCGCCACGCCTCGCGCCTCGGCCTGCCCGAGACCGGCAAGGGACCGAACGGCATCGGAGCCGAGGACGTCCAGCCCGACGCCGAGCTCGGCCTGCGCCGCGCCCGGGCCGCCACCCTGCTCATGCTGGGACTGCCCGGCTCGGCGTACCTCTACCAGGGCGAGGAGCTGGGTCTGCCCGAGCACACCGCCCTGCCTGACGACGCCCGCGAGGACCCGGCCTTCTTCCGGACCGACGGCGCCGAGAAGGGGCGCGACGGCTGCCGGGTGCCGCTGCCGTGGGAGGCGGGTGCGCCGTCGTTCGGGTTCTCCGAGCAGGGGCGCTCCTGGCTGCCCCAGCCCGACGGCTGGCACGCGCACGCCGCTGACGTGCAGGACGGCGACCCGCGCTCCACGCTCGAGCTCTACCGCACGGTGCTCCGGCTGCGTCGCGAGCTCGGGCTCGGTCTCGGCTCGCTGGCCTGGGACGGCGAGCACGCCGGCTCCGGCTCGGTCGTGTCCTTCGTCAACGGGGCCCCGGGCCGCGAGGACGTGGTCGTCCTGACGAACCTGGGGGCGGAGCCCGTGCGCCTGCCCGCCGGCTGTGAGGTGCTCGTCTCCAGCGGGCCGACCACGGACGACGGCGCAGCCGTGGCGGTCCCGCAGGACACCACGGTGTGGGCGCACCGCTGAGGCCGGTCAGGCCCTGAGCGCCGCGCGGGTGCGCCCGCCCGCGCGGGCTCAGCCGCCGGAGACGGACAGCTCGGCCTGGGCGAGGATGGCGCGCAGCTCCTCGTCGACGTCCCGGCTGGTCAGCCAGCCGTCGGGCAGGTGAGGCTGCTTCGGCGTGCCGGCGCGCCCCCGCTGCCCCTCGGCGGCCTCGCCCGGGTAGGGCTGGTCGAGGTCGAGCGCGGCCAGTCGCTCGTCGAGCTCGGCGAGGCTGGAGACGAGCCCGAGGTCGTGCCGGGCCTCCCCGCCGACGACGTAGCCCTTGAGGTACCAGGACATGTGCTTGCGCATCTCGCGCAGGGCGCGCGGCTCCTCGCCGAAGTGCTCGACCATCAGCTCCGCGTGCCGTCGGACGACGGCGGCGACCTCGCGCAGCCCCGGGGTGACGCGCCGGTCGGAGCCGTGCGCGGCCGCGACCAGGTCCGTGAACAGCCACGGCCGGCCCTGGCACCCGCGCCCGACGACCACGCCGTCGCAGCCGGTCTGTCGCATCATCTCCGTGGCGTCCTCGGCCGACCAGATGTCGCCGTTGCCGAGCACGGGGATGGTCGTGACGGCCTCCTTGAGCCGGGCGATCGACTCCCACCGGGCCTGCCCCGAGTAGTGCTGGGCCACGGTCCGCGCGTGCAGGGCCACCGAGGCGACACCGGCCCGTTCGGCGATCCGGCCGGCGTCGAGGTAGGTGAGGTGCTCGTCGTCGATGCCCATCCGCATCTTGACGGTCACGGGGACCTCCCGCTCGCGCCCGGTCGAGGCCTCCCGCGCCGCCCGGACGGCGCCGGTGACGATGGCGTCGAAGAGGTCCCGCTTCCAGGGCAGCGCCCCTCCCCCGCCCTTGCGCGTGACCTTCGGCACGGGGCACCCGAAGTTGAGGTCGACGTGGTCGGCGCGGTCCTCGGCGACGAGGATGCGCACGGCGGCCGCGATGGTGGCCGGGTCCACGCCGTAGAGCTGCACCGAGCGGACGGGTTCGTCGGGGTCCGGGGTGATCATGCGCATGGTCTCCGGCGTGCGCTCGACGAGCGCGCGCGAGGTGATCATCTCGGTCACGTACAGCCCGGCAGGCGCGTGCGACCCGGGCACCGCCGCCGCGGCACCCTCCGGCAGCCCGTCGACGCCCGCCTCGCGGCACAGCTTGCGGAAAGGTGGGTTCGTCACGCCGGCCATGGGGGCCAGGACCACGGGGGTCCCCACGGTGACGGGTCCGATCTGCAGTGCGCTCACCGCGCCATTGTCGCCGGTGTCGGCGTGCCTGACAGCCGGAGAGCCTGTGACGTGGCCCGCTCAGCGCACCCCGGCGGCGACCTCGAGCGACGGTTCCGGTGCGGGGTCGTCACCGCCGCGCCGCCGGCTCGTGCGGACCAGGGCGGCCGCGATGCCCGTGGTGACGGGGATGGCGAGCACGAGCCCGATCGAGGAGACGAGCGTGCGCACGACCTCCTCGGCGATCTCGCCGGCCATGAGGGTGTCGAGCGCGGCGCGGTCCATCAGCGCGGCGGCCATGAGCATCGGCAGGGCCGTACCGACGTAGGCGAAGGCGAGCGTGTAGACCGTCGAGGCGATGTGGTCGCGGCCGATGCGCATGCCGCGCGTGAACAGCCGCCGCCTCGGCACGGACGGGTTGGCGGCGTGCAGCTCCCACACCGCCGACGCCTGGGTGATGGTGACGTCGTTGAGCGCACCGAGGCCGGCGATCACCATGCCGCAGAGCAGCAGGTCCGTCAGCGACAGGTTCGGGAAGGTCCCCAGCAGGATGAGGGACTGCTCGGAGCTGGTCCCGGTGAGGTTGGCGGACCGCGTGCCCCACGCCGCCAGCGCCACGGTGATCGCGAGGCCGACGAAGGTGCCGAGCAGCGCCGTCGTCGTCCGGATCGAGATGCCGTGGGCGAGGTAGAGGGAGAGGAACATCATCGCGGACGAGCCGACCAGCGCCACGAGCAGCGGCGGCTGCCCCAGCATGATCGCGGGGATCGCGAACACCACGATGACGGCGAGCGACCCGGCGAGGCCGACCATCGCGGCGAGCCCCCGCCAGCGCGCGACGGCCAGGACGACGACGGCGTAGAGGACGGCCAGCCAGCCCACCGGGGCGGTGCGCTCGAAGTCCCAGAACACGTACGGGCTGCCGGTCCCCATCGCCGAGGGGCTGAACATCAGGCGCACCCGGTCCCCGGCCTCCATGCCGTTCGCCATGATCTCCGGCGGCACCTGGACGGGCGCGACCTGGCCGGCGTGCTCGCCGGTGGACAGCTCGACGCGGACCTGCCCGTCCACGGGGGCGCCCGGCGCGGCCGGGTCGACCACCTCGACGACGGTGCCCGCCTCGATCGTCATCCCGGTGCCGGCCAGCGGCACCGACCCGATCGGCGTCTCCCCGCGCGGCCACATCGCGACCAGGGCGAGCACGGTGGCGGCCAGCAGGGGCACGACGAGGGCGGTGAGGATCCAGCGGGCGCGGCGCGCGTCGGCCGGGGCCAGGGCGGCGGCCTCACCGGCGGGCAGGTGCGAGTGGGAGTGCGAGTGCGATCGGGAGCGGGAACGGGAGCGGGAGCGGGGCACGCTCCATGCTCACCGGTCGGTCAGTCGCCGCCGCGGAGGACGCGCCGAGTTCCACCCGGTCCGACGGCGGAGACGGCGACGAGGTCGAGGTTCCGGTTCGTTCTCGAACCAGAACCTCGACCTCGTCCGCGTGGGTGGTGCCGGGACGTGGCGCCGGCGGCCGGCTCAGCAGCCGGGCAGGTGCTCCGCGAGGTAGCTGCGGACCTTGTCGAGCGAGATGCGCTCCTGGCTCATCGTGTCGCGCTCGCGCACCGTGACGGCCTGGTCCTCGAGGGAGTCGAAGTCCACCGTGATGCAGAAGGGCGTGCCGACCTCGTCCTGGCGCCGGTAGCGGCGGCCGACGGCGCCGGCGTCGTCGAACTCGACGTTCCAGTACTTCCGCAGCTCCGCGGCGAGGTCCCGCGCGACCGGCGAGAGCCTCTCGTTGCGGGACAGCGGGAGCACCGCGGCCTTGACCGGGGCCAGGCGCGGGTCGAGCTTGAGGACCGTCCGCTTGTCCACCCCGCCCTTGGTGTTGGGGGCCTCGTCCTCGGTGTAGGCCTCGACGAGGAAGGCCATGAGCGAGCGGGTCAGGCCCGCGGCGGGCTCGATGACGTAGGGCACCCAGCGGGTGTTCTTGCCCTGGTCGAAGTAGCTGAGGTCCTGCCCGGAGTGCTCGGTGTGGGTCGACAGGTCGAAGTCGGTGCGGTTGGCGATGCCCTCGAGCTCGCCCCACTCGCTGCCCTGGAACCCGAAGCGGTACTCGATGTCCACCGTGCGCTTGGAGTAGTGGGAGAGCTTCTCCTGCGGGTGCTCGTAGTGGCGCAGGTTGTCCCGGGCGATGCCCAGGTCCGTGTACCAGTCGGTACGGGTGTCGATCCAGTACTGGTGCCAGTCCTCGTCCGTGCCCGGCTCGACGAAGAACTCCATCTCCATCTGCTCGAACTCACGGGTGCGGAAGATGAAGTTGCCCGGTGTGATCTCGTTGCGGAAGGACTTGCCGATCTGGCCGATGCCGAACGGCGGCTTCTTCCGGGCCGAGGTCATGACGTTGTTGAAGTTGACGAAGATGCCCTGCGCGGTCTCGGGCCGCAGGTAGTGCAGGCCGGACTCGTCCTCGACCGGGCCGAGGTAGGTCTTGAGCATCATGTTGAAGTCGCGCGGCTCGGTCCACTGCCCGCGGGTGCCGCAGTTGGGGCAGGGGATGTCCGCCAGGCCGTTCTCCGGCGCGCGCCCCTTCTTCTCCTCGTACTCCTCCTCCATCTGGTCGGCGCGGAAGCGCTTGTGGCAGCTGAGGCACTCGGTGAGCGGGTCGGTGAAGACGCCGACGTGGCCGGAGGCCACCCAGACCTGACGGGGCAGGATGACGGAGGAGTCGAGCCCGACGACGTCGTCGCGGGAGGTGACCATCGCGCGCCACCACTGGCGCTTGATGTTCTCCTTCAGCTCCACGCCGAGCGGACCGTAGTCCCACGCGGATCGGGTGCCGCCGTAGATCTCCCCGGAGGGGTAGACGAAGCCGCGCCGCTTGGCGAGGTTGATGACGTTGTCCAGGCGCGAGGGTGTGGCCACGGGTGAACTCTCCTGCTGGTCGGTGACCCGCACCTGGCTGGCGCGGGCGGTTGGGGCGGGAGCAGAGTCGCTCCCGGCTGCTGCGGTGACCAACCTACCCATGCGGGCGGCCCGTGTGCGCCGCCCGACCGCTCCGGCTGTCAGGTGAGGGGGCTCACCACTCTCCTAGTTGACACTGATTCTCACCAGGATTGAGAATCATCCTCATGACGAACCTGCGCCACCGCGCCGCGGCCGCCCTGGCAGTGCTGGCCCTCCCGCTCGCCGCGTGCTCGGACCTGGGCAGCGCCGGCGCCGCCACCGACGGTCGCACCCACGTCCTCACGGCGCTCTACCCGCTCGAGTACGTGACCAAGCAGGTGGGCGGGGAGCACGTCACCGTCTCCTCCGTCACGCCTGCGGGCGTCGACCCGCACGACCTCGAGCTCGCACCCGCCACCGTCGCCAAGCTCGACGGCGCGACGGTCGTCTACCTCTCCGGTTTCCAGGCGGCCCTCGACGACGCCCTCGCGGTCACCTCCCCCGCGCACGTGCTCGACGTGGCCGGGCCCGCCGGCGTCCACACCGACGGCGACGGGCACGCGGCGGACGAGGACGGGCACGCGGACGAGCCCGCCGGCACCGACGACGGCCACGGGCACACCGACGGCGACCCCCACTTCTGGCTCGACCCGTCCCGCCTGGCCGACGTCGCGACCGCCGTCGCGGGCGAGCTCGCCGACGCCGACCCGGAGCACGCCGCCGACTACGCCGCGAACGCCGAGCGGCTCGGGACCGAGCTGGCCGCCCTCGACCAGGAGTACGCGGACCGGCTCGCGCGGTGCGAGACCCGCACGATCGTCGTCGCGCACGAGGCCTACGGGTACCTCGCCGAGGCCTACGGCCTGAAGCAGGTCGGCATCTCCGGGGTGGACCCGGAGTCCGAGCCCTCCCCCGCCCGGCTCGCCCAGATCGGCGACGTCGTGAAGGACCAGGGCGTCACGACGATCTTCACCGAGAGCCTCGTCAACCCCGCCGTCGCCGAGTCCCTCGCCTCCGACCTGGGTGTCGACGTCGCGGTCCTCGACCCGCTGGAGACCCAGGTGGACCAGGGACGGGAGTACCCGGACGTCATGCGCGCCAACCTCGACGCCCTCACCACGGCGATGAGGTGCTCGTGAGCGAGCCCGTGCTGCCGGTGCGCACCGAGGACCTCACGGTGGTCCTCGGCCGCTCGACGGTGCTGCGCGGCATCGACCTGACCGTCCGTGACGGCGAGACCGTCGCCCTGCTGGGCGCGAACGGCTCGGGGAAGTCGACGCTGGTCAGGGCCCTCGTCGGTGTCCTGCCCGTCACCCGCGGCCGGGCACGCATCTACGGGCGCGACGTCATGGCCGAGCAGCGCACCGTCCCGTGGGGGCGCGTGGGGTACGTGCCGCAGCGGGTCACCGCGTCGGCGGGCGTGCCGGCCACCGCCCTGGAGGTCGTGACCTCCGGACTCCTCGATCGTCGGCGACTCCGGCCCGGACGGGCCGGACGGGCCCGCGCGCTGGCCGCGCTGGAGCAGGTCGGCCTCGCCCACCGCGCCCGGGACAGCGTCCAGGTCTTCTCGGGCGGGCAGCAGCAGCGGGTGCTCATCGCCCGGGCCCTCGTGCGGGAGCCGGACCTGCTGGTGCTCGACGAGCCGCTCGCGGGCATCGACGCGGCGTCCAAGGAGGCGCTCGCCCGCACGATCGCCGAGCTGCACGAGCGCGGCACCACCGTGCTCGTCGTCCTGCACGAGCTGGGCGAGCTCGGCCCGCTGGTGGAGCGCGCCGTGGTGCTGCGCCACGGCCGGGTGGTCCACGACGGCGCGCCGCCCCGGCCCAGCGCCGGCCACGACGCACCGGGCCACGAGCACGAGCACGCGCACGAGGGAGCCGTGGGGCCCGTGCACCACGCCCCGGACCTGACGGTGGAGCTGTGATGGACCTTCTGACGACTCTCGGCCAGCTGATCACCACACCGCTCATGCAGCGGGCGCTCGTCGTCGCCGTGCTCGTCGGCGTGGCGGCCCCCGTCATGGGCACCTACCTCGTCCAGCGTCGCCTCGCGCTCCTGGGCGACGGGATCGGGCACGTGGCGCTCACGGGCGTGGCGATGGGCTGGCTCGCCGGCAGCGCCGCGGGACTCGCGGACAAGGACGCGCTCGCCGTCCCGGGCGCCGTCGTCGCCTCCGTCGTGGGGGCGGTCCTCATCGAGGTCGTGCGCGAACGCGGCAAGACGAGCGGCGACGTCGCTCTGGCGCTGCTGTTCTACGGCGGGATCGCCGCGGGCGTGCTGCTCATCGGGCTCGCCGGCGGCACCACCGCGAATCTCAACGGCTACCTGTTCGGGTCCATCGCGTCGGTGAGCACGCTCGACGTGTGGCTGACGGTGGTCCTCGCCGCCGTGCTGCTCGGCTTCGGGCTCGGCCTGCGGCCCGCCCTGTTCACGCTGTGCCACGACGAGGAGTTCGCCCGGGCGGCGGGCCTTCCTGTCCGCGCCCTCAACATCCTCGTGGCCGTGATGGCGGCCCTCACCGTCTCCGTCTCCATGCGGGTGGTCGGGGTGCTGCTCGTGTCGGCGCTGATGATCGTGCCCGTCGCTGTCGCCCAGCTCTTCGCCCGCTCCTTCCGCTCCACGATGACCACCGCGATGGTCATCGGCGTGGTGGTGTGCGTCGTCGGCCTGACGATCACGTTCGTGTACCCGCTCTCCCCGGGCGCGACGATCGTCGTGCTGGCCATCGGGCTCTACGCCGTGGTGTCGGTCGTGCGTCCGTTGCTCGGGCGTCCCACGCACACCGACCCGCACCTCGACGTCGCCGACGACGTCGAGGTCCGAGAGGTGGTGTGACCGATGCTGCGCATGACCAGGCAACGCTCCGCCGTCAGCGATCTCCTCGGCCGCACCGAGGACTTCCGCAGCGCCCAGCAGCTGCACGAGATGCTCCGCTCCAGCGGCAGCACGGTCGGCCTGGCCACCGTCTACCGGACGCTCCAGTCGCTCGCGGAGGCCGGTCAGGTCGACGTGCTGCGGACCGGCGACGGCGAGGCGCTCTACCGCCGCTGCGCCCGGCAGACCCACCACCACCACCTCGTGTGCCGTGAGTGCGGGCGCACGGTCGAGATCGAGGGCGAGACGGTCGAGCGGTGGGCCGCCAAGGTGGCCCAGGACAACGGCTTCGTCGACGTCGACCACACCGCCGAGCTCTTCGGCACCTGCTCCGTCTGCGCCACCGAGCGGTACGCGGAGGGCACCCGTGCCTGACTTCCTGGCGTCCTGGCCCTTCTGGCTGACCTTCGTGTTCCTCTACCTCGGGGCCACGGTGCGCGGTCAGGCCATGTACTGGGCCGGCCGGGTGGCCACCGAGCAGACCCTGCGCCGCACCCGGCCGACCGCCGGCTGGCGCCGACGGGTCCACGCGTGGCTCGAGGGCGGGGGCGCCGACAGAGGCATCGCCACCATCCGCCGGTGGGGCCTGCCGGCCGTGCCGCTGTCCTACCTCACCGTCGGCTTCCAGTCGATGATCCAGGTCGCCGCCGGGGTGCTGCGCATCACATGGCCGCGGTACACCGTCGCCCAGGTGCCCGGGGCGCTGGCGTGGGCGGCGATCTACTCCACCATCGGCTGGGCCGTGTGGGAGGCGGCGCTCGCCGCGGCGGCGGGCTCCCCGCTCGCGCTCGGGGCCCTCGTCGCCGTCGTCGTCGTCCTCGTCGCCACCTTCGCGATGCACCGCCGCAAGGAGCGGCGCGCGGCGAGCGTCGTGCTGGTCGCCGCCGGCGTGGAGGACCCCGACGACGAGGACCGCCCGACCGGCTGAGCGCCGGGCGTGACGACGGCGGCGCCCGTCAGGCGGTCACCGGGCGGTCCACCGCCCCGCCGTAGCGGCGGTCGCGGCGGGCGTAGGTCTCCACCGCTCGCCACAGGGTGCGGCGGTCGACGTCGGGCCACGCGTCGTCGATGAACACCATCTCGGCGTACGCGGACTGCCAGAGCAGGAAGTTGGACGTGCGCTGCTCGCCGCCGGTGCGCAGGAACATGTCGACGTCGGGCAGGTCCGGCTCGTCGAGGTAGCGGGCGACCGTCCGCTCCGTGATGCGGGAGGGGTCCAGCCGGCCGTCGGCGACCTCGCGGGCGATGGCCGCGGCGGCGTCGGCGATCTCGGCCCGGCCGCCGTAGTTCACGCACATCGTCAGCGTGCACACGGTGTTGCCGCGGGTCTGCTCCTCGGCGCGCTCGAGCTCGGAGATGACGGAGCGCCACAGCCGCGGCCGGCGCCCCGCCCAGCGCACCCGGACGCCCCAGGCGTCCATCTGGTCCCGGCGCCGGTGCAGGACCTCCCGGTTGAACCCCATGAGGAAGCGCACCTCCTCGGGCGAGCGCTTCCAGTTCTCGGTGGAGAACGCGTACGCCGAGACGTGCGTGATCCCGAGCTCGATGGCGCCCGCGACCACCTCGAGCAGGGCCGCCTCGCCGGCCCGGTGACCCTCCACACGGGGCAGGCCACGCGCGTTGGCCCACCGGCCGTTGCCGTCCATGACGACGGCGACGTGCCGGGGCACGAACCGCGGGTCCATCCGTGGGGCGACCTCGCCGGACGGGTGCGGCGGGGGCGGGACCGGCGTCCTCGTCGTCATGCGCGCTCCACCAGACGGAGGGAGCGGAGCTGCCGCTCGAGGTGCCACTGCAGGTAAGAAGCCACGAGGCCGGAGGCCTCCTTCCGGTGCCGGGGGTCGGACGCGTCGGCCTGGGGCCACTCCCCCGAGAGCAGCGCCCCGAGCAGGGACATGGTCTCGGGTGCCGGCGAGGCGGAGCCGGGCGGCCGGCAACGGTCGCACACCGCGCCGCCGATCGAGGCGTTGAAGGCCCGGTGCGGGCCGTCGGCGCCGCAACGCGCGCAGTCGTAGCAGCTCGGCGCCCAGCCGGCGACGGAGAGCGAGCGCAGCAGGTAGGAGTCGAGGACCAGCGAGGGCGCGTGGCGCCGCGTCGCCAGGGCGTGCAGGGCCCCCACCAGGAGCAGGTACTGCTGCGGCGCCGGCTCGCGCTCGATCTCGGTCAGCCGCCCGGCCGCCTCGGCCATCGCGGTGGCGGTCGTGTACAGGGAGTAGTCGCCGGCGAGGGAGCGCCCGTACGGTGCGATCGTCTCGACCTGGGTGATCGTGTCGAGGTTGCGGCCCAGGTGCAGCTGGACGTCGATCACGCCGAACGGCTCCAGGCGCGCACCGAACTTGCTGGAGGTGCGCCGCACCCCCTTGGCGACGGCGCGGACCTGGCCGTGCGCGCGGGTGAGCAGGGTGATGATGCGGTCGGCCTCACCGAGCTTGTGGGTGCGCAGCACCACAGCCTCGTCCCGGTAGAGCTTCACCACCCCATCATCTCAGCCGTGGGGCCCCGGCCGCCGCAGCGCGCCCGGCGGCCGTGTCGGCGGGTCACCCAGGCTGCCGGGCGTCCCACCGTGCCCGCAGGCGCAGCGCCGGGCCGCGTCCGCACTCGAGCACGAGCAGCACGGCGTGGGCGAGGACGTCCACCCAGGCCGCCAGCACGAGGTGCCACGGCGCGGCCCCGGTGCCGACGGTCGGCCCAAGGACGATCGCACCGAGCAGGAGCGCGACGGGCAGGTACTGCACGAGGTCGCGCGGCTCGTCGCTGTCCGGCAGCGGGGCGCTCCAGCCCCGTCCGTCCGTCAGCAGGCCGTGGACGACGGTCCAGGCCCGCCACGCGAGCAGGACGGGCAGCAGGACGACGGCGGCGACCACCGGGAGCAGCGCGACCTGCAGGAGCCGCCCCTCGGTGAGCATCAGGGCCCCGACGGTCACCCCGAACGCGACCCACGTGAACCGGGTCGCCCGCCGGAACGACCGCGGGCCGAAGAGTCTGCGGACCGCCCGGGTCAGCCAGGCCGCCGCATCCCCTGGGCGTCCGCCCAGCCGGGTGCCGACCCAGTCGGGCGGCGGGTACACCGCGCCGACCCGGGGCCGGGCACCGCTCCGCCGTCGCCGGGCCGAGCTCTTCGCGGGCTTCCGGGGAGTCTCGGCGACCTCCTCGGTGACGATCTGCAGCTCCTCGACGACCCGCTCCGCCAGCCGTTCCAGCTCGGCCATCCCGGCCTCGTCGTCCCAGGTGAGCGTGAGCACCACGGCGTCCCTGGACCACTTCGGGACGACGACGGCGACCACGCGGACGTCGGGCCCGGTCCCGGCGTCCCAGGGCCGGGTGGAGAGCATCGCCACCTGCCCGTGGCCGCTCGTCACGGTGCGGTGACCCGGCCGCACCGGCAGGCCGGGGGCGACCGGCGGCGCGGTCCGCAGCAGCTTGCGGACCTTGCCCGGCGTCTGGGTCAGCGCCCGCCGCTCCAGCAGCAGGGTGGGCGGACGCCGCTCCCCGGGCCGCCGGCCGTGCGGGAGGGCGGGGGCGAGCGCCTCCGGCTCGAGCACCGCGACGGAGACCTCGCCGCCCGGCGGGTCGAGGACGTCCCACGGGTCGTCGAACAGCGGAGCGCCGCCGTCGCCGAAGACGCTGGTGTCCCGCTGCGCGCGCCACCCTGGCGGCAGCCGCCAGTCGCGGACGTACCTCGGCCTGGCCATCAGCCCTGCGACACCTCGAGGCTGTGGGCCATGAGGCTGAGCTCCGCCATGAGGGCGGGCTGCAGCTCGGCGTAGCGGGAGGTGACCTCCAGCTCGAAGATGCTCTCCGTGCCGCCGGGGAAGACCGTGGCGGACAGGCGCGCCAGGCTGCGCACCCCCCACTTCTTCCGCCAGATCTCGTTGGTCAGCACCAGCTGGCCGGCGGGCACCGTGGCCAGCGAGACCTCCCGGTGCTGGTACAGGCGGCCGGGGTCGGGCCCGAGCTTCTCGACCTGGTCGAGATAGCGCCGGGCGTTGAGCACCTTGCCGTCCTCGGTGGGCCGGGGCCAGTGCGACAGCCGAAGGCTCCCGGAGACGAGGCCGGTGCGCGGGTCGGTGACCCGCACGCCCGCCTGGACCGCCGTCGACGTGCGACCCTCGAGCTCCTTCTCCAGCACGCCGACGCCCTGGGTCAGCGACAGCGCCGCCCGTCTCGAGGTGGTGGCGGCGGCGCGGAGGGCCTGGACGTCCGGGTGGCCGGGCTCCCACACGAACCAGCCCTCGGGCAGGTCCATGCGCCAGGTGACCTCCGCGCCCACGCCGCCGACCTCAGCGCCCGGCGCGGTTGACGGCCGAGACGATCGCCTTGAAGGACGCGGTCATCGTCGAGGGGTCGATGCCGACGCCCCACAGGATCTGACCGTCCACCTGGCACTCGACGTACGAGGCCGCCGTCGCGTCCCCGCCCTCCGAGAGCGCGTGCTCGGCGTAGTCGAGGACGTGGACCTCCACGCCGATCTCGCCGAGCGCGTTGACGAACGCGTCGATCGGGCCGTTGCCGGTGGCGGCGACGACCTTCTTCTCGCCGCGGTCCACCAGCGTCACGGTCAGGACGGCGTCCTCGCCCTCGCCGGCCGTCGTGACCGTGGTGCCCTCGAGGGAGAACCGGCCCCAGGGCGTGAGCCCCATCGCGGCGGTGTGCGGCAGGTACTCGTCTGCGAAGATGGACCACAGCTTCTCGGCGTCGATCTCCCCGCCGTAGGCGTCGGTGTGCCGCTGGACGATGCCCGACAGCTCGATCTGCAGCCGGCGCGGCAGGTCCAGGTGGCGGGTGGAGGAGAGCAGGTAGGCCACGCCGCCCTTGCCGGACTGCGAGTTGACCCGCACCACGGCCTCGTAGCTGCGGCCCACGTCCTTGGGGTCGATCGGCAGGTACGGCAGCTCCCAGACGACGGCGCTCTCTTCGCCGCCCGCGTCCGCGACCTTCGCCGCGCGCACCTCGAAGCCCTTCTTGATGGCGTCCTGGTGGGAGCCGGAGAAGGAGGTGTAGACGAGGTCGCCGCCGTAGGGGTGACGGGGGTGGACGTCCATCTGCGTGCAGGCCTCGACGGTGCGGCGCACGGTGTCGATGTCGGAGAAGTCGATCATCGGGTCGATGCCCTGGCTGAAGAGGTTGAGGCCCAGGGTGACGAGGTCGACGTTGCCCGTGCGCTCCCCCTGACCGAACAGGCAGCCCTCGACGCGGTCGGCACCGGCGAGCAGGCCGAGCTCGGCCGCCGCCACCCCGGTCCCGCGGTCGTTGTGCGGGTGGAGGGAGAGCGCGATGTGCTCCCGGCGGCTGAGGTTCCGGCTCATCCACTCGATCTGGTCGGCGTAGACGTTCGGGGTGGCCCGCTCGACCGTGGCCGGCAGGTTGAGGATGATCTCGCGACCGTCCTCCGGCTGCCAGACGTCCATGACGGCCTCGCAGACCTCGAGGGCGTAGTCCAGCTCGGTGTCGACGAAGATCTCCGGGGAGTACTGGAACCCGAAGACGGTGTCGTCGCCCAGCACCTTCTCTGCGTGGGCCATGATCTCGCGGGTGCCGGAGGTGGCCAGCTCCCGGGTGGCCTCCTTGTCGTTGCGGAAGACGACGTCGCGGAAGACCGGTGCGGTGGCGTTGTACAGGTGCACGTTGGCGCGGGGGAAGCCGACCAGCGAGTCGATCGTGCGGTGGATCAGCTCGGGCCGGGACTGGGTCAGCACGGAGACGGTCACGTCCTCCGGCACGGCGCCGGACTCGACCAGGGACCGGACGAAGTCGAAGTCGGTCTGCGAGGCGGCCGGGAAGCCGATCTCGATCTCCTTGTAGCCCATCCGCACCAGCAGGTCGAACATCTGGCGCTTGCGCTGGGGGTTCATCGGCTCGATGAGCGCCTGGTTGCCGTCCCGCAGGTCGGTGGAGAGCCACCGGGGGGCCCTGGTGGTGCGCCTGGTCGGCCAGGTGCGGTCGGGCAGGTCGACCGGGTTGGTCTCCACGAACGGCCGGTACTTCGAGACCGGCATGGCCGAGGGCCGCTGGGCGTCGATGTGGTGCTGCGTCTTCATCTGTCTTCCTCGTCGCTGTGCGTGATGGCCGGGGCACGACGACCGCCGCGACGAGGAGCCGGCCTTAGAGGGCCTCGTCGCGGCACGGAAGGAGCAGCAGGTGCTGCCCGCGGTGAGCCATACGCACGCAGCGAGACTAGCGCGCGGGCGGGACCGTCGTCACTTTCCGCCGGGCGGCGTCTCAGGATGCGGGGCGACGGCGCTGCCCTCAGCGGTGGTCGCGCAGCACGGTGCTCTCGACGTCCTGGCTGCTCTCACCCCCGGCGACGGCGAGGACCGTGGCACCGGCGCGGACGAGGGCGCCGGGCGGCACCTTCGTCTCCCGCCAGGCCTCGAGCCGTTGCTCGCCGCCGTCGGTGACCACGGTGGTGCCGTTCGTGGACGCCCGGTCGGTCACCCAGACGCCGGCCGGGGTCACCCGCACCGCAAGGTGGGTCTTGGACATCGTCGGGTCCTCGACGGCGAGCGCGCGGTCGACGCGCTCGCCCGGGCGTGCCGCCGGGGCACGGCCGAGAAGGGTCGTGCCCGGGTCGAGGAGGCGGCCGCCGACGCGCACCTGCGCCACCTCGGAACGGTGGGGCGTGGGCTTGGAGCGGTGGGGCGTGGGCTCGGCCGCCACGGGCGCGACCGCCCACCCGGGCGGCGCTGCGACGGGCGCCGCGCCCGAGGCCGCCCCGGGCCCGGCCACGCCGGACGAGGCCCGGTGGGCACCGTCGACCCCCCGGGGCGCCGCGCCGTGCACCTCACGCAGCGCCGCCGCCTCCTGCGACGTCCCCAGGCGTCCGGCGAGGGCGGCTCGCACACGGCGCCAGCCGCTGAAGGTCGCGGCCGCCGTCGTCCACGAGATCGCCGCACCCAGGACGGACGCGAGGAGGACACCGAGGTCGCCCGCTGTCGAGTAGGGCGCGAGGACCACGAGTCCGTCCCGCACGACGTCGACGGCCCAGACCACGCCGGCGGCGGCGACGACCACCGCGGCGAGCAGGCGCGGTGCAAGGCTCCCCGCGGGGTCGTCGGAACGTCTGACGGACGTTCCCGCCGCGGACCCGGCTGCACGCCTGGACCCGTCCCCGTGAACCAGGAGCGGCATCAGCGCCCACAGCGCCAGACCGCGGGCGAGCCGGGAACCTGCGAGGACGACGACGACTCCGAGAGCGACGCCGAGCACCACCAGCACCGTGCCGGCGACGGCGGCCGCGCTCCCGGTGAGCCCCAGGGCCACCGCGCCGCCGGCTCCTGCCCGCAACAGCGTCGCACCGACGAGGGAAGCCACCCACGCGAGCGTCCCGAGCCCGAGGCGGCCCAGGTCGGTGAAGGCGGGCAGCAACGTCCGCATGGCCACCTGGCGGCGGATCATCATCGAGCCGTAGGTGGTCCAGTCCCGCCGGTAGTCGGCCGGGTCGAGGAAGTTCCTGGCCGGCGCGGGGACGAGGAGCATGACCACAGTGTGCCGCGTTCCGGCCGGACCGTCCCCGTTGGCCCGCGGGCGCGGCGGTGCCGGCGCGGGCTGCCAGGCCGCCGCGTGGATCCGGTTGGCGCCCGAGAGGAGACTCACCGCCGCCGTCGCGGTCACGAGTGCGGCGGCCGCCAGCCCGACGACGATGCGCAGGTCCCCGGTGGACGCGGGCCCTGCATCGAACGCTGCGGCGGGAGCGAGGGAGGCGTGGGCCGCACCGGCCGCCGTCCCGTCGAGGAGCTCCCGCACGAGCAGACCGGCCAGGCCGAGCACCGCGACGGCGGCGAGGATGCCCAGCGCCGCCCGCGTGGCGATCGCGCGATGGGGCCGGGCGGCGTCGCGGGTGCGGGCGCTGCGGCTCGGCGTCGCGAGCCAGGCGGCGACCGCTCGGGACAGGACGCTGCCGGAGTGCACCACGGCGACGCCGAGCCCGGCGGCGCACAGACCCGCCAGCAGGGCCGCGCCGGCGAACCACGCACTCGTGCCGTCCGCCGTCGGCCAGCGTCCCGCAGCGGCGGCGGTGAGGGCGGAGGCGACCAGCCCGAGCGCCCACGCGAGAGCGCCGGCACCGAGGCGGGCACGGGAGCCGTAGGCCCGCCCGAGGACGTCGAGCGCCTCGCGCCGCAGCGGGGCGATGGTGTCGTTCGGGGACAGGGGGTCGGCGACCTGCGCAGTCGAGAGGTAGGTGCGCGCGGCCTGCGGGACGAAAGGCACCGGCCCTCTCCTTCTCCATGTCCTTCGCTCCGCGACCGCCTGCGGCCCGGGAACGGCTGCGGGCACGGACGGTGCGTCCGTGCCCGCGTGCGGCCGGGCGGTCCCGGCCGGTCGGTCAGATGCCGGCGGCGAGCTGGGAGTCGGTGTCGGCCAGCGCCTGGGCCGCGTTGACGAGGTACTGCGAGAGGTCCTGCAGCCCCTCGATCGTCGACTGCGCACCCGTGGTGAACTGCTGGTAGGACTCGTTGAACCGCACCGAGGCCTGGTCCGTGACGAACCCGGACTCCACCAGCCCCTGGATCTGCGCCTGCAACCGGTTCAGGTCCGCGACGATCTGGTCCTTGGCGGTGACCAGGTTGTTGGCCTCACGCTGCATCTCGTCGTAGGAGACGTTGATGTTCGACATCTGGCGTCACTCCCCCTCGTGGGATCGAGGACCCGCCGCCTGCCGGCGAGATCCGCTGGGACCATTCCTACCGGTCCGAAATGCCCCCTGTCGCCCACCGACCATGGGGACAACTCCCCTCCGGGCCGTCGTCGGCGGGGACATCTCCCCATGCCGTCGCACCTTCTCGGGGCTCGACGACTTGACGACCCTGCGGCAGCGGACGCTAGGTGAGCGCGGCGAAGGCAAGAGCACCGACGATGATCGCGGTGCTGGTCGCGCACAGGAGCAGGCCGAGCCACCCGATCCAGGAGGCCGTCCCGCCGCGGCGTACGGCGCGGACCGCCGGGACGAGACCGATCGGGCCCAGCCCGAAGATCCCGAGGAGCAGCGCGGCGATCGCGGCCCCTCCGGCTCCGACGCCGGCCATGTCGCGTTCCTGCTCCGTCAGCTCGTCGCCGCGGCCGGAGCGTGCCAGTGCCGCCACCTCGCGGTACGGACGCTGCTGCGGAACTGCTGGGTCGTCGCGGGTCATGGCCCTCCTGTCGCGTCGTGGCCGCCGGACGAGTCCTCGAGCCAGAGGTTGTCGGCGAACTCGTCCAGCTCCTCGAGCATGCCCACGGCCTGGCCCGGGTCGAGCGTGGAGAGGGTGAGCAGGACGCTGGTCCCGCCCTCGAGGTCCCAGCGGTACGTGACCGTCACGAGCAGGTCGTCGGAGCTCGGGTGCGCCAGGCCCGCGGAGAGCGTTCGCGTCACGGGACCGAGATACGCCGACTCGAGGACGTCGGCCGCCGGCGCGAGCGGCGAGGCGGGCGCCTCCAGGTCCGCGAGGCCCGCCGTCGGCCCGGTCAGCAGCCGGACCTTGGCCATGCGGCCGAGGTCGTTCGGCAGGTAGAGGTAGACGGCGCCGTCGTGACCTGTCTCGCCCTCGGCGAGATCCGCCATGAGTCGTTCGAAGACCTCACGGGAGGAGTCGTCCGGCGGCCCGTAGTCCACCGCGACGGACCGCGCCCACGCCCCGGGGTCGTCACCGCGTCGGTCGGGATAGGTGGCCGGGACGTGGACCCACACCGCCGGGTCCGGGCTCGCCACCAGCGACGGCATCACGAGGCCTCCTCCCTCACCGTCGCAGGCTCGCTCCGCTCCGCCGCCCGCGTAGGCCCGAGCCACCGGAAGGTGGTGAGCATCGCGTCGACGAGCTCCGTGATCGCGTCCGCCACGGCGGAACCTCCGCTCCCGGGGCCCTCGAGGATGCTGGCCGTCACGACGGCGTACCTGGCACCCGGCCCCTCCTCCGCGATGAAGAAGGTGAGCTGCCGGCGCGCCGGGGCACCGTCCTCCCCCACCCCGGCGGTGCCTGTGGCGTCCTGCTGGTCCAAGGTCCGCACCGCAGGTGCACCGCCGATCTCGACAACCTCGGCGCCCGGGCGGCGGGCGACCACGGCCAGGAGCACCTCACCGGGATCTTCTCCCGGGTCGAGGCGGGGCATGCTGACGACGACGGACGCGGGCACCGTGACGCCGTGCACCCGTTCGACCGGCAGGTACAGCTCCACGCCGCCGCGCGCCGCGGCAGCGCGGATCTGGCGCGTGAGCGCGGTGTGCAGCTGCCGGCGCAGACCCGCCGCCCGCGGGTCCTGCACCCCCGCGAACGTGCGGTCCAGGACCGCGGTGACAGCCTCGCGCGACCCCTTGCCGACCGGGATCCGCGCCCAGCCGGGCGGGACGACGATCGTGAAGCCGCTGCTCATGGGTTCTCGCGGCGTCGCTGCGCCGCCATGACTCGGGCGGCCCGCGTGTGCCGGACGTCGGCCGCGTCGGGTGAGGGGATGCCGCGAGCCGCACGCACGCCGGCGGTCGTGACCGCGGCCAGGGCGATGCCGGCCCAGACCCAGAACGCGCCGAACGAGACCCCGTAGTACGGGCTGTCGAGGAATCTGTGCGGCCCCGCCGTCGTGCCGGAGATCGACCTGATCATCGCCGCGATCGCGAACGAGCCCCAGAACAGCAGGACCGTCGGCACCCGTCCGGGGTCGTACCCCTCGCCGGGGCGCGGTCCGCGGAGCGAGCCGAGAGCGAGGACGACTCCCCAGACGGCGAGCAGGTACACCACGGGGACGTGCCCCCACACGAGCACCGCCACGACTGCCGCGTAGAACCGGTCACCGAACCCGCCCGCGGTGACGTCGAGGAGCACCCTCTCGATCCCGTCGGTGTAGTTGCGAGGGGCGTAGAGATAGAACCCGGTCCACGCGAACAGCGCCCCGTGGACCAGCCCGACCACCTGGAACTGCCGCACAGGGGTCATGCGGCGACGTTTCGTCCCGGTCTGCGGGGTGGTCACTTCACGACCCCGCCGACGTCGTCCTGGAGGCGGCGGTCCGGCAGGTACGGGTCGAGGAGGTTCCCGCCCCAGGTTGCCACGCCGTCCTTGAAGGGCGTCGCGGCCACCACCGCGAGGCCGCCCTCGAAGTTCGTCATGGCCCCGGTGACGTTGTCGATCGCGATGATCTCCCGAGCGGCACGGCCACCTCCCTCGCCCTGGGCGGCGACCATGCGGTAGTAGCTCATCTGGTACGCGTCGGAGCCGCCCCCGGAGCGCAGGAGGTTGCCCCACCCGTTGTCCGTGACGTTCTCCCTCGCGGCGTCGTACCAGGACCGCGGGTCGCGGAGCACTGCCGTCCGGTCCGGCGTCGTAGCACGCAGGTACTCCGCCCGCTGTGCCTCCTGACCCTGCCGGGCGCGGCGTGCACGGGCCCGGTTGCCGGCGCGGCCGCGGCGCGGCGTGCCGGCGGGCCGGCGCGGCGCGAGCACGCCGGCACGGTTCCGGGCCACCTGTGCCGCCCGGGAGGCCCGGGCCCCCTTGAGCGCCAGTACGCCGATCTTGCCGACCCCGAGCGTCGCCAGGCCGACGACATCCATGAAGAAGTCGCTCCAGTCCTTGTTCCCGTTCTCCGCCAGGGCGAAGTTGATCGCCGCGGCACCGAGGCCGATGGCGAGCCCGATGGCCAGGAGGTTCACGCCGGGGATGAAGAGTGTCACCACGGCGAGGAGGGCGGCGACGTAGCCCAGGACCGTGGCCACCCCGTCGAGGAACTCGGCGTTCTTGTTGAGGAACTGCCGCCAGGCCGAGTCGTCCAGGTCGTTGATCTTCAGCGCGTGGTCGATCAGGCCCATCGCCGTCTCGGCGGCGTCGTCGCGTTTCCCGGTGGCCTCGCGCAGCTTGGCGAACGCGGCGTCAAGGTCCCCCTGCGCGCGCGCCTGACGCGCCCAGGTGCCCTCGAGCTTCTCGTCGACCTTGGCCAGCGCCACCTCGTCGGCCGCGCCCTGGCGCTGGTAGCTGAGGTCGGAGACGTCGGCCTCGGCGGCGTTGAGCGCCGCGCGAGCCGTGCGGGCCTCGTCCAGCGCGTCGACCGAGAGCTTCTGGGCAGCCCGGAGCGGCTCGACGTACCCGGCAAGTGCCGTGCCGGTGTTCGCGTAGCGCTCCTGGGCGAGCTCGATCTCGGCCGCGACCTCGAGGGCACGCGCCCGGAACTTCTCGACGGCCTGGCTCCTCATCCCGTCGTCGGCGCCGAGCGCCCGCAGGTTCTCGGCGGCCTCGCTGATGGTGGCGGCCACGCGGGCCATGGCCTCCGCCCCGGCGGAGACCTCGTCCGGGTCCCCCGGGACCGGGTCCTCCCACTGCTGGAGGGGCGACCAGTCGGTGGGGCGGCTCATCGGTTCCCTCCTGCGTGCTCGGCGTCGACCGTGATCGCCCTGGCGAGCTCGCTGTCCCACTCCTCGAACGCGATGCCGACCCCCTCGGAGACCTCGCCGAGGCCACCGATCGTCTCGAGCATCTCCTGCCGCCGGCTCTGCCAATTGTCGGCGAAGTCCCGGACCTTGCCGGCCAGCCCGCCGTGGCCCACGTGCCCGGCCAGGGTGGCGGCGTCGTCCTTGGCCCCCTTCAGCGCGTCGACGATGTCCCTCAGCTGGGCACCGGTGCTCCTCAGCACCTCGGTGTCCACCCTGAAGTCGCTGTCACCCATCGGCTCCCCCGTGCTCGTCAAGTCGGTCCTGTCCTGATTTGTACCCCAGCCGTCCGTCGCGGCGCACGCACCCGGCATGGGGACAACTACCCTGCCCGCGCACGTGGCGCTCATCCCAGCAGCGGCACCTGGACCTTGCGGACCTTGCCCTTGGCCACGTACATCCCGCGCCCGGGCGGGAACTCCTTGCGCTGCACGCGCGGGAAGGAGGTGCGGAACAGCGAGTCGCCCTCGACGGCCTCCGGCTGCAGCGCCAGGCCGCGACGACCGTTGCGGACCTCCGCGAGCAGCGGCCAGGACGACCCCCAGGTCGACGTCTCGCCGTCGGCGATCACCAGGTGCTCGTTCCGCTTGGCCTGCTGGATCAGCTCCGTGAGGCCGCGCTCGGCCGGGCTGGAGAGGAAGTCCGCCAGGTTCTCGACGACGAGCACGACCCCGGGCTGGCCCCGGTCCGGCGGCGCGGCGAAGAGCGGCAGCACCTCCTTGGTCAGCTCGGTGACGTCCGCCGCACCGGTGGCGGTCCGCTCCCAGAGGTCCTGCCCGGCCAGCACGGAGCGCCGTGCCCCGAGGTAGACGAAGCGGGTGGCCGGCTCCGCCTCGGCGAGCGCGTGCGTGAGCCAGCGCAGCGCGTTCGTCCGCCCGGACTCTGCCGGCCCGGCGAGCAGGAACGTCCCCACGGGCTCGAACCCGATCGGGGCGAGGGTGTCGTCGGCGACGCCGAGCACGGGCAGCCCGTCGACGTGGGCGGGCATCTCCTCGGACGGCACGACCTCGGGCAGCCGCCGCACGGGGGGCGCCTCCTGGGTGCCGGTGCGCCGCAGCGTGCCCGCGAGCTTCTCGACCGCCCGGACCTGCTCGGCCAGGTTGGAGGTCCCGCCCAGCACCGCTATCTGCATCTCCAGGCCCGACGGCGTGATCGCCCGGCCGGGCACCGACGTCGCGTCGAGGACGTCCTTGGGCGCGCCGAGCTGCTGGTAGGCGGCCTCGTCCGCCATCCGCATGATGACGCGCCGCGGCAGCGAGCCGGTGACCGAGGTGGGGATCGCGCCCGGGCGGTCCGCCGTCACGGCCACGTGCACGCCGACGGAGCGGCCGTCGACGAGGAGCTGGAGGAACAGCTGGTACCAGGACGCCCGGCCGAGCAGGGTCTCCCACTCGGCGCGGAACGCCGCGAAGCCGTCGAGCAGGAGCAGGATGCGCGGCTCGTCGGCGCGGCCGGTGATGTCGCGGTACTCCGCGATGCTCCCCGCCCGTGCCTCGGCGTAGCGCACGGACCGTTCCTCGACCAGGTCGCGCAGCATGCCCAGCAGTCGCTGGATGCGCTCGGCGTCGTCGCCGTCGATGACGGCGCCCACGTGCGGGAGCCCCTCGAGCGGCGCGAGGCCGCCGGAGGAGAAGTCGAGGCCGTAGACGTGGACCGGTCCGCCCTTGGGGGTGATGCCCGCGCCGACGGCGAGGGTGCGCAGCGCCGTCGACTTCCCCGATCCGCCGGCACCGTAGAAGACGATGTTGCCGTCGGTGTCTGGCCGGTAGAACGTGGTGACCTGCCGCTGGTGCGCCGGGTCGTCGACGACGCCGAGGACCAGCGCCGAGTCGGTGCGCGGACGCAGGGCCGAGAGGTCCTGCACGTCGCCCAGGGTGGGCAGCCACGGCTTGCGGGGCGCGGGGACGCCCGCCGCGTCGGCGGCCGCGCGCACCGAGGCGACGATGCGCGCGATGTCGGTGGGCCCCTCGTCGCCGCGCTCGGCCCGGTCCTCCTCGGGCCGCTCCGGCTTCTCCCACCGCACCCCGGCACCCATGGCGAGGGTCTCGACGTCGACCTGCGCCGTCGGGGCCGCGTCGGTGGTGCGCCCGCCGGCGTAGCCGGCCTGGAACATGGTGATGCGGCCGGGCCCGGTGCGGGCGGCGCCGCGACCCGGCGTGGCCGGGTCGAAGTGGGCCGCCATGGGCAGGCCGAGCACGTCGGTGGAGTCGTTCTCGTCCGCCATCCGCAGGGCGACGCGCAGGTTCGTGTTGGCGCGCAGGTTGTCCTTGATGACGCCGGCGGGGCGCTGCGTGGCCAGCACCAGGTGCAGCCCGAGGGACCGCCCGCGCTGGGCCACGTCCACCACGCCGTCGACGAACTCGGGGACCTCGGTCGCCAGGGCAGCGAACTCGTCGACGACGATGATGAGGCTCGGGGGCGCCTCGGGGTCCCCCGTGCGCTCGAGGGTGACGAGGTCCTTGGCGCCCTTGCGGTTGAGCAGGTGCTCGCGGTGGTGGAGCTCGGCCCGCAGCGAGGTCAGCGCCCGGCGTACGAGGTGCGGCGAGAGGTCGGTGACCAGGCCGACCGTGTGCGGCAGGTGGACGCAGTCGGCGAAGGCGGAGCCGCCCTTGTAGTCCACGAACAGGAACGTCACCCGGTCGGGGCTGTGCGCCGTCGCCATGCCGAGCACCCAGGACTGCAGGAACTCGGACTTGCCGGCGCCGGTGGTGCCCCCGACGAGGGCGTGCGGACCCTGGCTGCGCAGGTCGAGCGTGAACGGCTCGGTGGCGCCCTGCCCGATCAGGGCGCGCAGGTTCGCATCGTGGCGGCGCCGCTGCGGCGGTCGCCCGTCGCGCGGGGTGAGGGAGCCGTTCTCCTGCCAGCGCTCGAGGATGCCCTGGGCGCCCTGCGCGACCTCGGGCCCGACGAGCGCCAGGTAGGACACGCGGCCGGGCAGGTCGGAGGCGTCGTCGACGGGGGCGCCGGCGTCGTTGACGGCGGCGAGGTGGGTGGCCAGGGCGGCGACCTCGGTCTCGCCGAGCGTCTCGCACGCCATGGGCGTGACCGCGGTGCCGTTCCTGACGTAGCCGGCGGCGCCGGTCTCGGTGGAGCTGGTGACCGTGACGAACGTGCGGCAGACGGCCGGCAGCCGCTCGACGGCGCCGGCGCACCAGATCACGTGGACGCCTGCCGCGGGGCCCTCCTCGGCGAGGCGGACGAGGCGCCCGCGCTCGATCGGGGCGTCGTCCTCGACCAGGAGCACGACGACGGGCAGGTGCTGTGCCTCGGCCGACCGTCGGGCGGCGAGGCGTTCGTCGACGAGCCCCTCGAGACGGGAGACCAGCTGGAGGACGCCGGCCTGGTGGGAGCCGATGTGGGGGCCGTCCAGGGGCGAGTGGACGGAGCCGACGTGCGGCAGCCACTTGGTCCAGTCCCACCGCGCGGCGCTGGCCGCCGACGTCGCCACGGTTAGCACGAGCTCGGCGGGCGAGTGCACGGCGACGAGCTGGGCGACGACGGCGCGGGCGGCGTCGTCGAGGACGTGCCAGGGGCCGGCGAGGCCGACGGCGCCGCACTCGCGCAGGTCCGCGGTGACGGGGACGCCGTCGACCATGAGCGTGTCCCGCTTGAGCGCGGTGACCTGGTCCCAGAACTCGTCGAGGGTGTTGCCCCGGTTGGGGACCTTGACCTCCGTGCGCGAGGGCATGGTGCCCACCCCCAGGCGCAGGGTGAGGAAGAGGTCGTGCTCCGGCCGGCGGGTCCACAGCAGCGGCTCGAGGTTCATCGCGGCCCGGTGGAGCTCCCCGGCGGCGGGGTGCTCGGCCAGGCGCATGGTCCGCTCGGTCTCGCGCCGCGCGTCGAGGTCCGCGCGCACCGAGGCCATGGTCCTCTCGAACTGCTCGACCTCGGCGCGGAAGTTGCGCCGGTTGGTGATGCGCTGGTCGATGTAGGTGCCGATGACCATGAGCGGCATCATCGCCATGAAGGCCAGCATCATCGGGCTGCGCCCCATCATGAGGAAGATCGGCACCATGATGAGCGGGACGAGGAGGATGACGACCGGGAACTTCGCCGGCTTCTGCGGCGCGGGCGGCTTGGGCGCCTCCACCTCCTCCCCCACGAACGCCGGCGCGAGGCGCGGGGAGCGGTTGAACTCCACGACGGCGGCGTCGGGGCGCGCGTGCCGCGACGCGGCGATGCGCTCGACCCGGATCGTGGTGTCACCGAGCGTCACCTCGTCCTGCGGGAGCAGCACGGCGCGCTGAACCTGGCCGTCGCCCATGAGCAGGCCGTTCGCGGAGCGCAGGTCGGCGATCTCGACAACGTCGGTGACGGAGAGCCGGGCGTGCTCCTTGGAGACCGTGGGGTCCGCGAGGCGCACGTCGCAGCCCTTGCCGCGGCCGATGATGGTGGTGCCCTCGGGCACGTCGACGACGCGGCCGGTCTCGGGCCCCTCCGTGACGGTGATCCGGGCGACCGGCGGGGCCTGCGGGTCGCGGCGCTCGAACCGCTGCGTCGCCTGGGCGAGGGAGACGACCGTGCCGGGGCGGACGGTCTGGGCGGCGGGGGCGTCCGGGTCGAGCAGACGCGTCTGCTCCGGGTCGCCGCCGCGGCCGTGCCGACGCAGCGTGAGGTTGGCGATCTCCGGCTCGCTCAGCGCCACCGGCACGGGGTCCGTCTCGTACAGGTTGCGGGCGACGTCGGCGACCGTGGCGGTGCCGTCCACGGTCACCGCCAGGTCGACCGGCTCGGCGCTGGTGCGCAGGAGCGTCAGCTTGATCCGCACGCTCAGTCCTTCCCGCGCGGCCCGCGGCCGGCGCTGTGGCTGCTTCGGGGACGCACGTCGCGACGCCTGCCGCGGCGCAGGGACCTGGTGGAGACCCGGGAGCGCCACCAGCGGCGCCTGCCGACGGCGGCACGCAGGCGGGCGAGGGTGGCCTCCACCTCGTCCCAGTAGGTGCCGACGTGGTGCTCGTCGGGCTCGGCCGGCCCGAACGTGCCGGCGTCGGCCCGGGCGGCGAGGTCCGCGGCGCGGGCGCCCGAGGCGTCGACGGGCGCGGGTCGGCGCCGGCGCCCGGCCGCCTCCGCCGGTGCGGCCAGGGCACCGACGATCTCCCCCGCCGCCTGGGACCGGGTGGCGGTGCGTGAGACGTCCACGCCGAGGTCCGTGGCGGCGTCGACGATCTCGGCCCATCCGCCGGCCACCCTGGTCGAGGGTGTGCCCCGGGTGCGGCGCCTCCGGCGGCGGCGCAGCTTGACGGCCAGGATCACGAGCAGCGGGGCGAGCAGGAGCAGCAGCACCCCCGCCGCGGCGGCCGCCACGAGCAGCGCCACCGGCAGCTCGGCCTCGTCCTTGTCCTTCTCGTCGTCGATCTCGACGTCCTGGCGGTCCGACGGCGGTGCGTCGGGCGGCTCCTGGGCCGGCGGCGGGGGCTGCAGCACCTGCGGCTGGGGCCGGTTCTGGGGCAGCGGCGACTCCTCCTGCCAGATCCGGTCCTCGTCCGGCGTCGGGAAGAACGGCACCCAGCCGTGGCCCTCGAACGGCACCTCGACCCAGGCGGTGACGTCGTCGCCGGTCAGCTCGACCGGTCCGTCGGCGCCGGCCGGCGCCTCGAAGCCCATGACCACGCGGGCGGGGATCGACATGGAGCGCAGGATCAGCCCCATGGCCGCGGCGTACTGCTCCTCGTCGCCGACCATGGGGTCCTCGCCGCCGAGGAGGGAGTCCAGCCGGGCCGCGCCGTGACCGGGCAGCGACGGCGTCTCGCCCTCCAGGCCGTGGGAGAAGTAGCCGGCCTGCAGCCCCTGCTCGACGGCCTGGATGCGGGCGATCGAGGTCGACGCGTCGGCGGTCAGGGCCGCCGCGACGGTGGTGACGACGTCGGGGTAGACGACCTCGGGGAGCGGGACGTCCGCGAGCGGGGCGCCCTCGAGCTCGGTGTTGGTGGGCCGTTCCGGCACCTGGGCGAGCACCTCGTAGGTGTCGCCCGCGCCGAGGCCGGCGGTGGTCAGGCCGGTCCCGGTGGAGCGGTTGAAGAAGAAGGAGCGCGAGAGCTCCTCGGCGCCGTCCCCGGTGAAGTCGACGTCGTAGGGCGTGCCGACCACGGGGACCCACACCCCGGCGTACGCGCCCACGGTGACGCGCACCTCGTGCAGGCCGTCGGCGAGCACGGGCTCGATGCGCTCCCCGATGCGCATGTACTCGCCGGAGCCCGACACCTGCGGGTCGGAGACGGCCCACGCGGTCCCGTCGTAGGCGTCCAGGGTCGCCAGGCGCACGCGCGCCTCCGCGGGGAGTCCCTCGACGGTGAGGACGGGCTCCTCGCGGTGGTCCTTGACGTACTCGCGGAAGCCGGCGAGGGGGCTGGAGTAGTCGTGGATGTCCGGCGGCGGCTCGACGTGCTCGCGCAGCACGAACCGGTTCTGCGGAGGCGCCAGCACGCCCACGCCGGTGCCGACGAGCGCGCCGACCAGCACGAGCGCGCCCACGCCCGCCCAGCGGTTCGCGTGCATCCGCCCGGTGCGCCAGCTGGCCCAGACGAGTCCGGCCGTCGCGAGCAGGAGGCCGAGCGGGACGGAGGTGGTCACGTCGGTGGTGCCGAGCAGGACGGACACGGCCAGCACCACCGCGGGCGGCACGAGCGCCCAGGCGGGGCGACGGGTGCGCAGCGCGACCGTCACCGAGACGAGGGCCGCGACGACGGCGAGCAGGAACGGGGCCGTCAGGAGGTTCCCGCCGGCGCCGAGCGGCGGCAGCACGGTGACGACGTCCTTCCAGGACGTCACCACCCCGCGGCCGACGGCGCCGAGCGTCTCCGGCGTGGGGACGACGCCGCCCAGGGCGGTCGTCGGCGCGCCGAGCGCGGAGAAGACCAGCAGGACGACGGCGAGGGCGGCGAGCACCGGCAGGACGCCCCAGCGCAGGGCGGCCCCGACGACGGCGACCGCGGCGCCCAGCACGACGCCGCCGACCGCGGCGGCCACGAGGTGCGCGGTGCCGAAGACGGGCACGAACGGCACGAGGGCGAGGAGCACGAGCGCGGAGAGGACGGCGACATCGACCCGGCGCCGTGCCAGGACCCGTCTGACCGCGGCGATCATCGCATCGCCTTCCGCAGCGTGCGGGGCAGCTCGTCCAGCTGGTTGACCGTCAGGACGGTGACCACGCCGACCGTCGACAGCCCGGCCTCCGCGTCCCGGTCCACCCGGATCGCCAGGGCCCGCACGCCGACGGGCAGCACGGCACCGGCGGCGCGCAGGTCGCGCGGGGTGACGGTGGAGCCGCAGACGAGGATGGCCATGGAGGCGTGCTCGACGTCGCGGGCGATCGTCCGGGCCATCGTCACCACGCCCACGGGGCCGGTGCCGGTCTGCAGCCGGGTGAGGTTGTCGAGGAGCTGGCGGCGGGAGAGCGCGGGCAGCACCTCGTGGCTCGTGAGGACGGTGAGGTCCTTCTCCTCCTCGAGCGCCTGCAGCCCCAGCGAGCCGGCGCTCGAGACGGCGATCTCCAGCTCGTCCTCGTCGTAGTAGTCGACCTCGTTGCGGCTCAGCGCCACGACGACGTGCGAGCGCCTGGTCTCCTCGAACTGGCGGACCATGAGCTTCCCGGTGCGGGCGGTCGAGCGCCAGTGCACGTGACGGCGGTCGTCGCCCGGGATGTACTCGCGCAGGGCGTGGAAGGCGAGGTCGGAGCTGGTGATGTCCCGGGTGGTCGCACCCTCGAGGTCGTGGAGGAAGCCGGCGGCCGTGGAGGCCAGCCGCACGGTCCGGGGGTGGACGTAGAGCTCCTCCACGTCGGTCCACGTCATCGAGCGGCGGACGAGGCCCAGCGGGTCGCCGCGCACGGACCGCACGGGGCCGACGGCGATGACGGCCCGCCGGGCGGTCGGGATGGCGAAGAGCTCCTCGTGCTCCCCGCCCCGCGGGAGGCCGGGCAGGGCGAAGGACACCTCGGCCTGGCCGACCGGCATCTCGATCCGCGCCGGCAGCACCGGGTGGGCCGCCGTGTTGCGCACGACGACGCCGGCCATGGCCCGCTCCCCCACGACCACGCGGGACTCGGACAGGCGCAGGCTCACCGCGTAGGGCTGCCGGCCGAGCGTGAACGCGAGGGCGGCGAGGAAGATGGCCACCAGCACCGCGCCGACGACGACGAGCTCGACCCACCCGAGCCGCCGTCCGACCGCCCAGGCCACCGCGCCGGCGGCGACGGTGACCCAGCCGAGGGCGCCGACCCAGCGCAGCACCCGGGCGGTGGCGAGGCGCTGGGCGCGGGTGCGCTCCAGAGCCCCCTGCACCCCGGGGATGGTGCTCAGCCGCTGGGTCAGCGAGGTGCGTGCGGTGGTGCCGACCCGGGCGGTGGTCGAGCTTCCCGCCGTCCGGGTGCTGCGCTCGGTGCTCACTGCCGGGGAGCCTGCTCCTGCGCCTGGGCGCGCACGGCCGGCGGCACGACGTCGGAGAGGACGACCGCGAGGGCGTCGGCGGCGGTGGCGCCCTCGAACTCGGCCTCCGCCTCGAGGACGAGGCGGTGGGCGAGCACCGGCTCGGCGAGCTCCTTGACGTCGTCCGGGACGACGAAGTTGCGTCCGTGCGCGGCCGCCCAGGTCTTGGCCGCCCGCACGAGGCCGAGGGCCCCGCGGACCGAGACGCCGACGACGACGCCCGGGGCGCGCCGGGTCTCCTCGACGATGCGCGAGACGTACTCCAGCACGGCCGGGTCCACGTGCACGGTGTCGGCGAGGGCCACCATGTCGGAGACGGCCTGGCCGGTGATGACGGGGGCCAGCGCACCGGCCCGGTCGCGCTGGGCGGCGCCGTGGAGGATCTGGACGGTGGCGGCGTGGTCCGGGTAGCCGACCGAGGTCTTCATCAGGAAACGGTCGAGCTGGGCCTCGGGCAGGCGGTAGGTGCCGGCCTGCTCGATCGGGTTCTGCGTGGCGAGCACGATGAACGGCCGGCCGACGTCGTAGGGGACGCCGTCCACGGTCACGCGACCCTCCTCCATGACCTCCAGCAGGGCGGACTGCGTCTTGGGCGAGGCGCGGTTGATCTCGTCGGCGAGGACGACGTTGGCGAAGATCGGGCCCTCGTGGAACTCGAAGGTCTGGGTCTTCGGGTCGAAGATCGACACGCCGGTGACGTCGGAGGGCAGCAGGTCCGGGGTGAACTGGATGCGGCTGCTCCTCGCCTGGAGGGTCTGGCCCAGCGCGCGGGCGAGCTGGGTCTTGCCCGTCCCCGGGTAGTCCTCGAGGAGCAGGTGCCCGCCGGAGAGGAGCGTGGTGACCACCAGGCGCACCACGTTCTGCTTGCCGATCACGGCCCCGGAGACGTTCTCGACGATGCGGTCGAACGTCCCGGCGAACCAGGTGGCCTGCTCCTGGGTCATGACGGGCGCGGAGGTGCTGGTGGCGGTCACGGGTGGTCCTTCGGTGTGGGTGGGGGCGTTGGGGGTGTCAGGGTGCCGGGGCGCGGGCCGGGACCGGCGGGCTACCAGGTGTACACGGGGCTCATGAGGTTGTAGCCGTTGCCCTGGACGATGACCCGGGTCCGGTAGCCCGGCCAGCCGTAGTACATGGTCGTCTGGAGGGTGCCGCTCCCGGCCTTGAAGGTGTAGGCGCGGCCGTTGGTGCTGGCCTCCATGTTGCGCCAGCCGCCGTCGTCGACCTGGAAGGTGACGTTGTAGCTGCCGCCGGGCAGGTCGGTGTAGGCCACGGACACGTACCGGCACGCAGCGCCCGAGCAGTCGGACGCGTTCACCCGGTCGCCCTTGGCGACGCGCACCGTGGGATCCGGCTTCGGCTCGTCGGCCGTGCGGGCGCTGTCGCTGGCCGACGTCGTCTGCCCGTCGGAGCGGACCACCCGGAACTCCGCCGAGTAGTCCGTCGACCACTGGCCGCCGCGGGTGGTGGAACCGGACGCCGCGACGTTCTGCCAGCCGCTCCAGCTGCCGCCCCCGTCCTTGAACCGGATCTGGGTTGCGTCGATCGGCCGGCCGTTGCCGTCCGGGCTCGACCAGCGGAAGGTGATCTCGCGGTCCGCCGTCCTGCTTGCCGAGAGCGTCGGGCTGCCGAGCGGCCCGTAGGGCACGGCCGCGTTCGACGCGCCGGACGCGTCACCGGCGTAGGTGTTCGTCGCCCGGACGCGGAACGAGTAGCTCTGGCCGTCGTTGAGCCCCCGGACGGTCCGGTCGGCGCGCAGGCTCTGCCACCCGCCGCCGTTGACGGACACCTGGTAGCCGGTGATCGGGTCGCCGTTGGGCTGGGCGTTGCTGAACTCCAGCTGCACCACGCCGTCGGAGCCGGTGGCTGTCGCGGTCGGGGTACCGGGTGCGGAGGGCCGGGCGAAGGAGCGCACCGGCTGGGACCGCGCGGACCAGCCGGACCAGCCGGCCTTGTTCTGGGCGCGCACGCTGACGGTGTAGTCGGACCCGGCTGGGGCGTCCTCCTGGAACGACGTGCCGGAGGTCGTGAAGTCCCGGAAGAGCCCGCCGTCGCGGAAGATCTGGACCTGGTACTGCGACACGGCGTCGCCGTTCGCGTACGGGGCGGTCCAGGACGCGGTGATCTGCTGGGCCACCGGGTCGTCGACGCGCTGGACGCGCGGCGCGGCGGGCGCGTCGGGCACGCCGGCCGGCACCTCGCCGGCGGACCAGCCGGACCACTCCGAGGGGTCGGGGGCCTGGTTCCGGGCGCGCACCTGGACCCGGTACTCCTGGCCGTTGGTCAGCCCGGACCAGGTGTAGCTGGTGCCGCTGACGCTGACCTGGCCGCTGCCCGCGGCCGGGGAGATCATCAGGTCGTACGACTCCACCGGCGACCCGGCGGTCGGCGGCGCGGTCCACTCGACAGCGAGCTCGCCGTCGCCGAAGGTGAGCCGCGGCGGCATGGGCCGCTCGGGCCTGACGTCGGGCCGGGCGACGGCGGACGCACCGGACGGCTCGGAGTCGCCGACCGCGTTGGTCGCCGTCACCGTGAACGTGTACTCGACGTTGTTGGTCAGCCCCGAGATGGTGCAGGTGGTGGTGCCGCACTGCGTGGTCGAGCCGGAGGACTCGACCGTGTAGCCCGTGATCGGCGAGCCGTTGCTGGCCGGCGCCGTCCAGGAGAGCACCACGGTCCGGTCGCGCACGTCCTCCACGCGCGGCGGCGCGGGGCGCTCGGGGACCCCGACGACGTTCATCGTCAGGCGTCCCTCGACGTGCCGGCGGGCGTCGCCGGTCGCGTCCTCGACGACGAACACCACGACGGCGCGCCCGACGAAGTCGCCGGCCGGGGTCACCGTGACCTGCCCGCCGCTGAAGCCGACGTCGACGGTGCCGGTCTCGGTGTAGGCGTCGACCACCCGGAGCGGCTCGCCGGGGAAGGGGTTGTAGGCGCCCGCCAGCACGTCGACGGACCGCCGCTCGCCCTGGTCGACGGTGCCGAGGTCCCGGTCCTGCACGCCGGCCTGGGGCCGGGTCGACGGCACCACGGTGGCGGTCACGGTCCCGAGGACGGGCTCGTTGACCGGGTCCGCCACGGAGATGACGATCTCGTGCTCGCTGCCCGCCGGGGTGTCGGCGGGCGCCGAGACGGACAGGAACGTCCCCTCCATGCTCGCCGAGACCCCGGGCGGGATCTCCACGAGGCGGTAGGTGAGCTGGTTGAAGTCGGCGGTGTCGGGGTCCTGGACGAGGTTGCGCAGGTTGAGCGTCACCGGCTCCTCGGCGGGCGAGACCTCCACGGAGCCGCCGGCGAAGGTCGGCGGGGTGTTGCCGCCGTCGGGCAGGACCGTGATCGGCAGCGTCAGGACGGAACGGAGCCCGTCCTCGGCGCTGGCGCCGTCGGTGACCTCGAAGGTGATCGCGGCCGGCCCGGCGTAGCCCTGCGCCGAGGTGTAGCTCAGGGTCGTCGCGTCCACGACGGGCTCGGCGCCGTTGGAGTTCGTCGCCGTCACGGACGCGCCGTCGGTCAGCCGCACGTCCTTCCCGCTCGGGGAGACGACGTAGTCCTCGATCGCGATCTCGCGGGTCTCGCCGGTGAGCACCTCGATCGGGTCGGCGTCGGTGCGCAGCACGGGGCCGGTGTCCTCGACGCCGGGGATGTCGACGAAGGCGTAGCCGACGTTCCCGTCGACGTCCTGGACCTGGTAGGTGATGACCTGCCGGTTCGGCAGCACCGGCGCCTGGACCTGGTTGTCGACGACGGAGACGCCCTCCGGCCCGTCGGTGACGGAGACCCGCAGCGCCTCGGCGGTGCCGTCGGGGTCCTCGTCGTTCTCCAGGACGGGGACGGTGACGGTGTCGTGGTCGATGATGTCCGCGGCCTGCACCAGGTCGTCGCGCGCGAGCGGGGGCAGCAGCGGGGCGTCCGGGGAGACCTTGACCTCGAGCAGCCCGGTGTCCTGCCCGCCGCGGTTGTCGGTGACGCGGTAGGCGACGGTGAAGACCGTCGGCTCCTCCGGGCTGAGGATCTTCAGCATGCCGTTCTCGACGGAGATGTCGACGCCCTCGACCGGGTCGAAGGGCTCGCCCAGCTCGCCCGTGGGCAGGTAGAGCGGGTCGCCGTCGGGGTCGGTGTCGTTCGCCAGGACGTCGACGGTGATCTCCCGGCCGGGCCGCACCTCGATCGCGTCGTCCTGGGCGTCCGGGGACCGGTTGGACTGCGGCGGCGGCACGACGCCGACGCGCACGGGGGCGGAGGCGACCATGCCGAGCCGGTCGCGCACCGTGTAGGTGAACTCGTCGGTGCCGTCGAGGTGGCCGTAGGCCTCGTAGTCGAGGTAGCCCGGGCCCACCTCGACGATGCGCCCGAGCTGCGGCGCCTCGCCGGCGCCCAGGAGCTGGACCGAGTCCCCGTCGGGGTCGATGCCGAACAGCGGCACCTGGATGCGGATCCGCTCGCCGCTGAAGGCGCGGGTCTCGATGGGGGCCGGCAGCGGGGCGGAGTTGCGGTCGGCGTCCGCCTGGACGTGCACCGTCACCTGGGCGGAGGCCTCGTTGCCGGCGGAGTCGACGACGCGGTAGACGGCGTTGACGGTCTGCGGCTGCGCGGGCGCGCGGAACCGCAGGGTCTCGCCGGAGACGAAGAAGTGGCCCTTCTCCGCGTCCGGCGCCTCGGCGAGCTCGTGGTCGAGCTCGAACTCCAGACCCGCGGGGTGGGAGTCGTTCTGCAGCACCGGGATCGTCACGAAGTCGCCGGCGCGCACCGTCGCGGTGTCGGCCTCGGCGACGGGCGGCTGGAGCGCCGAGTCGGTGGCCACCGGCATCACGACGACCTCGCCCTCGGCCGAGGAGTCGCCGTTGGACACGGTGTAGCCGAAGCGCACGGGCCCCCCGGGCACCTGCTTGGCGCTGATCTTGAGGATGCGGTGCTCGAGGACGGAGACGACCAGTCCCGACTCGGGCGGCACGGTGACCTGCTGGACGGCGAGGAGACGGCCGGAGGGGTCCTCGTCGTTGGCGAGGACGTCGACGAGCACGGAGCCGCCCGCGGGGAGCAGCGCCGTGTCCTGGACCGCCACGGGCGCGCCGTCGGCCGGCTCCGTCACCTCCACCCGCACCAGCCCGGTCGCGTCCTTGCCGGAGTCGTCGACGACGACATACGTCAGGTAGTGGGCGCCGACGGTCTCGGCGGTGAGGCGGAACGTCCCGGCGTCGTAGTCGGGGACGATCGTCGCGTCGCCCTGCGTCCGCACGTCCGCGAGGCGCAGCGGCTCGCCGTCGGGGTCGGTGTCGTTCGCGATCGGGTCGATCACCACCTCCTCCCCGGCGGTGGCGCGGAAGTAGTCGAAGACCGGCACCGGCGGGAGGTTGCCCTCCTCGCGGACGTCGACCTCGACGCTCACCTCGGTGGTCTCGCGGCCGTCGGAGACCGTCACCGGCACGGACTTCACGCCCGTCGTGACGCCGGAGTCGACGAACTCCAGGGCGCCGTCGGGGGTGAACCGCACGACGTCGTCGGCCGGGGCGGTGGCTCCCGTCAGGAGCATCTCGTCGCCGTCGGCGTCCCGCATGTGGGTGAGGACGTTGATCTTGCCGGTCGCGCCGGAGGTGACGGTGAGCCGGGCGGGTCGCAGCTGCTCGGGCGGGGTGTTCTCGGCCTCGGGGACGACGCGCAGGGCCACGGAGGCCGTCGCCTCGCCGCCGCGTCCGTCGTTGACCGTGTAGCTGAAGCTGCCGCTGCCGGTGGCGCCCTCGGGCGCCGACACCTGCAGCGCACGGCCCCCGAGGACGGGCCGGATCTCCCCGAGCCCGCCCGGGAAGCCCTCGACGCCGCCGACGGCGAGGAGGTCGCCGTCGGGGTCGGTGTCGTTGGCGAGGACCTCCAGGACGGTGGTCGTCCCGGCGCGGACGCCGAAGCTGTCGTCCTCGGCCACCGGCGGGCGGTTCTCGGCGTCGCGGTCCAGCGGGATCTCGTCGGTGATGTCCTGCTGGGACTCCTCCTCCAGCTCGTCCGTCGCGTCCGGGGGCGTGACGTCGTCCCAGTTCTCGACGATCGTCATGGACTCGTTGACGAGGTAGACGGTCCCGGAGAGGGTGTCGTTGAGCACGACGAGGCCGTGGTTGGTGCGGAACTCCAGCGTCGCGTCGGCGGCGGTGGTGGGGACGGGCGCCTCGACGGCCTCGCTCTTGCCGCACTGCTGGAGGTAGTGACTCTCGGCCCCGGCCCAGGCGGCGTGCACGCAGCCGTTGACGACCACGGGCGCGGCCGGGCGGCCGGCCGCGGGCGCGCGGAGGGTGACGGGGTCGCCGCCGCGGAGCGGGACCCGCACGAGCGCGTCGGCGCTGGCGAGGACGACGTCGGTGCCGCTGGCGCCCGGGTGCTGGAGCCGGACCTGGCTGGTGTCCAGCCCGAGGTCGGTGAGGTCGACGACGTCGGCGCCGGGCCGGGCGAGCAGCAGCCGCTCGTCGACGGTGCGCGTGAGCACCACGGGCTGGTCGCCCACGACCGTCAGCTGGGTCTCGGCGTCCGTGAAGTCGTCCGCAGCGATGCCGGTCTCGGTCTCGTCGAGCTCGACGGGGTCCGCGCTCTCCCCCGCCTCCGCGGCGGCGGCGGCCTCCGCCTGCAGCTTCTCGGTGCCCTTCGGCACGGTGACGACGGTGGAGTCGGCCGTGGACAGGCCGTAGGCGGTGCCGTCCTTGCCGACCACCATCTCCGCGTTCGCGCCGAGGGACGCCTGCGGCGGCGCCTCCTCGTCGGCGAGGAGGCCGGTCTGCTCCGCCGGTGCGGTGCGCAGGTTGCCCGAGCCGACGTCGAGGACGCCGACCACCCCGCCGCCGAGCCCGACCTGGTGGTCGGCGGGCAGCGTGACGCCGCCGGCGTCGGTGGAGACCGTCGCCGGGTCGAGGGTGCTGAGCAGGTCCACGCCGGAGTCGGCCACCAGGACGGTGGCCCCCTCCTGGAGGACGTCGATCTCGTTGCTGGCGGAGGTGACGGAGCCGTCGAGCTGCTGGACCGGGTAGTTCACCCGGCCGACGAGCAGCTCGGACCCGTTCGTGACCCACACGCCGCCGTCGTTCAGCTCGACGTCGGCGGTGGCGACGCCGTCGTGCAGGAGGCTCGCGGCGACCACCGTGCCCGCGACCAGGCTCAGGACGGTGCCGGACGCGACCCGACGCCGGTTGCGGGTCCGGCGCTCGGCGGCGCGGGTGGGGCGTCCGGTCGCCGTCGCGTCCGCCGTCGTGCCGCGGCGGCCCGAGGCCCTCTTCCCTGGCACGCGGTCCTCCCCCGGGAGCAGTCACAAAAGGTCTTTGGTCCTGAGCAACGGACCCGGATGGATGCTAACTCAGGACGGTGACGGACCGGTCCCACTATTTCGGGGAGAACTCCCCCGCCCCGACGTGGGGAGAACTCCCCGCCGCGTGGGCGGGAAGAACTCCCCCGCCGCGGCCGCGGAGGTCTCGCCTCCTGACTCAGTCGGCGTCGGCGAGCGCCTGCGCGTCGTCGAGCAGGGGCAGCTGCTCGGGCACGACGAGCCGCGAGGCGACGGCGTGCTCGACCAGCCGGGCGCGGCGGTTCACCGCGAGCTTGCCGGGTCCTCCCCGCAGGCCGCGCACCCCGTGGCGGTGCAGCTTCTCGCAGACGTTGTCAAGCTTGCGGTTGAACCGGGTCAGCGCCCAGCCCAGGCGGTTGGCGGCCTCCGCGGAGGTGGGGATGCTCGCCGTAGAGCCGCGGCCGTTGAGCACGGGCTCCGAGAGGGCGAGGACGAGCAGGTGCTGGCTCTCGGTCAGGGTCACCGGGCCGATGGTGGTCTCACCGATCTCGAGCTCCTCGGCCGGGCGGGTCGGCAGGAAGGTCGGCTCGTCGTTGACCAGGGTGAGCTCGTAGGTCGTGGGGCCCGCGGTGAAGAGCACGACCGTGCGCGCGTAGACGACCGGCAGGCGGGCGCCGGGGGCGAGCCAGGCCTGGGTGTTGCCCTCCGGGTCCGCGATCGTGGCAGACAGCCGCGAGCCGACGTTCTCCAGCCACCACAGGCCCTCGTGCTGCGTGACCTGGAGGAAGCGGCGGTGGAGGTAAGGGTTGTCGTCGATCTCGAGGGGGCCCTCGCGGCCGATCACGAAGGGGTCCTCCGGGTCCGCCGTGAACCACTCTCCGCAGAACTCCACCTGCATCGCCATGTCATCTCCTCGCTTCCGCGCCGCCTGGGTCCGTGCGTGCTCAGGGCACGCACGACCGGGCAGGCTCGCTCGACGTCGTTCCGTTGGGCAGGCGCACCTTCACCGCGAGGCACACCTGGTCGGGCGCCTCCTCGAGGACGGCCTGCGGCTCGTCGGCCGGGTGGACCTGGGGGTCGGCGCCGGGCTCGGTGCGCTGCCACGTGAAGGTGAGGCCCTCCTCGCCGGCCAGCTCCTCGGGGACGCCCCAGGTGAAGGTCACGGTGCTGCCGTCCCGGGTGCCCGCGAGGTCGACCGGTGAAGGCACGCGCTCGGGGATCGGGATGCCCGTGCCGGCGGTGGCGGTCGGCTCGACGTCCGGCTCGCCGCGCAGGGCGCCGGCGCCCAGGATGGTGCCGGCCACGGCGAGGACGAGCACGGCGGCGCCGCCGGCCGCCACGAGCCTGCGCCGTCGGGGCCGCTCAGGGCTCTCCGGCTCCGCCGGCTCGGGTTCTGCGGTGCGGGCGCCCCGCAGCTGGGTGGCGCCCTCGGTCCCCTCGTCCCAACCACCGGCCGCGACGGCGACGGGCGACGCGCCGCGCAGCGCGGTGACCGCGTCCTCCGGCTCCGCCGCGGCGTGCGGCGGCGAGCCGCCGGCGCGGTGCGGGTCGATCTCGACGACCTGGCGCACGACGGTGCGGTTGTCGCCGCCGTCGGGCGCGGGAGCGGCACCGGGTCCGCCGCCGAGCCACGAGGTGTCGGGCACCTCGATGTCCGTCATCGGCAGGCGCAGCTCCTGCTCGACCACCTGCAGCGCGCGCCCGAGGTCGAGCGCGGAGGCGTAGCGGTGCGCCGGCAGCTTCGCCATGCCCCGGGCGAGGACCTTCTCCAGCGACGCCGGGACGTCCCCGCGGCCGATGGGCGGCACGGGGTCGCGGCGGATCCGCATGGTGTAGTCGAGCCGGGTGTTCGGCCCCCCGGGCCGGGTGAAGGGCGAGCGGCCCGCCAGGAGGGTGTAGATCGTCGCCGCGAGCGAGTACACGTCACCCGTGACCCCGACAGCGGCGTGGCCCTCGACGGACTCGGGCGGGGCCCACGGCACCGAGACGCCGGCCGTCTCGTCCGCGCTCGCCGTCGTCATCCCGGCGATGCCGAAGTCGGTCAGGGCGGGGCGGCCGTACTCGGTGGTCAGGACGTTCGCGGGCTTGATGTCGCGGTGGACGATGCCGGCGCGGTGCGCCGTCTCCACGGCACCCGCGAGGCGCACGCCGATGCCGACCGCCTCGGCCACGCCCAGCGGCCGGACCTTGAGGCGCTCGGCGAGGTTGGGCAGCGGGCAGTACTGCATCACCAGGTACGGCCGTCCGTCGGCGGCCTCGCCGGCGTGGTAGATCGCCACGATCGAGGAGTGCCCGGACAGGCGGGCCATGAGGTTGGCCTCGGCGATGAACTGCTCGCGCGGCTGCCCCTCGGTGGCCTCGCGGGTGAGAACCTTGACGGCCACCTTCCGGTGGGGCATGTGCTGCGTGTACAGGTAGACGTCGGCGAAGCCGCCCGAGCCGAGCAGCTTCTCGAACGTGTACCCGGGCAGGTCCGGGTGCCTGGCGGGCGCGCGGCGGCTCACTCGGCGTCCTCGCCGGCCCGCACGACGGTGATGCTCACGCCCGTCCCGAGCTCGACCACCCCGCCCGGCGGCACGGGCACCCCCGTGCCCGGGTGCAGGCGGAAGGACGGCTGCCCCGGCAGGACGAGCACCGTGCCGTTCGTGGAGTTCATGTCCGTGACGACGACGTGGTCGCCGGCCGGCCGGATCTCGACGTGGGTGCCCGAGACGTCGCGCTGCGGGTTGGCGACGGTGACCAGCCGCGGCACCTCGCCGCCGCGGAAGCGCGAGGACTCGGGTGCGCGGCCGAGGAGGACCGGCCGGGTCACCTCGATGCGCGGGCCGGTCGAGAGCACGAGCTCCAGGACGGGAGCCTCCTCCCACGCCTGCGCGTCGTCGCCCGTCGCGGCGGGCGCGTCGTCGTGCGGGAGCGCGGGGAGCTGGGAGGGCAGGACCGTGTGGCCGTCGTGGTCGCCCTCGTCCGCCGGGCGCGCCCACGGGACCTCCGAGATGAGCCCGCCGCCGGTCGCGGGGGCCGGCGGCTCCCAGCGCACCGGGTGCACGGGGGCACCGGGGACGTGGTCCGCGACCGGTGGCGCGAACGAGGAGCTGACGTCCTCGCGGGCGTCCTCGGACGTCGGGGCGGGAAAGTCGTCCTCGTCCTCCGGGACCTGGGTGGCCTCCAGCCCGAGCGTCGGCGTGGCCGGGCGCTCGCCGTCGCCGGACGACGGCGCGTCCACGGGCTGCGAGGACGGTGCGGCCTGCGACGGCGTGGCGGGGTCGGCCGCGAGCTCGGCGCTCCGGCGCTCGGCCTCCTCGGCGTCGAGCTGCTCCGTCGACCAGAACAGGTGGTCGTACTCCGCGTCCTCGGACGGGTCGACCTCCTCAGCGACCTCGGGGTCGATCCGCTCCGCCGCCTCGGGGTCGATCCGCTCCGCCACCTCGGGGTCGATCCGCTCGGCCACCTCGGGGTCGATGCGCTCCGCCGTCTCCGGGTCGACCTTCTCGGCGACCGCCGGCTCCACCTGGTCCCCGACCTCGGGGGCGATGCGCCCGGCGACGGTCGCCGGACCGCCCGCGAGCGGCGCCGTCGGAGAGCCGGGCGGAACCTGCGCCGCCCCGGCGGGCCGCCCGATGACCGCGGCGAGCGCGGGCGCCTGCATGAGGGTGATCTCGAGGTCCTCGTCCTCGTCGGTGTCCTGCGCCAGGTGCAGGCCGGCGTGGTTGTCCCGGGCGGCGTCGAGCTGCTCGACCGGGCTCCGCACCGCGGACGCCAGCACGATGCCGCCGGCCACCGGCAGCCACTCCTGCGCCGTCGGGCCGACGTCGTGCGAGGCGGTGATGGTGAACCCCTCGGCGCCGGGCAGGACCGCCTCGCGCCACGTCGTGTAGCCGGCCCCGCTGACCTGCTGGTCGCCCACCTGGACGGTGAGCTCGCCGCGCACCAGCACGCTCAGCCCCGAGGGGTGCGCCTCGACCATGGCGAAGGACGGCAGCGTCCGGATCCCCCGGCCCGCGAGGTGCTCCACCCAGGTGCCGAGACGCGAGCCGGAACGGGTCAGACGCCACAGGTCCCGCGCCGCGGCGGCGCCGATCTCGGGGTGCAGCAGCGCGACGGCGCCCTCGCCCACGATCGCGATCCAGCGCCCGGCGCGGTACTCGTGCACGTTCATCGGCTGTTCCCCCCGGGCAGCGTGGTCCCGGCCTCGTCCTCGTCGTCGGCGGCGGCGCCCGGCGTGCGCGCGGTCGTGCCGGCGACGCTCGCCTCGTCGGGGGCGTCGACGACGACGACCGTCACGTTGTCGTTCGCCCCGCCGGCGACAGCGTGGCACACCAGGGTCTGGGCCGCCTGCGCGGCGCCCGCCACCGTGGCGAGGATGTCGGTGATGCGGGCGTCGTCGAGCTCGCCGACGAGGCCGTCCGTGCACAGCAGGATCCGCTCGCCGGGCTGGACCCGGAGCATCCAGAAGTCCACCTCGGCGTCGGCGCCGGTGCCGATCGCCCGGGTGATGACGTTGCGGCGCGGGTGCGTGCGCGCCTGGGCGGCGTCGATGGTGCCGGCGTCGACCATCTCCTGGACGAGGGAGTGGTCCACGCTCACCTGCTGCAGCCGCCCGGCGGAGAAGCGGTACACGCGGGAGTCGCCGACGTTGAGGACCAGCCAGTACGGCTCGCCGTCCTGCTCGGTCAGCACCACCCCGGCGACGGTCGTGCCGGCCACGGCGTCGCGGCCGTCTGTCTCGGCCCGGCCGGCGACGCTCTCCTCCTCCATGGTGCGGCGGATCTCCGCGGCGGCGCGGCGGACCGCCTCGTCGACGTCGTCGGCCGTGATCGGACCTGCGCCGCGGGTCGCGAGCGCGCGGAACGCGTCGACCACCGTCTGGCTCGCCATCTCACCGCGGGCGTGCCCGCCCATCCCGTCGGCGACGACGAAGACCGGCTCCTGCGCGAAAGCGGCGTCCTCGTTGACGCTCCGCCGGCCACCTGCGTCGGTGGCCATCCCCCACTGCGTCAACGTGCGCTCCCTCGTGCGTGCGGTCTGCCACCCCATAGGGTGCCACGGCCTCGCGGCGCGTCCGGACGGCATCCACGCCGGCGCCCGGTCACAGCACCGCCGGGTAGACGCCCCAGTAGGCGGCGGAGACGAGGAGCACCAGGCTCCCCGCGACGACGCACGCCACGCAGGCCTTCCCCATCGCCCCGGTGCTGCGCGCCCCGCGGGTCCGGACCTGCCGCAGCGCCGCCGCGACGGTCATGACCACCATGACGGCGGCGAGGATGCCGGCGACCTGGACGGCGAGCCAGCCGCCCTGGACGAGGAACGAGTCGTGCTGGTAGTTGAGCGCCAGGTTCGTCACGCCCATGAGGTAGGAGGCGTAGAGGGTCCAGGTGGCGAGCGTCGCCATCGCCAGCCCGGCGGTGTACCGCCCCAGCGGGGCGGCCGTGCCGCTCGCCGGCCGGCGGACCAGGCGCGGCGCCTGCCCGACGACGGCGAGGAGTCCGCCGAGCGCGAGCAGCCCGAGGCCGGCGACGAAGACGATCACGATCATGTCGCCGGTCGCGTACCAGCGGGGCCGGTCGACGTCGTCGGCCCGGAACGCCTGGACGGGCTCTGCGCCGGCGATGCGGGGCGGCGCGCCCGCGGTCTCCGGGAGGCCGAGCGTCCACCTGGCGAGGTCGCGGACGAACGCGGGCACCAGGGTGCCGTCGACCCGGATGCCGTGGTTCGCGCCGGCGTAGTAGCGGAGCGTGAGGTCGTCGTTGCCGGCCCGCTCGAGGTCCTGCATGAGGATCTGCGCGCCCTGCACGATCGGCATGGACGCGTCCCCGGTGCCGTAGACCATGAGGACCGGCTGGGTCATCCGCTCCTGGTAGGGCCGCACGTCGAAGTCGAAGTACTCGAAGCCGCCGCCCGGGAACGCTCCCCCGACCAGACGCGGGATCGCGCGGAGCAGGCGGTCGGGCACGCCGACCTCGCGCAGGTAGGAGTCGGCGGCGAAGGCTCCCTGCTGCCGGATCGGCAGCACGGGCGCCGAGACGAGGACGACGAAGCCGACACGGTCGTCGAGCGCGGCGGCGATGGGCGCCGACATCGCGCCCTCGCTCTCCCCGTACACGCCTACCCGGGCGGGGTCGACGTCGGGCCGCTCGCGCAGCACGTCGAACGAGGCGAGGTAGTCCTCCGCCATCCCGACGTAGTCCCGGGAGCGGGTGGAGTAGGTGTCGGTGCGCTTGTCCGGCACCATCGTCACGACGCCGGCGCTGGCCAGCGCGGTGGTGATGTCCGCGAAGTTCCGGTGGGTGGCGGTGCCGGCCCCGTGCATGAACAGCATGCCGGGACGGCCGCCGGGCGCGCCGACCGGGGAGGCGATCGTGGCCTGCACGGTGACGTCGTCGTCGACCCGGACGTCGACGACCTCCCGGGTCACCTCGTACGTCCCGACGGGCGCCGTGACGGCGTCGGAGCCGATGGTCGTGTCGGGGGTCTCGGGGACCAGGGTGTGCTCGAGCGGCTGGGGGTTCCACCCCGGGCCTGCCACGGAGCCGATCAGACCGAGGAGGAGCACCAGCACGATGCTGGCGGCCAGCCTGCGGTATCTCACCGGGTCAGGGTAGTTCCTCGCCTGTGCGCGGCCCGGGAGCGCCGCCGTGGCACGGCGCACACGGCGCCGGCGCGCTCAGCGCCGCGTGCGGCGCCCCGTCCCCGGACCGCCGCGTCAGAACCCGAGCCGCTGGAGGAGCTTCGGGTCTCGTTGCCAGTCCTTGGCCACGCGCACGTGCAGGTCGAGGTACACGCGGGCGCCGAGGAGCGCCTCGATGCCCTTGCGGGCCCGGGTGCCCACCTCGCGCAGCCGGGAGCCGCCCCTGCCGATGATGATGGCCTTCTGGGACGGGCGCTCGACGTACAGGTTGACGTGGACGTCGAGCATCGGGGGCCGCTGGTCGCCCTTCTCCCGGGGCCGCTCGGTGATCTCCTCGACCAGCACCGCGAGGGAGTGGGGCAGCTCGTCGCGCACGCCCTCCAGGGCGGCCTCGCGCACGAGCTCGGCGATCATGACGTTCTCCGGCTCGTCCGTGAGCTCGCCCTCGGGGTAGAGCGGGGGGCCGACCGGCATGTGCTCGAGGAGGACGTCGGTGAGGACGTCGACCTGCTCGTCCTTCACGGCCGAGACCGGCACGATCGCGGACCACTCGCCCAGCTTGTCGATGGCGAGGAGGTGCTCGGCGAGCCGCTCGCGGGAGACCTTGTCCGCCTTCGTGGCGACGGCCACCACGGGGGTGCGCTGCTGCGACAGCTCGCGCGCGATGAAGGTGTCGCCGGGGCCGATCTTCTCGTCGGCGGGCAGGCAGAAGACGATCGCGTCCACCTCGGAGAGGGTCTCGCGGACGAGGTCGTTGAGCCGCTGACCGAGCAGCGTGCGCGGGCGGTGCAGGCCGGGGGTGTCGACGAGCACCAGCTGGCCCTCGGCGCGGTGGACGATCCCCCGCACCACGTGGCGGGTGGTCTGAGGCCGGCCGGAGGTAATGGCGATCTTCTCGCCGACCAGCGCGTTGGTCAGCGTGGACTTGCCGGCGTTGGGCCTGCCGACCAGGCACGCGAAGCCCGCCCGGAAGTCCTCGGGCCACCCGCCCGCCGGGATGAGGCCCTCGAGGGCGTTCGGACCGGCGGTGAGCTCGTCGTCGGACGGAAAGGTCATGGCTGCTCCTGCGTCTCGTCGTCCTCGGGCACCCGGGAGGCCAGCAGGGTGGAGACCCGGCGACGCCGGCCCTCTGCCCGTTCGGCGACCAGGTGGATGCCGAGGACGTCCACGGCCGCCCCGGGCAGGGGGACCTTGCCCAGGGCCTTGGCGAGCAGGCCCCCGGCGGAGTCGACGTCGTCGTCGTCGATCTCCAGCCCGAAGAGGTCCCCGAGCTCGTCGATGGGGAGGCGGGCGGGCACCCGCACCGTGCCGTCGCCGAGGTGCTCGACCTCCGGCTCGGCCCGGTCGTGCTCGTCGACCATCTCGCCGACGAGCTCCTCGAGGAGGTCCTCGATGGTCACGAGCCCGGCGATGCCGCCGTACTCGTCGACCACCATCGCGATGTGCACGCTCTCGGCCTGCATCTCGCGCATGAGGTCGTCCACGAGCTTGGTCTCGGGCACGAAGGTCGGCTCGCGCATGACGTCCGCGACCGTGAGGCCCTCGGTGTCGTTGCGGCGGTGGACGCGGCGCATGACGTCCTTGAGGTAGAGGATGCCCCGCAGGTCGTCGGTGGACTCCCCCACCACCGGGACGCGGGAGTAGCCCGACCGGGTGAACAGGGTGATCGCGCGGCCGAGGGGCTCGTCGACGTCGATGGTGACCATGTCGGTGCGGGGCACCATGACCTCACGGGTCAGCGTGCGGCCGAGCTCGAAGACGGACTGGAGCAGCTCGCGCTCCTCGTCCTCGATCTGCTCGGACTCGCTGACGCGGTGGACCATGTCGCGCAGGTCCTCCTCGCGCTCCTCGCGCACCTCCAGCGCGGTCCGGGCGGGCCGCGGCGAGACGGCGCGCCAGAGGCGGGCGGCGGCGCCGCCGAGCACCGCGAGCAGGTTGAGCACGGGGGCGAGCGCCGCGAGGACGCGGGCCGGGTTGCGGCGCCCGAGCCGGCGGGGGCTGACGCCCACGACGATGGCGACGACGAACGCCGTCAGGGCGACGGCGACCAGCAGCACCTGCCACCACACGCCGAGGACGTCGGCGACGGCCAGCGTGAGGCAGACGGCCGCGGTCATGTCGGCGAGCACCCGGACGAACGCGACGGCGCCCAGGGCGTCGTGGCGCCGGTCGAGGAGACGCCCGAGGGCGTCGGCCCGGCCCCGTCCCTCGGCCGCCAGGTCGGCGACGGCGGCCCTGGTCACCCGCTGCAGGGCGGCCTCGCCCGCGCTCAGGGTGGCGCCGACGGCGAGGCTCAGCACGGCGAGGACCACCAGCCACCACTCGGGGACCGGGTCGATCATGCCCTCCACGCGGCCCCCTAGCGCCCGGCGAGGAAGGTCAGAAGAAGCCGGCGCTGCAGGTCGAACATCTCCTTCTCCTCCTCGGGCTCGGCGTGGTCGTAGCCGAGCAGGTGCAGGATGCCGTGGGTGGTGAGCAGGAGGAGCTCCTCGACCGTGGAGTGCCCGGCCGCGCGGGCCTGCTCGGCCGCGACCTCCGGGCACAGCACGATGTCGCCCAGCGTGCCCTCGACGGGCTCCTCCCCGGCGCGGCCGGGGCGCAGCTCGTCCATGGGGAAGGACAGCACGTCGGTGGGGCCGGGCTCGTCCATCCACCGCTCGTGCAGCTCGGACATGACGTCCGTGGTGACGAACATGATGGACAGCTCCGCCTGGGGGTGGACGCGCATCTCCTCGAGCACGTAGCGCGCGAGGGCGGCGAACTCCTCGCCGTCGACCTCGTAGCCGGACTCGTTGGCGACCTCGGTGCTCATCGGTTCTCTCCCCGGCTCTCCCGCCGGCCACCGGGGTGACGGGGCTTGTTCTCGTGCGGGCGCACGGCGGCGTCCCAGCGCTCGTACGCGTCGATGATCTCGCCCACCAGCTGGTGGCGCACGACGTCGGCGCTGGTCAGGCGGCAGAACGTCACGTCGTCGATGTCGGCCAGGATCTCCTGGACCACCCGCAGCCCGGACCTGGTGCCCGAGGGCAGGTCGACCTGGGTGACGTCACCCGTGACGACCACCTTGGAGTTGAAGCCGAGCCGGGTGAGGAACATCTTCATCTGCTCGGGCGAGGTGTTCTGCGCCTCGTCGAGGATGATGAAGGCGTCGTTGAGGGTGCGGCCACGCATGTACGCGAGCGGGGCGACCTCGATGGTGCCCGCGGCCATGAGCTTCGGGATCGACTCCGGGTCGAGCATGTCGTGCAGCGCGTCGTAGAGCGGGCGCAGGTAGGGGTCGATCTTGTCGTTGAGGGTGCCGGGGAGGTAGCCGAGCCGCTCCCCCGCCTCCACGGCCGGCCGGGTCAGGACGATCCGGTTGACCTGCTTGGACTGCAGGGCGTTGACCGCCTTCGCCATGGCCAGGTACGTCTTGCCGGTGCCGGCGGGGCCGATGCCGAAGACGACGGTCGACTCGTCGATGGCGTCGACGTAGCGCTTCTGGCCGATGGTCTTGGGCCGGATGGTCCGCCCCCGCGAGGAGAGGATGTTGGTGGTCATCACCTCGGCGGGCCGCTCGAGGGCCTGCCCGCGGAGCATGGTGATGGCGCGACCGACGGCGTCCGCGGTCAGCGGCTGCCCGACGCCCGCGACGGTGGCGAGCTCCTCGACGAGGCGTTCGGCCAGGTTGACGTCGCCCGTCGGGCCGGTGAGGGTCACGACGTTGCCGCGCACGTGCACGTCGAGGTCCGGGAAGCCGCCCTCCACCGCGCGGAGAACCTCGTCGCGCTGGCCGAGCAGGACGACCATCGGCACGGAGTCGGGGACGGTGACCTGGCGCTGGACCTGGCCGATCGGGAGGTCGTTGTCGTCCGGTTCAGGGATCTGCGACATGGTGGCGGGCGCTCGGCCCTGGCTCTCCTCGTTGGATCGGTCGCGGTGCGGCACTGGACGCGCCGCTCTCGGGTTGCAGGATATCGAGACCCCGCCGTGCGCGCTCAGCCCCAGCGGCCGAGCCGCTGCGACAGCACGGCCAGGGCCGCGGGACCGGCGGTCGAGGTGCGCAGCACGTGGGGCCCGACGAGGACCGGCTGGGCGCCTGCCGCCGTCAGGGCGGCGACCTCGTCGTCGGTGATGCCGCCCTCCGGCCCGACGACGACCGCGACGTCCGTGGGCCGGGCCAGCCCGGCCTCGCCGCCCGGGGCGACGTGCCCGGTCCCGGGGAGCACGGCACCCGCGAGCGGGGTCGCGGCCTGCTCGTGCAGGACGAGGACGGCCCCGCCGGCGGCGACGGCGGAGGCGACGCCCGCGACGAGGGCGCGTGTGTCGACGAGCTCGTGCACGCTCGGCACCCAGGCGCGGCGGGACTGCTTGGCGGCGGCCAGCGTGACCGCCTCCCAGCGCCGCCGGCCCTTGTCGACCTTCGGGCCGGACCACACCGAGACGGACCGGGACGCCTGCCACGGGACGACGGCGTCGACGCCGAGCTCGGTGGCCGTCTCCACCGCCTGCTCGTCGCGCCCGCCCTTGGCCAGGGCCTGGACGAGCACCAGACGGACGGCCGGCGGCGGCTCGCGGGTGACGTCCGTGACGGCGACGGTGAGCTCGTCCCGGGCGGTGGCGGTGACCGTCCCGGCCACGCGCACCCCCGCGCCGTCGACGAGCTCGATCGCCTCGCCCGCCCGCATGCGCCGCACGGTGGTGGCGTGGCGCGCCTCCTCGCCGCGCACCGTGACGACGGCGCCCGGGGTCGCCGTCGCCAGGGTCCGGGCGTCGGCGTGGAAGACGGCGGTGGTCACGAGGGCGGTCCGGTCAGCGGCCGGAGAGCCGGTCGCGCAGCTTGGAGAAGACGCCGCTGCCGGAGGTCGCCAGGCGCGGCTCGGGCTGGACCTCGCCGCGCAGCTCCGCCAGCTCGGCGAGGAGCTCGCGCTGGCGGTCGTCCAGACGCGTGGGCACGTGGACGTCGACGTGGACGTGCAGGTCCCCGCGCCCGCCGCGGTGCAGGTGGCCGACGCCGAGGTCGCGCAGCGTGTACACCTGCTCCGGCTGCGTGCCCGGCTCGATGTCGATCTCGCGCGGGCCGTCGAAGGTGTCCAGCGTGGTGACGGTCCCGAGGGCCGCGGCCGTCATGGGCAGGGGAAGCGTGCAGTGCAGGTCGTCGCCGCGACGGACGAACACGGGGTGCGGCTTCTCGCGGATCTCGACGTAGAGGTCACCGGCGGGTCCGCCCCCGGGGCCCACCTCGCCCTGGCCGGTCATGCGGATGCGGGTGCCGGAGTCCACCCCCGCGGGAACCTCGACGCGCAGCGTCTGGCGCGTGCGCACACGACCTTCGCCGGAGCAGTCCTGGCACGGGTCCGGGATGACGGTGCCGTGGCCCTGGCAGGCCGAGCAGGCGGAGGTGGCCATGACCTGGCCGAGGAAGGAACGGGTGACGCGCTGGACCGAGCCGCGCCCGTGGCAGACCTCGCAGGTCCGCGGCGACGTGCCGGGCCGGCAGCAGGAGCCGTGGCAGGTGGGGCAGATGATGGCCGTGTCCACCTGGAGCTCGCGGGTGGCGCCGAAGACGGCCTCGGAGAGCTCGATGTCGAGCCGGACCAGCGCGTCCTGCCCGCGGCGCCCGCGGGGGACGGGACCGCGCGGCGCCCCGCCGGTCGCCGCCCCGAAGAAGGTCTCGAAGATGTCCTGGAAGCCGCCGAACCCGGCGGCGCCGGCGCCGCCGCCACCGAGGGCGGACTCCCCGCCGAGGTCGTACATCTGGCGCTTCTCCGGGTTGGAGAGCACCTCGTACGCGCGCGTGACGTCCTTGAACTTGTCCGCCGCCTCCGGGCCCGCGACGTCCGGGTGGAGCTTGCGGGCGAGCTTGCGGTAGGCCTTCTTGATCTCCTCCGCGCTCGCCTGGCGGGAGACACCGAGGATCTCGTAGTAGTCGTTCACCACGTCACTCTCTGCTGGGGTGGGTCAGTCTGCTTGCGCCGGACGGTGCCGGTGGTGCTACCCGGCGAGGATCCGGGAGAGGTAGCGGGCCACGGCGCGCACGGCGCCCATGGTTCCGGGGTAGTCCATCCTGGTGGGGCCGAGCACTCCCAGCCGGGCCACGCCGTCGGAGGGAGCCTCACCACCGTAGACGCTCGCGACGATCGACGCTTCCGCCAGACCCTCGTGGTGGTTCTCGGACCCGATCCGAACGGCGACCGTCTCCTCGTCCATCTCGGAGAAGAGCTTGAGCAGGACGACCTGCTCCTCGAGCGCCTCCAGGACCGGGCCGATCGTGCGGCTGAAGTCGAGGTCGGACCGGGCCAGGTTGGCCGTGCCGGCCAGCACGATGCGCTCCTCCGCGTCCTGCCGCAGCGCGTCGAGCAGCTGCTCGCTGACCGCATTGACGAGCGGACGGTGCTCGGGCGCGAACTGCTGGGGCAGAGCCTCCAGCTCGGTGGTCATGGCCTGGAGCCGGCGGCCCGCGCCGATGACGTTGAGCCGGGCCCGCAGCTCCGCGGTGACGCCGGGATCGATCTCGGCGGCGGTCTCGATGGTGCGCTGCTCCACGCGGCCCGTGTCGGTGATGATGACGACGAGGAGCCGCTGCGGGCTGAGCGGGACCAGCTCGAGGTGGCGAAGGGTGGAGCGCCGGAGGGAGGGGTACTGCACGACGGCGACCTGGTGGGTGAGCTGGGCGAGCAGCCGGACAGTCCGCTCCACCACGTCGTCGAGGTCGACGGCGTCGTCGAGCAGCACCTGGATCGCGCGCTTCTCCGCAGCGGAGAGCGGCTTGATGGTGCCGATCTGGTCGACGAAGAGCCGGTAGCCCTTGTCGGTGGGGACCCGCCCGGCCGAGGTGTGCGGCTGGGCGATGAGCCCGTGCTCCTCCAGCGCGGCCATGTCGTTGCGGATCGTGGCCGGCGAGACACCGAGGGCGTGACGCTCGACGAGCATGCGGGACCCGACAGGTTCCCGCGTGGCGACGTAGTCCTGGACGATGGCGCGGAGCACCTCGAGGCGACGGTCCTCGCTCATTCCAACCTCCTCCCGGGTCAGCACTCTCAACCCCTGAGTGCTAATTCTACGCATCACGCGCGTCCCTGCCGCGGTGGCGGTGCCCACACTGCTTACCCTGCCCGGGTGAACGACCGCTACGGCTCCGACGTGCTCTCCGCCGACCCGCACCGAACCGGGTCCTACGCCCACCGTCCCATCACCCGCGACCTGGCGGCCGAGCCAGGCCTCGTGGTCGAGGAGGTGGCCTCGGGTTTCGTGGGCGCTGTGGTCCGCGTCGAGAAGTCGGGCGGGATGCGCGTCGTCGTTCTCGAGGACCGCCGCGGGGGCCGTCGGACGTTCCCGTTGGGACCGGGCTTCTGGGTGGACGGCAAGCCGGTCAACCTGGTCCCGGCGGCGGCGCGGCAGCGGAGCCAGGGGCCGACGACGGCCGGCGGGCGCCGGCTCACCGCCTCCGGCTCCCTCGCCGTCGAGGGACAGCGGGCCCGGGTGGCCCGGGCCTCGCGGATCTGGGTGGAGGGCCGCCACGACGCCGAGCTGGTGGAGCGTGTGTGGGGTGACGACCTGCGGGTGGAGGGCGTCGTCGTCGAGATGCTCGACGGCGTCGACAACCTCGAGGCGGTGCTCCGCGACTTCCGCCCCGGGCCGACCCGGCGGGCCGGCGTGCTCGTGGACCACCTCGTGCCGGGGTCGAAGGAGTCGCGCATCGCCGCGAAGGTGACCGCCGGCACGGCCGGCGAGCACGTGCTGGTGCTGGGTCACCCCTACGTCGACGTCTGGCAGGCCGTCCGGCCGGAGCGGGTGGGGCTCCGGGCGTGGCCCGACATCCCGCGCGGGACGGACATCAAGGTGGGCACGCTGAGGGCGCTCGGATGGCCGCACGCCGACCAGGCTGACATCGCGCAGGGCTGGAAGCGGATCCTGGGGCGCGTGCGGGACTACAAGGACCTCTCCCCCGCGCTGCTGGGGCGGATGGAGGAGCTCATCGACTTCGTCACGGCGGTGCCGGAGCACGGCTGAACCCGACCGTCACGATCGCGGCACCGTGCACGACTGAACCCGACCGTCACGATCGCGGCACCGTGCACGACTGACCCCGACCGTCACGATCGCGGCACCGTTCGCTCAGGCGCTGCCGGGAACCATCACCGGCCCGTCGGTGAGCCGCCGGTACACGAACACGGTGGCGATCCCGACCATCGGGATGGCCACGAGCAGCCCGACCCCGAGAGCGATCGCCCCGAGGATGAGCACCCCGAGCGACGCGAGGATCAGCACGAGTGCGACGCCGAGGTTGTCGACCACCAGGCGGAAGCTCGCCTTGATCGCGTCGATCGCCTGCAGCCGGCGGTCGATCGCGAACTGCAGGTAGAACATGCCGAGGACGAGCACGACCAGGCCCGGGATGATCAGCAAGATGAATCCCACCACCGTGAGGATCGCCATGATCACCGCGGCGAGGAGGGCCTGGGCGAAGTTCGGCACGCGGAAGAAGTCGCCGAAGGCCAGTCTTCGACCGTCGACCGTCTGGAGAGCGGCCGAGACCAGACCGGTGGTGATCGCGAAGTTGATCACCGTGAAGATCAGGTTGACCGCCGTCGCGGCCGGGTCGAAGGCGAAGGTCGCGGTCGGGTTGAGCCGGTTCGCGTCGAGGTTCTGGTTGCGGATCGTCTGTTCGATGCTCGAGCCGATCCCGCTCACCACGAGGAGCACCAGAGCGGCCACGATCCACGGCCCGGCGTTGGCCTTGAAGCCCTGCCAGGCGTAGCGGAACGCCTCCCCGACCGACACGGTGCGCTTGGCGTACGTCTGCTGGACCGGGGGCGCCGCCGGTGGTCCGCCGTAGCCGTAGGCGGGCGGGGGCTGCTGGCCGTAACCCTGCTGCGGCTGGCCGTAACCGGGCGGCTGCTGCTGGCCGTAACCGGGCGGCTGCTGCTGGCCGTAACCGCGCGGGGGCTGCTGGCCGTACCCCGGCTGCGACGGCTGGCCGTAGCTCGCCGTGTGCCCCTGGCTCGGCTGCTGGCCGTAGCCCTGCTGCGGCTGGCCGTAGGTGGGCGGCTGCTGGCCGTAACCCTGCTGCTGGCCGTAACCGGGCGGCTGCTGCTGGCCGTAACCGGGCGGGGGCTGCTGGCCGTACCCCGGCTGCGACGGCTGGCCGTAGGCCGCCGTGTGCCCCTGGCTCGGCTGCTGGCCGTAGCCCTGCTGCGGCTGACCGTAGGCGGGCGGCGGTTGGCCGTGGTCAGCTGAGGGCTGCCCCTGGGCGTCATGGTGCTCGTCGGACGGATTGGAACTCCGGGGGCCCTCGGGGCGCTCCGGAGGCGGGCTCTGGGTCATGGGAGCGCTCCCTCCCCGGTCGCGGGCGACGCTGCCATGGACCGGCGGTACCTACACAACCGCGGTCGCCGGGCTACGTCAACGGATTCGACGGTCGAACGTCGGGCGGGCCTGCTCCACGCAAGTCCCTCAGTCGGTCAGCGCCCGCACCACGGCGTCGGCGAGCAGACGGCCACGGAGAGTCAGCTGCACCCGTCCCTGCCGTGCCGGCCCGAACTCGACGAGCCCTTCGCGCAGCAGGTCGGCGACCGCGCCGCGGAGCCGTTCGGGCACCCGTCCCGTGCCCGGCTCGAGCTCGAGGCCGTCCGCGAGGCGGACGCCGAGCATCACCCTCTCGAGCTCGCGGGTCGGACCGTCGAGGATCTCCCTGCCGGCGGCGGGACTCAGGCCCTGCTCAAGGCGGAACGCGTAGGTGCGCGGGTGCTTGACGTTCCACCACCGAGTGTCACCCACGTGGCTGTGAGCGCCGGGGCCGATGCCCCACCAGTCCTGGTCGCGCCAGTACGAGAGGTTGTGGCGGCTCGCATGGCGGGGCGGTCGCCCCGGCTCGTCGGACGGGTCCCTCCTGGCGAAGTTGCTGACCTCGTACCAGCGGAATCCCGCACGCGAGAGCACCTCGTCGGCCAGCTCGTACTTGTTGGCAGCGTCGTCGTCGTCGGGGAGCGGAAGCTCGCCCCGGCGGACCTGGGCCCCCATCTTGGTCCCCGGCTCGACCACCAGGGCGTAGGCCGAGACGTGGTCCGCCTCGAGCGCGACGGCGGCGTCGAGGCTCGTGCGCCAGTCGTCCAGGCTCTCCCCCGGAGTGCCGTAGATGAGGTCCACGGACACCTCGAGGCCCGCCTCCCGCGCCCACCGGACCACGTCGGGGAGACGCTCGGGGTCGTGCGTGCGGTCCAGAGTGCGGAGGACCGACGGCACGGCCGACTGCATCCCGAAGGAGACCCGGGTGAAGCCGGCGGCCGCGAGCGCGTCGAGTGCGGCGGCGTCGACGGAGTCGGGGTTGGCCTCCGTCGTCACCTCGGCCCCCGGCGCGAGCCCCCAGGTGTCCCGGACGGTGCCGAGCATCGTCGCGAGGTCCGCGACGGGCAGCATGGTGGGCGTGCCGCCGCCGACGAAGACGGTCGAGACCGGACGCGAGGGCAGACCGGCGTCCGTGAGCGCCGGGTCGGCGAGCACGCGGCCGGCCAGCTCGATCTCGCGGAGGGCGGTGCTGGCGTAGCTCGAGGCGCTCGCGCCGCCGCCCAGCTCTGCGTTGGTGTAGGTGTTGAAGTCGCAGTAGCCGCAACGGACGCGGCAGAAGGGCACGTGGAGGTAGACGCCGAGGTCACGATCGACCGCACCGCGCGCGCTGGACAGAGGCAGGGCGCCGTCGTCGGGCGGCGTCTCACCGTCAGGCAGAGCAGGGGGCATGGCTTCAATGATCACCCACCGAGAGGGCAGGCGTTCGCACGCCCCATCGTCGCCGCACCCGCCCGGGACGTCCGACGGGAGGCACGGCGGCGCATCCCGCCCAGAGGCCCCGGCAGGTGTGCCGGTCAGAATGGTGGTGGCTCGTCGTCCGGCGGCACTGGTGGCGCGGGCCCGGGGTCGGGAGGAGGTCCGGGTGGTCGCACCGGCGGGCGTCTGTAGGTGTGGCCGGTCAGCGCCTTCCACGTCGTCACCCCGGTGCCGGGATCCCGGAACACCTTCCAGATGCCGTGAGACTTGCCGTCATGATGGGTGTGGCACGCGGTGTGCAGGTCCTCCAGCCGGGTCTGGACCACCACCTCGGCCAGTGCCGCGTCATAACCGGGAATGTGGTCGATCTCGCACCGCGGGGCCGGCATCCGGCAGCCCGGGAACGTGCACGTGACGTCCCGGGCCATCACCGTGCGCGTCAGCTCCGCCCCCGGCCGGTACGCCTTGGTGCCCAGCGCCACGAACTCTCCCGTGCCGGCATCGGTGAACAACGCCCGCCAGGTGCCGTCTTGCGCGATCTCCCGGGCCAGCCAGGCCGGGATCGGGCCGTACCCGCCGAGCACCGCCGGCTCCTCGTCCAGCCCCAGCAACGTTCCCGACGCCACCGTGACCTGGACGTGTGCCCGCTGACCGTGCCGACGTGGCAGCGGGCTCCCGGCCGGGCCGGTGCCGCGCTCGAGCATCGTGGTGAACACGTCCGCGAACGCGTCGGCCCGGCGCTGGTCCAGCGTGCGGGTCTCCCCCGGGGCCTTGGAGCCGTCGGCCAGGGCGTCGACGACCGCGCGCACCGCCTCGGCGTGGTCGGCCCGCAGGTACGCACTGACCCATGACATCGACTCTCCGGCTGCCTCGACCACGACGCGGCGCCCCGCATGCTCCCGCACGTGCCGGCGCCGCGCGGCCGCCACACCCGCCCGCTGCGCGGCGCGGCGCATCCGCTCGCGCAGTTGCGGCACCGTCAGCCACTCCGCCTCCGGCACGAGGTCAGCCAGTACGCCCCGCCGCTCGTCCGCCGTCAGTCCCGGCTCCTCGAAGCACAGGACGTCCGCCTTCCGTACGTCGACCCGCCCGGCCGCCAGGGCGTCCGCCACCACGGGCAACTCCTCCAGCGCGGCCGCCAGCGCCACCTTGCGCTCTGCGGCGTGCAGCGTGGTGCCCAGCCGGGCCTCGACCTCCACCACCGCTCCCCGGGACGTGAACACACCGTTACGCGGGCGTCGACGTCGGGCCGCCAGCTCGGACAGCGCCCGCGCCTGCTGTGCCGCTGCCCAGGCTGCCACCCGCTCCCAGCCGGCGACCATCTCGACGACCGCCGCGTCGTCCGCGTCCGCCACCGAGGATCCGGCGAGCTTGGCAGCCAGGGCCGGACCCGGGCGAGCCGTCTCCAGCGCGCGGGCCGCCGGTGAGGTCAGCGCCGACTCTGCCGCCACCGCCGCTGAGGCCACCCACGGGTCCTCCGGAGCCCTGGCCGAGAGCCCCGGCGCCTCGTCCCACCACGGCAACGACTGCGCCACCCGCACCATCTCGACCGCCGCCGCCAGCGCCGCGGAAGGCCCGCCCGGCATCGCAGAGCCCGCCGCGGCCTCTCGCTCCATCGCACCGAACGACACCCGGGGCAGGAGTGACACCGTGCTGCCGGCCTGCCGCACCTCCACGGACACCGGCGCCGGCCCGTGCCGCCACGCCCCCGGAGCCTCCGTCTCGCCGTCTCCCTCGAACATGCGTACAACACTAGAGGTGACCTACGACATTGGACCCGGCGCTCACATCGCCGCAGGTCAGAGCGGTGCAACCGTTCGGGCACACCGGACGAAGGCAGCATTGGAATGCTCACCGGACGAGCGGAAAGCAGTCAGCGCGCGGGAACGGGGAGCGCGGGAAGAAGGGGTCAGCGCTCGTTGAGAACGGGAAAGCCGGAAGGGCGCGTCAGGGCGCCGGCACGGCCGCCCGGGAGGCGGCCCGCAGGACGTGCTCGCGCAGGTATCGGGCGAGCACGGTCGCGCCGTCGGCCTCCGCCTCAAGCAGCGTGCGAGCGTCTCCGGCAGAGGGCCGGGCGAACCAGCCGGCCACCGTGATGCCGTGGCCAGGCCGGTGCGTCACGGTGATGGAGTCGCCGGCGCACACCTCCCCGGGAGTGAGGACGCTGAGGTAGGCGCCCGGTCTGCCGCGCCCGGTGAAGCGGCGGACCCACCCGTCCTGACCGAGCCAGCGCCCGAACGTCGCGCACGGGGTGCGCGGGCCGGTCACCTCGAGCTCGAGGCTCTCGCCGATGCGCCAGCGCTCACCGATCTCCGCGTCGTCCACGCGCAGCCCGGACACCCGCAGGTTCTCGCCGAACCGGCCGGCGGGCACGTCCTCGCCAAGCTCACCGGCCCAGTGGTCGGCCTCGGCCTGGTCGTAGGCGTACACGGCCTTCTCGAGCCCGCCGTGGTCCTTGCGGTCGGCCTGCACGTCACCACGCAGGCCGTAGCGGCCGACCCGCACCGGTCCGTCGACCGGCCTCTTGTCGATGGCCGTCACGCCGACGGTGCCGCGGTCCGGGCGCAGCTGCGCCACCCGGCACACGTGCGTGACCGTGCCGACGTCCCCCTGGCCCACTACTTCTTGCCGGTCGGCGCGTCGGAGGTCAGCGCGGCGATGAAGGCCTCCTGCGGGACCTCGACCCGGCCGATGTTCTTCATGCGCTTCTTGCCCTCCTTCTGCTTCTCGAGGAGCTTGCGCTTGCGGCTGATGTCACCGCCGTAGCACTTGGCGAGCATGTCCTTGCGCAGCGCGCGGATCGTCTCCCGGGCGATCACGCGCGAACCGATGGCCGCCTGGATCGGCACCTCGAACTGCTGGCGCGGGATGAGCTCCTTGAGCTTGCCGGCCATCGTCACGCCGTAGGCGTACGCCTTGTCCCGGTGCACGATCGCGGAGAACGCGTCGACGTGCTCGTGGTTGAGCAGGATGTCGACCTTGACGAGGTCGGCCTCCTGGTCGCCGGAGGGCTCGTAGTCGAGCGAGGCGTAGCCGCGCGTCTTCGACTTCAGCTGGTCGAAGAAGTCACCGACGATCTCCTGCAGCGGCAGCGTGTACCGCAGCTCGACCCGGGTCTCCGACAGGTAGTCCATCCCGAGGAGCGTGCCGCGCCGCCCCTGGCACAGCTCCATGATCGCGCCGACGAACTCGCTCGGGGCGAGGATCGTCGAGCGCACCACGGGCTCGCGGATGGAGGAGATCTTCCCCTCCGGGAACTCGCTCGGGTTGGTCACGTGGACCTCGGTGCCGTCCTCGGTGACCACGTCGTAGGAGACGTTGGGCGCCGTCGAGATCAGCGAGAGGTCGAACTCGCGCTCCAGACGCTCCCGGACGATCTCCAGGTGCAGCAGGCCGAGGAAGCCGCAGCGGAAACCGAAGCCGAGCGCGACCGAGGTCTCCGGCTCGTAGACGAGGGCGGCGTCGTTGAGCTTGAGCTTGTCGAGGGCGTCGCGCAGCACGGGGTAGTCGGAGCCGTCCACCGGGTACAGCCCGGAGAACACCATCGGCTTGGGCTCGCGGTAGCCGCCCAGCGCCTCTGCCGCCGGCTTCGTCTGGTTGGTGACCGTGTCACCGACCTTGGACTGGCGCACGTCCTTCACGCCGGTGATGAGGTAGCCCACCTCACCGACGCCGAGCCCCTCCGAGGGGAGCGGGTCGGGCGAGATGACGCCGATCTCCAGCAGCTCGTGGGTGGCGCGCGTGGACATCATCTGGATGCGCTCGCGGGGGCTCAGCTGGCCGTCCATGACGCGCACGTACGTCACGACGCCGCGGTAGGTGTCGTAGACAGAGTCGAAGATCATCGCCCGCGACGGGGCGTCGGCGTCGCCGACCGGCGCGGGGACCTCCTGCACGATGCGGTCGAGCAGCTCGACGACGCCGGCCCCGGTCTTGCCGGAGACGCGCAGGCAGTCCTCGGGGTCGCCGCCGATGAGGTTGGCCAGCTCCTCCGCGTACCGCTCCGGCTGGGCGGCGGGCAGGTCGATCTTGTTCAGCACCGGGATGATCGTGAGGTCGTTCTCCATGGCCATGTAGAGGTTGGCCAGGGTCTGCGCCTCGATCCCCTGGGCCGCGTCCACCAGGAGGATCGCCCCCTCGCAGGCGGCGAGCGAGCGGTTGACCTCGTAGGAGAAGTCGACGTGGCCCGGGGTGTCGATCATGTTGAGCGCGTAGGCCTGCCCGTCGACCTCCCACGGCATGCGCACCGCCTGGGACTTGATCGTGATGCCGCGCTCGCGCTCGATGTCCATCCTGTCGAGGTACTGCGCCCGCATCGCGCGGTCGTCCACCACCCCGGTCAGCTGCAGCATGCGGTCCGCCAGCGTCGACTTGCCGTGGTCGATGTGGGCGATGATGCAGAAGTTCCGCAGCAGCGCGGGCGGGGTCGCCGCCGGCCGGATCTGAGCGGCCTGCGCCGGGGTGGGGATGGGTGACACGCAAGTACCTCGGGAGACGGACGGTGCGCGTGGGCGCGCGGGACTGGACCAGACCATATGGTCCCACGGCGCCGCCCGATACGACCAAGCGGCCCGTCTCCCGACGACGCGGCCCGCCTCCCGACGACGCCTCCCGCCTCCCGACGGCGCCGCCGCCTCCGCCGGGGGCCCTCGTGTCCCGGGACCGGCGTGGGAGAACCCACGCCAGCAAAAAGGAACCCCCCGGAAAGCCCCCGGCCGACGGAAGTTCCCGATGTTCGCCCAGGGATGAGTCCTCGCCGACCCGCTCCGCCGTCGTGCGAGGCTTTTCGCATGACGGCGGCCGGCGACATGCTCAACCAGGTGGTTCCCACGCTCGTGCGCGTGGCGCGCCGTCCCGGAGGGCTCCTGCTCGCCGCCGCCGGCGGGGCGGTCGGGATCTTCGCCCTCCTCGCCTTCCTGCTCGGCACCCGCGGCACGACATGGACCTCCTGGATCCCGCTGGCGCTGGCTCTCGTCCTCGCGGTCCCCGTGGTCGTGCTGGCCGTCCGCCGCGCGCGTCTCCAGACGCAGACTCAGGATCTCCACCTGCGTCACACGGTCGTGGGGACCACCGGGAGCGAGGTGGTCGTCGTCGACTCCCACGGACAGGACCCCTCCCGCTACGCGCTGCAGGACGAGGTGGACACGCTCAACGCGGCGATGGCGGAGGGCGCCGTCCGTACCGCGCGGTTCCTCCCGCGCGTCGAGGCCGCGCAGCGGGCCGCCCTGGTCGCCGCGGGCGGCAAGGTCCGGGCGCCCTACCTCGCCGACGATCTTCGGGTGACGATCGTGGCGCTGCTGGGCACGCTGGCGGCGATCCCGCTGGGGACCCTCGGCGCGATCGTCACGGCCGTGCTCCTGGTCGTGGGCTGACGGATCACGCCGACCGACGCCCTGCACCGCACTCGTCGACCGTCGCCCCCCGGACGGTCCCCGCGGCACAGGGGAGGTGAGGCCCGCGGCCACGCGACCATCCTCCCGGCGGCGCACCGGCGGGACAGGAGGCGCTCCGGCCGTGGCTCGGTAGCCTTGGCCGCCATGACCTCGTTCTTCCGCCGCGCCCTGCGGGTCGCCGGCCGTGCGGCCGAGGGCGCCGCCCAGCAGTACCTGCGCCGCCGCACCGACGACCCCTCGAACGACCAGCCGCGGCGGCCACGGCGCGACGCCGGCCCGCGAGGGACGTCATCGCCCCGGGACACCAGAGGTGAGCAGCAGGTCGAGGCGAGCTCGCGCGAGACGGTGGAGTACGACGTCGCACGCCTGGGCCTGCCGGACCTCGACTACACCCCGCGCCACGACGACCAGCCGGACCCCGGTGAGGTGGTGTGGACGTGGGTGCCCTACGACGACGACCCGCAGCAGGGCAAGGACCGGCCCGTCCTGGTGCTCGCCCGGGAAGGCGCGGGTCTTGTGGTCGCGCAGATGACCTCGAAGGACCACGACCGCGACGCGGCGGACGAGGCCCGGTACGGGCGCCACTGGATCGACGTCGGTTCGGGCGCCTGGGACTCCCGCGGCCGCCAGAGCGAGGTCCGCCTCGACCGACTGCTGCTCGTGGAGCCGATGGCCGTGCGGCGCAACGGCGGCGCGCTCGACAAGGTCCGGTTCGACGAGGTCGCGACCGCCTTGCGCGCCCACCACCGCTGACCGCTCCGCCGCCGCCCCGCCCGCGCCGGGGCTCCACGGGGCCGCTACACCGCATCAGGCGGCGTGTCCGCGACCGCCCCGGGAGACGTCAGTCACCCGGCGTGACCTCGCCCACCGCGACACCCGGCTGGTAAGGTGTCCGCTTGGGTCGCCGCCCGGTCGGCTGCGGCCCGGCCACCGACCAACCACGAGGTACCCCACGCCCCAGTCCCGGTCGCGGCGAATCCCTCACGACCGTTGACAGATCGCTCCGGCGAAAGCAGAGAGAGTCCCACACGTGGCGAACATCAAGTCCCAGAAGAAGCGCATCCTCACCAACGAGAAGGCGCGGCTGCGCAACAAGGCCGTCAAGTCCGAGCTCAAGACGCACGTGCGCAAGGTCCGCGAGGCCCTCGCCGCCGGCGACAAGGAGGCTGCAGAGACGGCGCTCAAGACCGCCGGCCGCAAGCTCGACAAGGCCGCCAGCAAGGGCGTCATCCACGCCAACCAGGCGGCCAACCGCAAGTCGAAGCTGGCCAAGCAGATCTCCGCGCTCTGAGCTTCGCAGCTCGCTGAGCCGTCGACGAAGGCGCCGTCCCACGGGACGGCGCCTTCGTCGTCCCCGTGCAGGGTGCAGCCGCGTCGTCACCGTCGGGTGCACCGGGGCCGTTCCCGTCACGGGTGCGGCTGCCTGGCCCCGGTCAGGCGGAGCTGCCGCTCAAAGCCGGCGACCTGCCGTGCGACGCGCTCCTCCGCCCGGTCGATCACCGCGGCGTAGTGCCCGAGGAGCGCCTCGCCCAACGCCTCCCACGAGCGAGGCAGCACGCGCCGTCGTCCCGCCTCCCCCATCCGGGCCCGCATGGCCGGGTCGCCGGCGAGCGCCCGGACCGCGCCGACCAGCGCGCCGTCGTCCTCCGGGGCGTAGAGATACCCGGTCTCGCCCTGCGCGACCACGTCGAGCGGCCCTCCGGCCGCCGGGGCGACGACGGTGACGCCGCTGGCCATGGCTTCCTGGAGCGTCTGACCGAAGGTCTCGTGGGTGCCGGTGTGGACGAACACGTCCAGGGCGGCGTACGCGCGCGCGAGGTCGGCGCCGTCGAGCCGTCCCAGGAACCGGGCACCGGGCAGCTGCCGCTCGAGGACCGCCCGCGAGGGCCCGTCCCCCACGACGACGAGCCGCACCCGTGGGTCGCCGGCCAGGGCGGCGAGCCGCTCCACCCGCTTCTCCGGGGCCAGGCGCCCGACGTAGCCCACGAGCACGGCCCCCTCAGGCGCCCCGTCCAGCAGGAACTGGCGTAAGGCGCCTCCCTCTGGCGTCCCCCGGTGCCGGGGGTGATAGGTGTCCGCGTCGACGCCACGGCCCCACCAGCCGGTGCGCTCGATCCCCGCGGCCGCAAGGTCTGCGAGCGACGCGGTGGACGGGGCGAGGGTGAGGTCGGCGCAGGAGTGCACGCGACGGAGCCATCGCCAGATGCCGGGGGCGCTGGCGCTGAGCCCGTGCTTGCGGGCGAACCCGGCCACGTCCGTCTGGAAGATGGCCACGGTCGGGATGCCCCGCCGCCGTGCGAGGAGCAGGGCCTGGGCGCCGAGCCCGAACGGGGACGCCGCGTGCAGGACGTCCGGTGCGAAGGCGTCGAGCACCCGAGACAGCTGCAGCCCCGGGACGGCGGCGCGGAAGCCCCGGTAGCTGAACGAGGGGGCCTCGATCACCCGGAAGCCGGCGTACTTCCGCGGCGCGGGTCCCGGACAGACGACGACGGCGTCGTGCCCGCGGGCGGCGAGGTGGTCGAGGACCCGCAGCACCGAGGTGGTCACCCCGTTGGCGGCGGGCAGGAACGACTCGGTCACGATCGCTACGCGCACGTGCACACCGTGGCTGCCGCCGGTGTCGGACCGGCGACGGCGGGAGGAGTGTCGGGTGGCGGCCCGGTGAACGGTGGGGGCCCGGAGGCTCAGTCGTCCAGGGCGAGCCCGCGTCGCTCGGCGAGCAGGAGCGCTCCGCCGGCGGCGACGACGAACGACGCCGCGAAGGCGGTGAACACGAGCCAGAGATCGCCCGCCCGGTTCAGCAGCGGCACAGCGAGCGGAGCCAGGATGGAGGCGATGCGACCAAAGCCGGCGGCCCAGCCGGCACCGCCCGCACGAACCGCCGTCGGGTACATCTCGGGCGTGACCGCGTACAGCGCTCCCCAGGCGCCGAGGGCGAAGAAGGAGAGCAGGCACCCCGCCGTGATCACGGCCGACGGCGTCCCGGCGACGGCGAAGAGGTAGGAGGCCGCCGCCGCGCCGACGAGGAAGCTCGCCAGAGTGGGTCGGCGTCCCCACCGCTCGATCAGGTAGGCCGCCGTGGCGTAGCCCGGGAGCTGGGCAGCGGTGATGATCACCGTGTAGCCGAAGGAACGGACGAGGTCGAGGCCGGAGGCGAGAAGCAGGGTGGGGAGCCAGGTGAAGGCCCCGTAGTAGGCGAAGTTCAGGAAGAACCACACCAGCCACAGCCCCGTGGTGCGGGTGCGCAGGGCTGGCGCCCAGATCGCGAGCAGCCCGCGGCGTCCCGGCGCGGCTTCCCGGGCCGGGGCCGAGTCCGCGCGGCCACCATCCTCGGGGCCGTCCTCCTCGCGGCCGTCCTCCTCGGGGCCGTCCTCCTCGCGGCCGTCGGCGGGCGGTGCCACCGAGGTTCCACCCGCTGTCCGGGCAGTGACGAACACCGGCGCCGACTCCTCGAAGCGGCGCACCGCGGCCTCGGCCTCGGCGTGCCGGCCCTGGGACTCCAGGAACCGCACCGACTCGGGCAGCCCACGGCGCACGTAGATGGCGTACAACGCCGGGACGGCACCGAGGGCGAGGGCCCACCGCCACCCGTTCGCGGTGTCGGAGACCACGAAGTAGCCGATCAGGGCTGCGGCGAGCCACCCCACCGCCCAGAACGCCTCTAGGATGACCACCAGCCGGCCACGGATGCGCGCCGGCGCGTACTCGCTCACGAGCGTCGAGGCGACGGGCAGCTCCGACCCCAGGCCCAGGCCCACCACGAACCGGAGCGCCAGCAGCGCCCCGACAGAGGTCGCGAGCGCGGAGGCCCCCGTGGCGAGGCCGTAGACGAGAAGGGTGACGGCAAAGACGTTCCGGCGGCCGACCCGGTCCGCCAGGAGGCCGCCGAGCGAGGCGCCGAGGGCCATGCCGACGAACCCGATCGAGCCGATGAGGCTGAGCTCGGTGTCCCCCAGCTCCCACTGCACGGCCAGGGCCGCCATGACGAAGGAGATGAGGCCGACGTCCATGGCGTCCAGCGCCCACCCCACGCCCGAGCCGACCAGCAGCCGGCGGTGCTCCCGGGTGAACGGCAGCCGGTCGAGCCGCTCGTTCCGCGTCGGTCGAGTGGTCCTCACGGTGCCTCCGGGTGGTCGGGGCGCACCGTGGTGAGGGCGCCGTGCCGGTTCAGCGCCGTCCCCTCGCGGCGGCGACCTTGAGCACGGCCCGTTCGACGGCGAAGACCGGGTCGCGCCCGAGACCCTTCACCTCCGCGTCCGCCGCCGCCACGGCCGTGATGGCCGTGGCGAGCCCCTCCGGCGTCCAGTCCCCCAGCTCCCGGCGCGCCCGGTCGACCTGCCAGGGGGCGAGCCCGAGCTCACCGACGGAGACCCCGGACCGGCCCCGCGTGGCAGCCACCTTCGCGAGCGTGCGCAGCTTCATCGCCAGCGCGGCGACGATCGGCACGGGCCCGGTGCCGGTCGCGACGGCGTGGCGCAGCAGCGCGACCGCCTCCCCCGCCTGGCCGGCGACGGCGGCGTCGGCGACCCGGAACCCGCTCGCCTCGACCCGGCCCCCGTAGTAGCGCAGCACGACGTCGGTGCTCACGGTGCCGGTCGTGTCGGCGATGAGCTGGCTCGTGGCGGCGCCGAGCTCGCGCAGGTCGGCACCCGTGGCCTCGACGAGCGCCTGGACGGCGTCCGGGTCGATGCGCCGCCGGGCGCGGCGGAAGTCGGCCCGCACGAAGTCGGCCTTGTCGCTGTCGCGCTTGACGGGGTCGCACATGACGACGGGGTGGCCCCCCGAGGCCACCGTGTCGAGGAGCTTCTTCCCGCGCGTCCCGCCGTTGTGCCGCAGGATGAGCCACACGTCCTCGGGCACCGCACGGAGGTACGTGAGCGCGTCGTCGAGGAAGGCGTCCGTCATCGCCTCGGCCCCCTCCACGATGACGCACCGTCGTTCACCGAACAGGGACGGGCTGGCCACCATCTCCAGCTGGCCCGACTCGTACGCGGCGGCCTCGAGGTGCGTGACCTCGACCTGCGGGTCGGCCTCCCGCGCCTGGTCGAGGAGACGGTCGACGGCACGGTCTGCCAGCAGACCCTCGGTACCTCGGACGAGCACCACGGGGGCGATCTCGACCTGGTCCCAGGTCAGGGACGGGGTGCTTTTTCTGCGGGCTGGTGGCACGCCCCCAAGCCTGCCACGCGCCGCCGACACGACGGTCTCCGGTCCACCCGGCCGCGCGACCGCTCTCGCCGCTCGCAGGCCCGCGAGTCGGTTGTGGCTCGCCCACGCGCGGCTCGATCACGCTCACCCGCTGCCGGCCGGGCACCCCGCAAGTGTCGCGAGCCCCGCCGCCTCGTCCGTGCGGAGCACGGCCACCTGCCCGCACAGGTCGGTGCGCAGCACCGGTCCCGAGGCGGCGTAGAGGTCGACGGCGGACGTCGAGGGGTGCCCGTAGTCGTTGTCCTGCCCCACGCTCACCAGGGTCAGCCGCGGCGCGAGCAGCGCCGCCAGCCGCTCGTCCTGCCGGGCGGAGCCGTGGTGCGCCATGACCACCACGTCGTACGGCGCCACCGGGGCCGCCCGCAGACGACGGGCGAGACGGGCCTGGCCGTCGAGCTCGACGTCGCCGAGCGCCAGGGCACGCAGCCCGGGAGCCTCGAGGCTCACCACGAGCGACAGGTCGTTCACCGCCGCATCGCCCGCCGCGACGCCGACAGCGTCCGCACCCGGCCCGAGCACCTCCCACGCGACGTCCCCGGCGCGGCCCCGGACCGTGGTGTCTCCCACGACCGGGCGGTCGACCGGGACCCGGGCCGCCGCGAGCTGCCCGAGCACCGCCTCGACCGCACCCCCCGGCTCGGGCCCGGGACCGAGAAGGACTCTTCGTACCTCGACGGACGCGAGCACCTCGGGCAGGGCTCCCACGTGGTCGGCATGGCCGTGCGTGAGCACGAGCAGGTCGACGCTCGCCACGCCGGCGTCCCGCAGGCAGACGTCCGCGCCCGCCCCGGCCGGCCCGACGTCGACCATCACCGCGGCCGCCGGTCCGGAGCGGACGAGGAACGCCGCACCCTGGCCGACGTCGCACTGGATCGCCACCCACTCCCGCGGTGGCCAGCCGTCCGGCAGCATCCCGGTGACGGCCTGGCGCGGCCCGGGCAGGACGAGAAGGACGACGGCGACCGCGGCCACCGGCAGGACGTGACCGGTGCGGCGTGGCCCGGCGCGCGCGAGCAGCGCGATCCCGACCGCGGTGACGGCCGCCAGGGCGAGCGCGCCGCCGGTGCCGCCCGGCCACGCGAGCTGCGCGCCCGGTGCGCCGGCCAGGGCCCGGGCGACGAGGGCGATCCAAGCGGTGAACCACGACGCGGCGGTCGCGAGGGCCTTCGCGGCGTCCGGCCACCAGGGCGCGACCACGGTCGCGCCCACGCCGAGCACCGTGGCCGGCGGCACGGCCGGGGCCGCGAGAAGGTTCGCCGGCACGGCGTACAGCGACAGGGCGGGAGTCAGCAGGACGACCACCGGCCCGCAGGCCGCCTGGGCCGCGGCCGGCACGGCGATCGCCGTCGCGAGCCACCGCGGCAGCACGCCGGAGAGCCAGCGCGCCCACGGCCGCGCCAGCAGCACCAGGCCGGCGGTCGCCAGGACCGACAGCGCGAAGCCGTACGAGCGCGCCAGCCAGGGGTCGACGAGCAGGAGGGCCACCACGGCGGCGCACAAGGCCGGCAGGGCGCGGGCCGGGCGCCCGAGGACGAGCGCGAGCAGGACGACGGCCCCCATGACCGCGGAGCGCAGCACGCTGGGCTCGGGCCGGACCAGCGCGACGAACGCCACGAGCGCCACCGCGCCGACCGCGGTGCGCGCACGTCGCGGGAGCCAGACGGCCGCGCCGAGCACCGCCCCGAGCAGGATCGCCACGTGCGCACCGGAGACGGCGGTCAGGTGGGTGAGAGACACCGCCCGCATGTCGGTGCGCAGATCCTCGGGCAGGTCACGGTCGTCGCCGACAGCGATCCCGGGCACCAGGCCCCTGGCCTGCGGCGAGAGGTCCGCGGTGACCGCTCGGAGGGCGCCGCGCAGCAGGTTGACGGCACGCAGGTGCCACGGCGGCGGGCCGACCACCCGCGGGTCCCGGGAGGTGAGGAGCAGGCCGACCGCCTCGTCACCGGGGTCGGTCGCGACGAGGGATCCCCGGACCTCCACCTGATCGCCGAGCGTCAGCTCGCCCCAGGAGGCGGGGCCCAGGACGACGACCGGCGCGCGCGCCGCCGAGCGGGCACCGCGCCCCGTCACCTCGGCGGCGTCGACGACGACCCGGTACCGCTCCGTGGTGTCCCACTCCCGGCTCGCCATCGCGCGCGGCTCCGCCGCCACGCGGCCGGTCACCATGGCGCTCGCGCCGTGCGCGACCAGGTCGCCGAGCACACCTTCCGTACGGGCGTGGACCTGCGCCGCCGTGGAGCTCAGCACCGCCGCGACCACCATGACCGTCAGCAGTGCCGCGGCCGCCGGCGAGCGGTGCGCGACGTCGCGGTGTCGCCGGCGGGCGGCTCCGCCCGGCCGGGTACCCGCTCGGCGCACGGCCCGCCGCTCCCGCAGGAGCAGGTGGACAGGGACGACCGCGAGGGACAGCACGACCGCCGCCGCCGCGACGGACCATCCCGCCGGCTGTGCGACCGCCACGTGCACCGCCGCCCAGGCCACCAGGGCTGCCGGGACGAGGCGGGCGTCGAGCGGGGCGGGCGGCACGGGGGCCTCCTGCGCCGCACGCCGAGGGCGTCGCGAGGCACCGGACGTAGCGGTACGGTGCGAGACCGACGGCGACGGCGACGGTGACCCCGATGTCGCGCCGCCGGTCACACCGTCACCAGGGGCCGCAGCCGCTCGAGCGTCGTGGGCCCGATCCCGGAGACCTCGTCGAGGTCGTCCACCGACGCGAAGCCGCCGTTCAGCTCCCGCCACTCCAGGATGCGTTGTGCGATCGCCGGCCCGACGCCGGGCAGCTCGTCGAGCTCGGCGGCGGTGGCGGTGTTGAGGTTCACGGGGCCGGTGCCGCCTGTGCCGCCAGCACCACCTGCCTGCGCCGACGCCGCCTGGTCGGTCGCGCCCGGAGCGGGGGGCGCCGCCGCGGGTCCGGGCGGCTGCTCGCCCTTCCGGGGGACGTAGACCTGCTCGCCGTCGACCAGGACGCGGGCGAGGTTGACCGCTCCGAGGTCGGCGTCGCCCGCCGCCCCTCCGGCAGCCTCGACGGCCTGCGCCACCCGCGCGCCGCCGGTCAGCTCCACCACCCCCGGCACCTCGACCGCGCCCGCGACGTGGACGACGACCCCCGCCGGCGACGCAGCCGGTTCCGGCGTGCCAACTGCCGGCGGCGGCGCGCCGGTCGCCGCTGAAGAACCCGGGGCCGCGGCCTCCTCGCCTCCTGCAGGCTCCACCTCGCCCTCCACGGCGCCGGGCGGCGGCACCGGCACCGGCTCGCCGGGTCTGCCCAGCCACGCCGCCGCGACGATGACCAGCGCGCACAGCAGCGCCACCGCCCCGGCGACCGCCGCAGAGCGTGCCGTGGTCGACCACCGGCGGCGGGCCGGGACGACGTCGTCCTCGGGCGAGACCTCCAGATGCCCGGCCGCGGCGGTGTAGGCGGCGGCGGTGAGCGCACGCAGCCGTGCTCCTCTGTCCCGCCGACGAACCTCCACGCCGCCGACGGTAGGAGCGGTCACGCCGCCGCTGCTGCACACGTCGTCCAGGTTGTGGAAGGGGCGGCAACCCCGCCGGTGTGTGGGCGTCGACCGTCACGGCACGTTCCGTGACGCGTCAACCGCGGGGCGCCGTCGCGCCGACAATGTCGGCCTGAAACGATTCTGCGCGGATAGGAAGTTCTCGCGGATCGAAATTTGCTGCCGACGCCGCGGCTGCGTTTACGCTGCCGTTCGATTCACCGGCCGAGGAATGATCCTCGCCACGGGAACGCCCTATTCCTCCGTTTTTGCGGGAGCCCCTCGGCATGAGTCTCACCCGATTTGTCCTGTCCCACAAGCTCGCCGCCGCAGCGATCACGACCGGGATCGTCGGCGGAGTGGTCGTCGGTGCGACGTCGCTCGTCTCAGCCTCCCCGGAGACGGCGGCGACGGTCACGGCCATCGTCGACGGCGACACGCTCGACGTGGACTACGACGGGGCCACGCACCGCGTGCGTCTGCTCAACGTCGACGCCGCCGAGGCCGACCAGTGCCTGGGACAGGACGCCACGGATTTCCTCGCCGAAACCCTGCCGATCGGGTCCGACGTCATTCTCCGTTTCGACGAGGAGAAGCTGGACCGGTACGACAGGGAGCTGGCAGGAGTCTTCAGCGGAGACACGCTCGTGAATGCCGAGGTGGCCCGGGCCGGATATGGCGTAGCCGTTCTCTTCGAACCCAACGAACGCTTCTACGAAGACGTCCTGGAGGCGCAGGAGGAGGCCGAGACGGCCGGCCTCGGCGTGTTCTCCGCGGCGGAGGACTGCACGCTCCCGGGACAGCTGGCGGCCTACACACAGTCGGTCCAGGAGGTCGACGGGTACGCCGCGGCCACCGGCGCGACCGTGGAGGAGTACGACGGATACCTCGCGAAGGCGGCTGCCGCCGCCGCGGCCGGAAAGGCCGTCGCCAGCGTCCTCGACGGCGACCGCACGGTCTTCCCTCTCCTGCCGTACACCGGCGAGCGCTGGTCCGGCTTGGCGAAGCAGCACCGGGAGGCAGCCACGACCCTGGAGAACGCCACCGCGACCATCGAGAAGAACCGCGCCGCCGAGGTCGAGAGGCTCGCTGCCGAGGAGCGCGCGCGCCAGGAGGCTGAGCGCAGGGCCGAGGAGGAGCGGAAGGCCCGTGAGGAGGCGGAACGGGTCGCGCGGGAGGAGGCCGAGCGCCAGGCACGCGAGGAGGCCGACCGGCTCGCCCGCGAAGAGGCTGACCGCCAGGCACGCGAGCAGGCGGAGCGTGCGGCGGCTCAGCCCGCGGCTCCTGCGCAGGGTGGCGGGAGCGCCTACTACAAGAACTGCTCGGCGGCCCGCGCCGCCGGTGCCGCACCCGTGTTCGCCGGGGAGCCCGGCTACGGCCGTCACCTGGACCGTGACGGTGACGGGGTGGGCTGCGAGTAGCGGCTAGCCGGAGCTCAGAGCTCGCCGGCCGGGGCGACGACGACGCCGAGGACGCCCGGGCCGGCGTGCACCCCCACGACGGCGGTGACCTCGCTGCGCAGCGCGCCAGCGACCAGGGCACCGGTGCCGGCCAGCGCGTCCGCGAGCTCCTCCTCGAGCGCGACCGCCTCGTCCGCGGCGCCGAAGTGGTGCACGGCCACGCGGACCCGCTGCGCCGGCGGGTGCGGCACCCGCGCCCGCGGCCCCCCGGCGGCCTGCACCGCCCGTTCCACGACACGGCGACGGGCCCTGGCCCGACCACGGACCGTCTCCACGACGGCGATCCGTCCGTCGGCGATCGCGAGCACGGGCCGGATCCCGAGCGCCGTCCCGACGAGCGCCGCCCCCGCCGTCATGCGTCCGCCCCTCTGGAGGTAGGTCAGCTCCGGCACCACGAAGAGCACCGTGGACTTGGCGGCGGTCTCCCGGGCGACGGCGACGACCTGGGCCGGCCCGGCGCCGCGCAGCGCCGCCTCGGCGGCCGCCACCGCGGCGAGCCCGGTGCCGGCGGCCACCGTGCGCGAGTCGACGACGTGCACCCGGATCCCCTCGGCCGCGAGCAGGTCGGCGGCCCGCCGGGCACCTCCGACCGTGCCCGAGAGCTCGGCGGAGAGGTGGATCGCCACGACCTCGCGACGTCCGCCGTCGGAGGCCGCGCGGTAGGTCCGCACGAGCTCGGCCGGCGAGGGCTGGGAGGTGGTCGCGGTGGTGCCGTCAGCCATCTGCACCGCCAGCGCCGCTGAGCCGGCGGCGTCGTCCAGGCGGTCCTCCCCGTCGACGACGACGTGCAGCGGGACCACGGTGATACCGAGGTCGGCCGCGACGTCCGGCGGGAGGCTCGCGGTCGAGTCCGTGACCACCGCGACCCCCGTCATGCCCTCCACCCTAGGCCCGGGTCCCGCCGCGCGGTCACCCGTGGCGGTAGACGATGTCGCTCACGAGCTGACGCTGCTCGCCCGGTGCCAGTGCGAGAGCCTCGGCGGAGTCCGCCCGGTTGAAGGCGTCGGCGAGGAACCCGCACGGCTCGACCGCGACGGACGCGCGCGGCGCACGCCTGAGCGTGTCCCCCGTGAACACGTGCACGACCCTGGCCTGGAAGGGCTCCTGCTCGACGGTGAGGCTCTCGCCCGTGCGCGGGGACCGGAGGACGGTCGCGACCACGCCGTCGTCGTCCGGGACGAGGTCGGTGAAAGCCTGGTCGAGGATCGATCCGGCCAGCGGCGCGTACCGAACGGGCGCCGTCTCGCCGGCGAACGCGGCCTCCCCGGCGAGCGGGATCTTCGCCTCGTCGGTCACGACGCGGGAGCGGGCCGGGACGGTCAGCTCGAGGTCGTCGACGGTGTCGTGGCCGGGCAGCCGGAGGTAGGGGTGCCAGCCGAGCGCGACCGGCGCGGAACGGTCACCCGTGTTGGTGACGGTCAGCTCGAGACCGAGACGGGACTCCCCCTCGGACCCGACGCCGAGGGCGTACGAGACGGCGACGTCGATGGAGTACGGGTACCCCGCGTGCTCGTCCGCCGCCACGGAGGCGACCAGCCGCACCGCGAGGTCGGAGTCCCGCACGTTCATCTGGGCGCGGGCGAACCGTCCGTTCGTGAGGAGCCCGTGCAGCGCCTCGCGGCTGCCGTCCGCCGCCGGCCCGAGGTCGTGGGCGGCGCCGGCGAACCGGTACCGCGCGTCGCGGATCCTGTTGGACCAGGGCACGAGGACGGCGTTGCGGTACCCGTCCTCCTCGGCGAGCTCCGCCGCGGAGACGTAGCCGTCGAGCAGCTCGACCAGGCGGCCGTCGGCGCCGGGGGCCTGCCAGGACAGGACCGTGGCTCCGGTCTCGGCGACGACGAGCCGGGCGCCGTCGGGGTGCGTGAGCACCCAGGTGGTCTCGCCGTCGAACGTGCTGCGCGCGAGACCGGCGCGGGCGGTGGTCTCCATCGTCTCTCCTGATCGGTCGCTCCTGCACACAGCGTGGCGGAGCCGGCCGGTCCCGCGCAGAGGTGTCCACGTCACGACCAGGCCCGGGGCGGCGCGGCGCCGTGCCGTCCGCTCCCGGGCCCGTCCCTGCGTAACGCCCGTCAGGCTCCGGGGACGATGTTGACCAGGTTGGGTGCGCGCACGATGACCTTGCGCACGCCGCGCTCGCCCAGGGTGCGCCGCACTGCGGCCGAGGCGAGCGCCCGCTCGCTCAGCTCCTCCTCGCCGATCGACGGCGGGACCTCGAGCCGGTCGCGGACCTTGCCCGCCACCTGGACCACGCACGTCACGGTCTCGTCCACCAGGAGGGCCGGGTCCGCCGTCGGGAAGGGCTCGTGGGCGAGCGACTCGGTGTGTCCCAGCCGGGCCCACAGCTCCTCGGCGATGTGCGGGGCGACGGGCGCCACCATCAGCACCAGCGGCTCGATCGCCTCGCGCGGCACCTGCTCCAGGGAGGTGAGGTGGTTGTTGAGCACGATGAGGCGGGCGACGGCGGTGTTGACCCGCATCGCCGACATCTCCGTCTCGACCTCCTCCACGGTGCGGGCGACCAGACGGCGCGTCTCGTCGTCGGCCGGGGTGTCCACCACGGTGGTCTCACCGGTGCGCTCGTCGACGACGTTGCGCCACAGCCGCTGCAGGAAGCGCTGGGAGCCGACGACGGCGCGGGTGTCCCACGGCCGCGAGTCGGCCAGCGGCCCCATGGACATCTCGTAGACGCGGAAGGTGTCGGCGCCGTAGGTGGCGTACATGTCGTCGGGCGTGACGATGTTCTTCAGTGACTTGCCCATCTTGCCGTACTCGCGGAAGACCTCCTGGCCGTTCCACCGGTAGGTGGGCTCGGAGGTGCCGTCGGCGGCGGGGACCTCCTCGACCTCGTCGGCCGGGACGTACTGGCCGCGGTTGTCCGCGTAGGCGTAGGCCTGGATGTAGCCCTGGTTGAAGAGCTTGTGGAAGGGCTCGGAGCTGGAGACGTGCCCCAGGTCGTACAGGACCTTCTGCCAGAAGCGGGCGTACAGCAGGTGGAGCACCGCGTGCTCGACGCCGCCGACGTACAGGTCGGCGCCGCCGGAGACGTTCGCGGGCACGGCCGTGCCGTCGGGCAGCGTGGTGGCCGGGCGCGGGCCCATCCAGTACCGCTCCACCTCCGGGTCCACCAGCGCCTGCTCGTTGTGCGGGTCCAGGTAGCGCAGCACGTACCAGGACGAGCCCGCCCAGTTCGGCATGGTGTTGACGTCGCGGAAGTACGTGCGCGGCCCGTCACCCAGGTCCAGCTCGACCTCCACCCACTCCGGCACGCGGCCCAGCGGCGGCTCGGGGCTGGAGGCGGCGTCGTCGGGGTCGAAGGTGCGCGGCGAGTAGTCCGGCACCTCGGGCAGCTCCACCGGCAGCATCGACTCGGGCAGGGCGTGGGCCCGGCCCTCGGCGTCGTAGACCACCGGGAAGGGCTCGCCCCAGTAGCGCTGGCGGGAGAAGAGCCAGTCGCGCAGGCGGTAGGTGGTGGCGCCGCGGCCGACGCCGTTGGCCTCGAGCCAGTCGGTCATGGCCGTCTTCGCGGTCTCGACGTCCATCCCGTCCAGCGACAGCTCGTCGCCGGAGGAGTTCATGACGACGCCCTCGCCGGCGTAGGCGCCGCCGTCGTACCCCTCGGGCGGCTGGACGGTGTAGACCACCGGCAGCTCGTAAGCCTGGGCGAACTCGAAGTCGCGCTGGTCCCCGCCGGGGACGGCCATGATCGCGCCCGTGCCGTAGCCCATGAGGACGTAGTCGGCGGTGAAGACCGGGATCCGCGCGCCGTTGACGGGGTTGGTGGCGTAGATGCCGGTGAAGACACCGGTCTTGGTGCGCTCCGCGTCCTGTCGCTCGGCGTCGCTCTTCGCGGCGGCGGCGCGCTGGTAGCCGCGGACGGCCTCCTCGGGGGTGGCGGCACCGTCGGTCCACACCTCGCGCGTGCCCTCGGGCCAGCCGGCGGGGACGAGCCCGCGGGCGCCGTCCAGGAGCGGGTGCTCGGGCGAGACGACCATGAAGGTGGCGCCGAAGAGCGTGTCGGGCCGCGTGGTGAAGACCGTCAGCGGCTCGTCGGTGCCCGGCACGGTGAAGTCGACGTGCGCGCCGTTGGAGCGCCCGATCCAGTTGCGCTGCATCGAGCGCACCTTCTCGGGCCAGTCGATGTTGTCAAGGTCGTCGACCAGGCGGTCGGCGTAGGCGGTGATGCGCAGCATCCACTGGCGCAGGTTCCGCCGGAACACCGGGAAGTTGCCGCGCTCGGAGCGGCCGTCCGCGGTGACCTCCTCGTTGGCGAGCACGGTCCCCAGGCCGGGGCACCAGTTCACCGGTGCCTCCGAGATGTACGCCAGGCGCTGGCCGTCGACGACGCGGCGCTGCTCGTCCGCGCTCAGCTCGGCCCACGGGCGGCCGTCCGGGGTGGGACGGGTGCCGGCCGCCAGCTCTGCCTCCAGCTCGGCGATCGGGCGCGCACGCCCGGTGCCACCGTCGGGACGCGGCGCGTCGACGTCGTAGAACGAGTTGTAGATCTGCAGGAAGATCCACTGGGTCCAGCGCACGAAGTCCGGGTCCGTCGTCGCGAAGGTGCGCCGGTCGTCGTGGGCCAGGCCCAGACGGCGCAGCTGACCCCGCATGTTGGCGATGTTCTCCTCGGTGGTCACCCGAGGGTGCTGGCCCGTCTGGACCGCGTACTGCTCGGCGGGCAGGCCGAAGGCGTCGTAGCCCAGGGCGTGCAGGACGTTCTTGCCCTTCATCCGCTGGTAGCGGCCCACGACGTCGGTCGCGATGTACCCCAGCGGGTGCCCGACGTGCAGGCCGCGACCCGAGGGGTAGGGGAACATGTCGAGCAGGTAGAACTTCTCCGCCGGCACGCCGTCGCCCGCGAGGTCCCCGGTCGGGTTCGCGGCGTGGAAGGTGCCCCGCTCCTCCCAGCGGTCCTGCCAGGCCCGCTCGATCTCATTCGCCAGCTCGGCGGTGTAGCGATAGCTGGTGGTGTCCGCCTGCGCGCCGGTGTCGTGCACCGCGGTGGCGGAGTCGTCCTGCTTGCTCATGGTTCGTTCCTCGTCCCGAGAAGTGGCGGTGGCTCCTCACGCATGAAAAAACCTCCCGGACAGGGAGGTGAGCCGCGCTGGTGCGGCGCCCGCCAGGTGGGGCACCCGCTGGTGTCAGCGCGGCTGGGTAAGGAGCACCACGGCCGTCATGGGTACAGGCTAGCGCAGGGCACGCGCGGGCCGGCCGGGCGGCCGCGTCAGGGCCGGTAAGCGCGCAGCCTGGTGGTCAGGTCCGTCAGCGTGGCCAGCTCCTCCTCGGTGAGCGCCCCGCCCACGTGGCGCCGGATGCTGCGCACGTGCCGCCGGCCGATCTCGCGCTGCATCTCGCGCCCGTCCTCGGTGAGGACGACGACGGTCCCGCGGGCGTCGTCGGGCGCGGGCTCGCGCGCCACGAGGCCCCGGGCCTCGAGCCGCTCCACCATCCGGCTGAGGCTCGGCTGGCTGAGGAAGACCGCCTCGTTGAGCTCGCGCAGCCGCAGCCGTCCCTCCCGCGCGCGGCTGAGGGTGAAGAGCACGTCGTACTCGCGGGAGCGCAGCGGCGCGAAGTCGCCGCCGGACTCGAACCGGCGCATGAGGTTGGACTGCGTGCGGAAGAGCGACTCCCACGCCTCCGCCGCCGCGCGTGTGCTCACCTCGTGGTCCACGGTCTCCCCCGTTCGATGCGTGTGCATCAGGCTAGCGGCACGTGAACCCGGGCAGACGCCGAGGGCCGGCACCGCGAACGGTGCCGGCCCTCGGAGCTGTCCTGACGGTCAGGGCTGGACGAGCCCCATGGCGGTCGGGAGCCACATCGAGATCTGCGGGACGAAGACCACGACGAACAGGCCGACGACCAGAGCGACCAGGAAGGGAACAAGCCGCCTGACCACGGGCTCGATCCGCAGGCCGGCCACCCGCGACCCGACGAACAGCACGTTCCCCACCGGCGGCGTGATCGTCCCCACGCAGAGGTTGTAGACGATCATCGTGCCGAAGTGCACCGGGTGGACCCCGAACTCCATGACGATCGGCAGGAAGATCGGCGTGAAGATCAGGATCGCCGGCGTCGGGTCCATGAAGCAGCCGACGATCAGCAGGATCACCATCATGATGATGAGGATGATCGTGGAGTTGTCGGTCAGACCGAGCATCGCGTCGGAGATGATGTCCGGGATGCGTGCGAACGACATCACCCAGGACAGCGAGGACGAGACGCCCACGAGCAGCATGACGATCGCGGTGGTACGTGCCGCGTCGAGCAGGATGCCCGGCAGGTCCTTGACCTTGATGTTCCGGTAGATGAAGCCGAGGACGAGCGAGTACACGACGGCGATGGCCGAGGACTCCGTGGCCGTGAAGATGCCGGCCAGGATGCCGCCGATGACGATGACGATCATCAGCAGCGAGGGGACGGCGAGCCAGATGACCTTCAGCGCCTCGAGGAAGCTCGGGTGGCGGGTGCCCTTCAGCTCGGGGTGCTTCCGGGAGTACAGGAAGACGACGAGCATGCAGGCGAACGCCCAGACGAGCCCCGGCCCCACGCCGGCCATGAACAGCGCCGCGATGGAGGTGCTGGAGACCAGCGAGTACACGATGAACGTGTTGGACGGCGGGATGAGCATGCCGGCCGGGGCGGAGGCCACGTTGGTGGCCGCCGCGAAGGGGCGGTCGTAGCCCTCGCTCCTCATGCGCGGGGTCATGACCGTTCCGACGGCGGCGGCCGCTGCCACGGCCGCGCCGGAGACGGCGCCGAACATCGCGTTGGCGACGACGTTGGTCTGCGCCAGCGACGCCGGCATGCGCCCGACGAGGACCTTGGCCGCGTCGATGAGTCGACCGGCGATACCGCCGTTGTTCATGAGCACGCCGGCGAGGACGAAGAACGGGATCGCCAGCAGGCTGAACGAGTTGATGCCGGTGAACATGCGCTGCGAGCTGGCGAGCACCGCACCGTCGAAACCGAGCAGCGCCGTCGCGGCGAGCACGGACGAGAGCCCGATCCCGACGGCGATCGGGACGCTCAGGAGGATCGTGACGGCGATGCCGACGAGCAGGATGAGCCCTGCGAGGCTTGCGGGTTCCATCGATCCTCCTTAGATGACGTCCGGCTCGACGTCCTCGACCGCGGACTCGCTGCGCGTGAGCTGCGCGACGACGTGGTAGAGGGCGTAGATGATGATCAGGACACCGGTGATCGGCATGACCAGGTACATCTGGCCGACCGTGCCGGAGAGCGCGGTCAGGTTCTGGTTCCAGGCGCCCTGAGAGGCGCGCCAACCGCCGTAGACCAGCGTGATCGCCGCGAACGCGATGATGGCGAGCTGGACGAGCACAGCGATGACCCGCTGGACGGCCTCGGGGAACTGGCGGACCAGGAAGTCCACCGCGATGTGCCCCCGCTCGGAGAACACCAGGGCCGCGGCGAAGAAGCCGAGCCACACGAACGTGTAGCGGGCGGCCTCCTCGGTCCAGGTGGCCGGGCTCTCGATCACCTGGCGGGTGAAGACCTGCCAGACCACGATGACCACCAGCAGCGCGAACAGGACGACCGAGGCCCACTTCAGGACGGCGTCGAGTCCGTTCTTGAGCGCGTGCACGGTGTCACCTCCTTTCTATGACGGTTGGCGCGACGGGTCACTCGGCGGCGGCGCGGGCGGCGTCGTAGAGGGCCTGCTGGCTCTCGTTCGTGATGAACTCGTCCGCCAGGGCTGACAGCGGCTCGTCGAACGCCGCGCTGTCCACCTCGGTGAAGGTCGCCCCGCCGGCCTTGGCCTGCTCGATGGCTTCCTGCGTGGCCTCGTCCCAGAGCTGCGTGTGCTCCTCGTAGGTGGCCTGCCACTCCTCGTCGAAGATGGCGCGGTCCTCCTCCGACATGCCCTCGAGCAGGTCGGTGTTGATGATCAGGTAGTCCAGGCCGACCAGGTGGTTGGTGTAGGACCAGTGCGGCGCCACCTCGAAGTGCTTGGCCGTGTAGAAGGAGACCTCGTTGTTCTCGGCGGCGTCGAGCACGCCGGACTGGAGGGCGGTGTACACCTCGCCGTAGGCCATCGGGGTGGCGGCGGCGCCCATGGCCTCGGCCATGGCGATGTGCAGGTCGGACTCCTGGACGCGCAGCTTCTTGCCCGCGAGGTCCTCCGGGGTCTCCACCGGGCCGTCGGTCGTGTAGACGCTCCGGGCGCCCTGCGTGAAGCCGCCGAGCACGGTCAGGTTGTTGGAGTCCTCGAGCGAGGAGTAGAGGTCGCCCACGATCTCCTGGTCGTGGATGACCTTCATCTGGTGGTCGACGTCGTCGAAGACCTTGGGGAGGTTGAAGACGAGGAAGTCCTCGTTGAGGTTCTCGAGCTGCGTGCCGGAGACGATCGCGAGGTCGACCGTGCCGTCCGAGACGAGCTGGAGCGCCTCCTGCTGGGCACCGAGGGTCTCGTTCGGGAACACGTCGACGTCCCAGCGGCCGTCGGTGGCCTCCGAGAGGCGCTCGCCGAAGTTGTCCAGCGCGATGTACGAGGGGTGCTCCTCGGTCTGGTTGAGGGCCAGGCGCATGGTGGTGCCGCCGGCCGCGCCGCCGCCCGCGGTGCCGTCCTCCGAGGCGTTGCCGCCGCCGCACGCGGCCAGGCCGAGCGCCGTCACGCCGGTGAGGGCCACCAGGGAGAGGGTCTTCTTGCGCATCGTGTTTGTTCCATTCTGCTCGTCGACGAGCGGTCGGTCGTGCGTGCGGTGATCGCTCACCGCGTCGGGCTGACGGACGCAACTGCGCTGTCGGGTTCGCCCGAGATCTTGGGGGCCGCCGTGGACACGGTGGGGTCTGACGGGTTGATTCAGTCACACCCGGGATCCGACCGGCAAAGAGTTGCCACTCCTTGCCTCGCGACGTCACGCACGGGTCACGAGGGTGTCACCGTCGCTTCGCGTCCGGACTCCCGGATGCGCATCATCACGCCGAAATCTGTGGGCGACGCCTTCGCGGCCGCGACACGTCGCCACGCTCGCGGGCACGCCGAGGAGCACCGTGAGCGGATGCTCACGGTGCTCCTCGGACTGGCTTCTCAGGCCTTCGCGGAGCCCTCCAGCACGACGATCTCCTCGGCGCGGTCGACGACGGCGCCCACGAGGTCCTCGTCCGGAAGCATGTCCGGGGCCAGGAGCTCCAGCAGCGCCGTGGTCGCCTCGGCGACCGAACCCTGCGCGGCGGCGACGACGTCCGCCTCGCGGGCGTCCTTCACCGGCGCGCCGTGGCCCTGCAGGTGCAGGACCCAGGCGGCCAGGGCGCGGACCGGACCGTCGGGCAGCCGGCCGGCAGCACGCTCGAGCCGCAGCGCGGGCAGGATGCGCACGGGGATCTTCTGCGAGCCGTCGGCGGCGATCTGCGCCAGCAGGTGCCGCACGCGGGGGTTGTTGTAGCGGTCCAGCAGGGCTGCCCGGTAGCCCCGGACCTCCTCCGCGCCGAGCTCGAGGTGCTCTCCGGCGACGTCCCACCACTCCTCGACCCAGCCGCGCACCGTCGGGTCCGCGATCGCGTCGGCCACGGTCTCGTGCCCGAGGATCGTGGCGGCGTAGGCCATGAGCGAGTGGGAGCCGTTCAGCATCCAGAGCTTGCGCTGCTCGAAGGGGTGGACGTCCTCGACGACGGCGGCGCCGGCCTCCTCCCACGCGGGCCGCCCGGCGGGGAAGTCACCGGCGATGACCCACTCGCTGAAGGGCTCGGTGGGGACGGGCGAGACGTCGTCGTACCCCTCCGAGTCGGCGACCGCAGCACGTTCCGCGTCGGTCGTGGCCGGGGTGATGCGGTCGACCATGGACGTGGCCCAGGCGACGTTCTCCTGCATCCACTCCACCAGCGTGGGATCGACCCGCTCGGCGAGCTCGGTGACGACGGTGCGGAAGGCCGGGCCGTTGTCGGGCAGGTTGTCGCACGGCAGGACGGTGATCGCGCCGGCTCCTGCCGCCCGCCGGGCGAGGAACCCGCCGACGAGCTTGCCCGGCGTCGTCCGCGTGGCCGCCTCGGGGTCCGCCTGCAGCGCCTCGACGTCGGCGACGACCGCGGGGTCGTCGGCGGCGAGGTGCCCGTCGGGACCGCGCATGTAGCCGGCCTCCGTCACCGTCGAGGTGATCACGGCCGTCTGCTCGTCGCGCAGGTAGCACAGGAAGGCCGCCGTGTCCGAGGCCGGGTGCACCGCCGAGAGGGAGCTGATGACCTCGAAGGTGTCGCCGTCGGCGTGGCGGGTGATGAGGGTGTAGAGCCCGTCCTGGGGCGCGAGCGCCTCAGCGGTGTCGGGCCGGCGTCCGGTGAACGCCGCGATCCCCCACTCCCCCGCGTCCGGGGCGTGCTCGGTGTACCAGGCCTGGTGCGCCCGCGTGAAGTTGCCGACGCCCAGGTGCACCATGCGCACCGGTGCGGCCGGGCGTCCGTGGTTCTCGCGCGTCAGGCGGGGGACGGTCGTGGTGCTCACAGCTTGAACGCCTTCCGGGGCTGGGTGACGACCAGGTCGTGGGCGGTGTCCAGCGCCTCGTCCATGGTCAGGCGGTGGTCCGCGACGAGCTCGGCGAGGAAGCCGGAGTCGAGGCGGCGGTTCATGTCGTGACGCGCCGGGATGGACAGGAAGGCGCGGGTGTCGTCGATGAAGCCGGAGGTCCGGGTGAAGCCCGCGGACCCGGTGATCGCCCGGCGGTAGCGCTTGATGGCCTCGGCCTCGTCGATGAACCACCACGGGGCGCCGACGTACACCGACGGGTAGAAGCCGGCGAGCGGGGCGAGCTCCCGGGAGTAGACGGTCTCGTCGATGGTGAACAGCACGAGCTGGAAGTTCGGGGCCGTCCCGAAGGCGGAGAGCATCGGCTGCAGCGCGCGCGCGAACTCCACGGACATCGGGATGTCGCCGCCGACGTCGGCGCCGTAGGTGCCGAAGGTGGGCGTGTGGTGGTTGCGCACCACGGCCGGGTGCAGCGTCATGACCAGCCCGTCCTCGGACGCCATGCGCGCCTGCTGGAAGACGAAGTCTCGGCGCAGGGCGTCGCCCTCCTCCGGGGTGATCTCGCCGGCGCGGGCCCGGGCGTAGAGCCGCTCCGCCTCGGCGTCGTCGAGCTTCTCGGCCCCGGCGTCCTTGTGGGAGTGGTCGGAGGAGACGGCGCCGTTCTCCTTGAAGAAGGCGCGGCGGTTCTCCATCGCCGCCACCCAGCCGGCGTAGGTGCCGGTGTCGACGCCGGAGACCTCGCCGAGGGTGTCGATCAGGCCGTTCCAGGCGGGAGTGGCCGGCTCGAGGTACTTGTCGGGACGGAACGTCGGGGCGACCTTGCCCTCCCACGTCGGGTCCTGCGCCAGCTTCTGGTGGTGCCGCAGGTCGTCGGCCGGGTCGTCGGTGGTGGCGATGAACTCGATGCCGAACGTCCAGTACAGCGCGCGGGGGCGGAACTCCGGCGTGGCGATGGCCTCGGCGATCTGGTCGTAGATCCGGTCCGCGGTGGCGGCCGAGGGCACCAGCTCGATGCCGAAGACGTCGGCGAGCTCGGACTCGAACCAGAACTTCATCGGGGTGCCGCGGAAGATCTTCCAGTTCTCGCACAGGATCCGGAAGGCGCGCCGGGACTGCTCGGGCGTGAAGTCCTTCTGGCCCACGCCCAGGTCCGCGAGCGACGCGCCGTTGGCGTGCAGGAGCCGGTTGACGTAGTGGTCCGGGGTGATCAGCAGCGACGTCGGGTCCGCGAACGGCACGTCGTCCGCCAGCCACTGGGGCGGGACGTGGCCGTGCGGGGAGATGATCGGCAGGTCCTTGACCGCGTCGTAGAGCTCCCTGGCGATGGGACGCAGGGCGGGGTCCGCGGGGAGGAGTCGGTCGGGATGGACGTGCAGGACGTCATCGTCTGTTGAGGTCATGCGCTCATGGTGGTGTCGGCGCACCGCCGGAGCCAACGTGTTGCCGCCTGTTGCCGGACCCCTGCGGTCCGCCATCCCGCGGGACGCCTCAGCCGCGCCCGTTCCGCGTGGTGCTCTCGCGCTCGACGAGCTTGACGGGCACGACGACGGGCGGCCCGCCGCGGGGGTGCGCCCCCTTGATCTGGGCGACGAGGTTGCGCACCGCCGCCGCCCCCAGCGCGCGGCGGGGCGTGGCCACCGTGGTCAGCGCCGGCGAGACCAGGTCCGCGGCGAAGATGTTGTCGTAGCCGATGACCGAGACGTCGTCCGGGACCTTCTTGCCGCGCTGCTGGACCGTGCGGATGAAGCCGATGGCCACGAGGTCGTTGTAGGCGATCACGCCCGTCGTCGGCGCGTCCATCCAGGCCTTGGCGGCCGCGACCCCGCCGGCGACGGTCGGTGAGAGCGGCCCGATGCGGCGGACGTGGACGGACAGCTCGAGGGACGCCTCCCGCAGGCCGCGCCAGCGCATGCCGTCGGCCCAGGAGGCCTCCGGTCCCGCCAGGTAGGTGACGACGTCGTGCTCGAGCTCACCGAGGTGCTCCAGGGCCCGGCGCACCCCGCGGGCGTTGTCGGGCACGACGGACGGGATCTCCCGCACGGCGCGATTGAGCGCGACCATGGGCTTCTGCTTCGCGATCATCCGGATGGCGGCGTCGGACATCCTCGAGGTGCCCAGCACGATGCCGTCCACGATGGGCAGCGCCCGCTCCAGGGCCTCCCGCTCGCGCTTGTCGGACTCCCGCGAGTCCACCAGCAGGACCGTGTAGCCGGCCTCCGCGGCCTCGTCCTGCACGCCGTTGATGATCTCGAAGTAGACGGGGTTGGTGATGTCGGGCACCACGAGGGCGAGCAGGCTCGTGTGGGTGGTCGCGAGGGCCCGCGCCATCGGGTTGGTGCGGTAGCCCAGCTCGGCGGCGACCCTGCGGATGCGTTCCGCCGTCTCGGCGTTCACGCGTCCTGGCCGGGAGAACGCCCGCGACACGGTCGACGGCGCCACGCCGGCGGCCTGCGCGACGTCGTAGATCGTGGGTGAGCTGCGCCGTCGGGCGGGTGCGGGAAGGTCCGCGGGGTCCGACAGGTCCGCGAGGTCCGTGGCGTCGTCCGCCGCGCCGTCGGTCGCAGCCGGGATGCCGTGCTGCGGGTCCGTCTCGTTGGTGTCCACCGACGTCCTTTCCGGGTCCGGTGGGGCCACGGTACGGAAGCGGAGCAACTCATGGCAAAGAGTTGCCGCCCGCCGGACCGCAGGGATAGCGCGCGACCGGGCCACCTTGCCGCCGGAGGTGGCAACCACGGCAACTTGTGGCACGCGTGCGGCAACCCGTGGCAACTACTTAGCGCGGTGCCCAGCACGGTGCGTGAATGAATGCATCAACAGCTCCTCGTGCAGCCCCCCGGGCCCGTGCGGGAGAGTGACCAGGTGCCACGCGCACAGACCCATTCAGGGAGCTCACATGTCCAGCACGGCGATGACCGCCCGAACGGCGAGCACCGATGCCGCCGCGAGGCCGCACCTGTCGTTCAAGACCATCGCGGGCTACGGCGCCGGCGACGCGGGGTGCAACATCGCGTTCCAGATGACCGGCCTGTTCCTGCTCATCTTCTACACCGACGTGGTGGGCATCTCCCCCGTGCACGCCGGCAACATCTTCCTCTTCGTCAAGATCTGGGACGCCTTCGCCGACATCTTCGCCGGCCGGGTGGTCGACCGGACGATGACCCGGTGGGGCAAGTTCCGGCCGTTCCTCCTCTGGTACTCCGTGCCGCTGCTGGCCGCGAACCTGCTCTGCTTCTGGATCCCCGTCGACAGCTACAACATGAAGCTCGTCTGGGCCGTCTCGTCCTACGCCCTCATGGGGCTGCTGTACTCCCTGGTCAACATCCCGTTCGGCTCCCTGGCCGGCGCGATGAGCCAGAACCCGGTCGACCGGTCCCGCCTGGCCTCGGCCCGCATGGTCGGCTCCGGCGCCACCATCCTGCTGCTCTCCCTCGTGCTCGCGCCGCAGATCAAGGCCGCGGAGAACCTGGCCAGCACGTTCCTCATCACCTCGTTCGTCTTCCTGCTCATCGGCACCGCGCTGTTCATGACGACCTTCCTGACCTCGAAGGAGACCGTCTACCGCGAGGTCGAGAAGGTCTCGCTGCGCGACACCCTGCGCACCGTCCGGCAGAACAAGCCGCTGATCCGCCTGTGCAGCTCGTCGTTCTTCTACCTCACCGGCCAGAACATCGTCTCGGCCATGGGCATCTACATCGCCAACCACGCCCTGGCCCAGTACGCCGGCGCCGGCAACTGGCTCGCCTCCGTCGTCACGATCATCACCACCGGCGCTGTCCTCTACGTCGGCCCGCTCGGCCCCGGCGTCACCCGCCGCCTCGGCAAGAAGACCGGCTTCATGGGTGCCTGCGGCGTCGCCATCACCGGCGGCATCCTCTTCGGCCTGAGCTCGAACCTCCTGCTGAGCCTGTTCGCCCTGTTCCTCATCGGCTTCGGCATGGCCCTGCTCAACACCATGACCTGGGCCCTGGAGGCCGACACCGTCGAGTACGGCGAGCTCCAGACCGGCATCCGCACCGAGGGCGCCACCTACGCCGCCTTCTCCTTCACCCGCAAGGTGGGTCAGGCGGTCGGCGCGGCCGTCGCGTCCTACGCGCTCGCCTTCATCGGGTACAACGGCGCCCTGGACGTCCAGCCGCAGTCCGTCCTCGACGGGATGACCAACGCCGTGGCGATCCTGCCCGCCGCGTGCTTCCTCATCGCCCTGCTCATCATGTCCCGGTACCCGCTCACCGAGGCCCGGTTCGCCGAGATCATGCAGCAGATCCAGGCGAGGCGCGCCCAGCGGCACGCGGAACTGTCCGGCTCCGCCGGAGCCGCCCCGGCCGCCGGCACGGCCCTCCCGGGCCTCGACGACGGCCCCGGCACCGGCCGCTGACGCCGTCCGCCCCGTCCGGTCCGCCGGACGGGGCGTTCGCGCACCCGACTTCCCGCCCCCGTCCCCGCCCGACTCCCGAACCGACCAGCGTCCGTCCCCACGGACCGCCGACCGAAAGGACCCGCCCCATGCTCCGGCCCCAGGACTCCGCCACCCGTGAACGCCGTTCCCTCACCGGGCTGTGGCGGTTCAGGCCGGACGCCGACGGGGTGGGCCGCGCCGCGCGCTGGTTCGCGGGTCCGCTGGCCGAGGCGCGGGACATGCCCGTGCCGGCGAGCTACAACGACATCGTCCCGGGCCGCGAGCTGCACGACCACGTGGGCGACGTCTGGTACCAGACCACCACGCGGGTGCCCCGGGGCTGGGCCGGGGAGCGCGTCGTCCTGAGGTTCGACTCGGCCACCCACCGCGCCACCGTGTGGGTCGGTGAGACCGAGGTCATGAGCCACGAGGGTGGCTACACCCCGTTCGAGGCCGACGTCACCGCCCTGGTCACCCCGGGCGAGGAGGTGCGGGTGACCGCCGTCGTCGACAACCGGCTCAGCTGGGAGACCATCCCGCCCGGCATGGTCGTCGAGACCGACCACGGTCCGCGGCAGAAGTACATGCACGACTTCTTCAACTACGCCGGGCTCCACCGGCCCGTGTGGCTCTACACCACGCCCACCACCTACGTCTCCGACGTCACCGTCGTCCCGGGCATCGAGGGCGAGGCGACGGCGGAGCACCCCACCGGGACGGTCGACTTCGACGTGGCCGTGGAGGGCCAGGGCGACGTGCGCGTCCGCCTCCTGGACGCCGAGGGCACCCAGGTCGCCGCGGCCGACGGCGCGTCCGGCACGCTCACCGTCGCCGACGCGCACCTGTGGGCGCCGGGCGACGGCTACCTCTACGACCTCGTGATCGAGGTCCTCGGCGCGGACGGCGCGCTCGTGGACACGTACACCCAGAAGGTCGGCATCCGCACCGTCGAGGTCCGCGGCACCGAGTTCCTCATCAACGGCCGCCCCTTCTACTTCCGCGGCTTCGGCATGCACGAGGACCACCTCACCCGGGGCAAGGGCCACGACGACGCCGAGATGGTCCACGACTTCGAGCTGCTGGACTGGGTGGGCGCCAACTCCTTCCGCACCTCGCACTACCCCTACGCGGAGGAGGTCCTCGACTACGCCGACGCGCACGGGATCGTCGTCATCGACGAGACCGCTGCCGTGGGGATGAACGCCGCCGTGGGCGCCGTCCTCGGGATGACGGTGGACCAGGTGTTCTCCCCCGACACCGTCTCCGAGCGCACCCGCGAGGTCCACGCCCAGGCGATCCGCGAGCTGGTCGCCCGGGACAAGAACCGCCCGAGCGTGGTGATGTGGTCCATCTCCAACGAGCCGGAGTCGCACACGCCCGAGTCGGAGGAGTACTTCCGGCCGTTGTTCGAGCTCACCCGCGAGCTCGAGAAGCACCGCCCGATCGGCTTCGTCAACGTCATGTACTCCCCCGCCGACCAGGACCGGTTGATGCAGTACTCCGACGTGGTGATGATCAACCGCTACTACGGCTGGTACAACGACACCGGCGACCTCGCCGCCGCGGAGGACGCCCTCGAGGCCGAGCTGCGCCAGTGGGAGGCGCACGGCAAGCCGATCATCATGACCGAGTACGGCGCGGACACCGTAGCCGGCCTGCACGACCTCACCGGTGCCATGTGGTCGGAGGAGTACCAGAGCGAGTTCCTGGACATGTACCACCGCGTCTTCGACCGCGTGGACGCGATGGCCGGCGAGCACGTGTGGAACTTCGCCGACTTCCAGACCTCCCGCGGCATCGTCCGCGTGGACGGCAACAAGAAGGGCGTGTTCACCCGCGACCGCCGCCCGAAGGCCGCCGCGCACCTGCTGCGGCGGCGCTGGACCGGCCGGGCCTGAGCCCGGCCAGGGCCGGGCCGGGCGGCGGCGCGTCCGCCCGGGAGCCGTGCGTACAGTGACGGGAGCCGAGAAGAAGGAGAACAGACGTGGCGGGGATGACGACCGTGCTGGCCGGTGAGGCGCTGGCCCTGGCCGACGCCGTCGGGGAGGAGCTGCGCGGCGCCGCCCCGCTGGGCGTGGCCTACTCCGGCGGGGTCGACTCGGCCCTCCTCCTCGCCCTCGCGGTGCGCACGCTCGGGCCGGACGACGTCGTCGCCCTCCTCGGCGTCTCCCCCTCCCTGGCGCGCTCCGAGCGGGCGCGCGCCCACGATACGGCCGCCTTCATCGGCGCCCGGGTCGTCGAGGTCGCCACCCACGAGGGCGAGAACCCCGAGTACGTGCGCAACGGCGTCGACCGCTGCTTCTTCTGCAAGGACGAGCTCTTCGCGCGGATCAGCGACGAGGTCGTGGCCGCGCACGGCCTGGCGGCGGTCGCCTACGGGGAGAACGCCGACGACGCCAGGCGGCCCGACCGCCCCGGCTCCCGGGCGGCGACGAACCACCGGGTGCTGCGCCCGCTCTCCGTCGCCGGGCTGTCCAAGGCGCAGGTGCGCCTGGTGGCGCGGGCCCTGGCGCTGCCGGTGGCCGACAAGCCCGCCGCACCGTGCCTGGCCTCCCGCATCCCGCACGGGGAGGACGTCACGCCCGAGAAGCTCCGTCAGGTCGAGCGGGCCGAGGAGGTGCTGCGCGAGCTGGGCTTCTCCGACGGGCGCGTGCGCCACCACGGCGACATCGCCCGCATCGAGCTGCCGACGGCGGAGATCGCCCGCGCGGGCCAGGAGGACGTGCGCGTGGCCCTGGACGCCGGCATCCGCGACGCGGGCTTCCGGTTCGTGGTGGTGGACCTGCGCGGCATCCAGTCCGGCGCGTTCACCCTGCCGCTGCTGGCGGTGGGCGGCCGTGGCTGACGGCACCGGTCCGCTCACGCACGCCTCGAAGGCCGTCGCGCAGGGCGACCTGGCAGTCGACGGCGTCGCCGAGCTCGACCACGACCGTGCCCGGCGCCGGGGCTACCCCGAGGCGGTCTTCTGCGAGGGCAAGTCCCCGGCGCAGCTGCGCGCGATCGCCACCGCCCTGCTCGAGCGGCACCGGGGCGCCCCCGCCGAGCAGGTCCCCCGCACGCTGTTCACACGTGCCGACGCCGAGAGGGCGGCCGCGGTCCTGGAGGTCCTCCCCGACGCGTTCCACGATCCCGAGGCGCGGCTGCTGGCGTGGCCGGCGGCGCCGCCCGAGGCGACCGGCGGCCTCGTCGTCGTCGCCTGCGCCGGCACGTCCGACCTGCCGGTCGCGCGCGAGGCCGAGCTCACCGCCCGGTACCTCGGCCGGCGCACCGAGCTCGTCATCGACGTCGGGGTCGCCGGGCTGCACCGGATCCTCGCCCGGACCGGGACGCTGCGCGCCGCCGCGGCCGTGGTGGTGGTGGCCGGCATGGACGGTGCGCTGCCCGGCGTGGTGGCGGGCCTGGTGTCGGCGCCGGTGGTGGCGGTCCCCACCTCGGTCGGCTACGGGGCCGCCTTCGAGGGCCTCGCCCCGCTGCTGACGATGCTCAACGCCTGCGCGCCCGGCGTGGGCGTGGTGAACATCGACAACGGCTACGGCGGCGGCCACCTCGCCGCGCAGATCGCCGCACCCCGCCGGGACTGAGCGGCGCCCCGCCGGGACTGAGCGGCGCCCCGCCGAGGCTGAGACCCGCCCGTCGGGGCTGAGCACCGCCGCACCTGCCAGGATGGCCCCATGAGCACCGTGTTCACGCAGATCATCGACGGCCGGATCCCCGGGCGGTTCGTGTGGGCGGACGAGCGCTGCGTCGTCTTCTCCACCATCGCCCCGATCACCGACGGGCACATGCTCGTGGTCCCGCGCGAGGAGGTCGACCAGTACACCGACGCCGACGACGAGCTGCTCGCGCACCTCGCCGTGGTGGCCAAGAACGTCGGGCGTGCGCAGCAGGCGGCGTTCGGGTCGCCGCGGGCGGCGGTGCTGGTGGCCGGGTTCGAGGTGGAGCACCTGCACCTGCACGTGCTGCCCGCCTGGGACGAGCAGTCGCTGCGCTTCGACAACGCCCGCCACGACGTGCCCGGCGAGGAGCTCGACGCCGCGGCGGAGCGGGTGCGCGAGGCGCTGCGGGAGGCCGGGCACGGCGACCGCGTCCCGGTGCAGCTGAGCTCGGCCGCTCTCGGCTAGGGCGCGTTCAACCGGTAGGTCACGTTCGGCCGGCAGGTCACGTTCGGCCAGCCGGTCACGTTCGGCCAGCCGGTCACGTTCGGCCGGTAGGTCACGTTCGGCCGGTAGGTCACGTTCACGGCCTGGGCCCGCCCGGTGCTGGCGCCTCCGGGGTGCCTCAGCCCAGGAGCAGCAACCACTGGTCCCAGAAGATCACGGCCGCCGCGACGACGACGAGCACGTACCAGACGGCGACGATCACCCAGCGGTCCTGCACCAGCGTGCGGCGCAGCGTCTCGGGCAGGCGCACGTGCCCGGCCTGCGCGCTGCGCGCCAGGACGTTGACGAAGATCGGGATGGTCACCACCCACACCACGAGGCAGTACGGGCACAGCATCCGGATGCTGAAGAAGGCCTGGTACTGGAACCAGAAGATCGCCGCGATCGCGCCCGTGGCCCCGGCGGTCAGCGCCACCCAGAACCAGCGCGCCGGCCGGGCGCCGGCGAGGAGCACCACCCCCACCGTCAGGCACGCCGCGAAGGCGACCGTGCCGACGACCGCGTTGGGGATGCCGAGCGCGTGCGCCTGCCACGTGGTGATGAAGCTGCCGCACCCGATGAGCGGGTTGAAGTCGCACGCGAGCGCCGCGTTCGGGTCCCCTGCGACCTTGATCTCGCTGAGCACCAGCTCCACGGCCGCCCACAGGCCCAGCAGGCCGCCGATGACGAGGATCCAGCCCAGCTCACGCGGTGCCCCGCCGGCCCGCTGGTGCTCGCTGGGCCGGGTGCGGTCGAGGGTGGCGAGCTCGGCCTCGAGCTCGTCGTCGGTCAGGTCGTCGACGTCCTTCGACGTCCGTGCGCCGTCGACGTGGGATGAGGAGCTACCGGTGCTCACGCTCGCGTCCTCCTGAGTTCGGTGACGGGGGACAGTATGCGGCCTCCGCGGCCAGCCGTCGTCAGCCGTCCGTCGGTGCGGTGGCCGTCGGGTCGGCACCGGTCGGGTCGGTGCCGGTCGGGTCGGTGCCAGCCGGGTCGGCACCCGTCGGGTCGGTGCCGGCCGGGTCGGCGCCGCCTGCGCCGTCGGCCTCGGGCAGCGCCGCGGTGCCCTGGCGCGGGAACTCCTGCCACGGCTGCAGCCGCACCGACGCGTCGGTCCCGATCTGGATCCGCCGGAAGTCCATCGGCTCGCCGGTGGCGCGGTCGAGCCGCAGCACCGTCAGCTCCGCCTCCCCCGTCAGCGGCCCGACCGTCGCCCCGCCGCCGGCACCCCCGCCGCTCGAGGTGCTGACGTAGCGCACACCGGCACCGGCCAGCTCCGGACCGACCGTGCGGTGCCAGTGCCCGGACAGCTGCAGCCTGGCGCACCCCGCGTCCAGGGTGGGGGCGCCGGCCCGCGGGTTGTGGACGAGGAGGATGTCCACCGGGTCGCCGTCCTCCGCGGCGGCGCACGCCACCTCGGAGAGTCGGTCGGCCATCTCCGGCACCGACTCCTGGCGCTCGGGACGGGTGCCGGCCCCGACGGCGGTCAGGGTCGGGTCGGTGTCACCGAGGATGCGCACCCCGGCGACGTCGACGACCTCGCCGCCGAGCACCCGCCAGCCGGCCCGCCGCTCCTGGTCCGCCGTCGTGACGGAGTCGTGGTTGCCGGTGGACACCACCACGGGCACGTCGTCGGGGACCGCGCGGGCGAACGCGTCGACGCAGTAGGACTCGACGGACGTCCCGCTCATGACGGTGTCTCCGGCGTCGAGCAGGACCTCGGCGCCGGTCAGCTCCACGGCGGTCGCGATCACGTCCGCCATCCCGACGTTGCAGTGCAGGTCCGAGACGAGCAGCAACGTGACGGGGTCGGGATCGGGTCCCTCGGCGGTGGCCGAGGTCGCGGCCTCCGCCGCGTCCGAGGACGCCGCCTCGGGCGGGCCCGACGGCGCGTCCGCCGCGGGCCCCGAGGTACCGTCCGCCGTCGTCCCGGCCGTCTCCGCGGCACGCGCCCCGCCGTCCTCCGGTGCCTGCCTGCTGCGGTCCTGCGGCGCCTCGGCCGCCGCCTCGTGGGCGGCGACGAGGTTCTCCGAGGCGAGGGCGTAGAACGCCTCGTTCTCCTCGAAGGCGTCACGCGCGGTCTGGCCGTACACGGCGACGAGGTCGGCCAGGCGGCCGGTGATCCGCGCTCCCTCGAGCGGGGTCCCGTCCAGCACGGGCGGGCTGTAGCCGACGGGCTCGTCCTGCCGCGTCTCGGGCACCACGACGGCGGTCAGGCCGCCGAGCACGAAGGCGCCCGTGAGGACGGCGACCCCGGGTCGGGCGAGAGCGGCCCGGAGCTCGTCACGCAGGCGCCCGTGGGAGGCGAGCCGACCGGCCGCCAGCAGCACGAGCATGAGCGACCAGGCGACGGCGGTGCGGCCGAGGGCGTCGGTGACCAGCCCGCGCACCGCGTCGGCGATCGCCGCCTCCGGCTGGCCGAAGAGCTGGCCGTACGCCTCCAGGTCGGCCAGCAGCCCGGGCATCGGCGACCCGGTCATCTCCAGGTCCGTCGGTATCTCGCGGACCACGACCTCCGCGCCGAGCGGCCAGGGCAGCGGGGAGTCGATGATCACGTCCCCCAGCGGCCCCATCCGCAGCGACACCTGACGGTCGAGGGTGACGTGGTAGTCGGCCTCGTGGGGGCCGAGGGAGGAGTGCGTGGTCGCGGTGGTCACCCCGAGCACCACCGCGACGAGGCCGGTGAGCAGGAAGGCGAGCACGCCGCGGACGGTCTGCCGGGTCGCCGGCGCCTGCCGGTGCCACCACTCCCACCGTCGCCTGGTTCCACCCGCGCTGCTCATCGCGGCCATTCTCCCCTCTCACGTGCCGACGGCGCCCGCGGCTTCCGCCCGGCGCGGACACCGTGGTGGCCCAGGCCACCCCGGCGTGCGTGCGCCCGCTGCCCCCAGCATGCTGGAGGCGCCCGCGACACGCCGGGGACGACGAGCAGGATCAGGAGGCCCGATGGGCAAGGACGTCAGTGCCAAGGCCTACACCCGTGCGGACCACACCCGGTACCGGCAGGCGGTCCAGCGCTGCCTCGACGCCCTCGAGGAGATGCTCGACCGGGGGTCCTTCGAGCAGGACGAGTGGCGCACCGGCCTGGAGATCGAGCTGAACCTCGTCGACGCGGACTTCATGCCGTCCATGAAGAACGCCGAGGTGCTCGAGCACATCGACGACTGGCGCTACCAGACCGAGCTCGGGCGGTTCAACATCGAGCTGAACGTCGAACCTCGACGCATCGACGGCCAGTCGCTGCTCCAGCTCGAGTCCGCCATGCGGAGGAACCTCAACCGTGCCCGGGACCGCGCGGGCGACCTCGGTGCCGGCATCGTCATGGTGGGGATCCTGCCCACCCTCCCCCGGCCCGAGCCCGGCCGGTCCTGGTTCTCCCCCAACGACCGGTACAAGATGCTCGACGAGGCGGTCCTCGCCTCCCGGCGGGAGGACGTCGTCATCGACATCCGCGGCGCCGAGCGCCTGCAGATGACCGCGGACACGATCGCCGTGGAGGCCGCCTGCACCTCCACCCAGTTCCACCTCCAGGTACGCCCGAACTCCTTCGCCCGGTACTGGAACGCCGCCCAGGTGCTGGCCGGGCCCCAGCTCGCGCTCGGCGCGAACTCACCCTACGTCTTCGGCCACCAGCTCCACGCCGAGTCGCGGATCGAGCTGTTCCTGCAGTCCACGGACACCCGGCCGCCCGAGCTGCGCAACCAGGGGGTGCGTCCGCTCGTGCCGTTCGGGGACCGGTGGATCAACTCGATCTTCGACCTGTTCGAGGAGAACGTGCGCTACTACCCGGCCCTGCTGCCGGAGACGTCCGACGAGGACCCCTTCGAGGTGCTCGCGGCCGGGGGCACCCCGCAGCTGTCGGAGCTGCGGCTGCACAACGGGACCATCTACCGCTGGAACCGCCCCATCTACGACGTCAGCGACGGCCGCCCCCACCTTCGGGTGGAGAACCGCGTCCTGCCCTCGGGCCCCACCGTCATCGACGTGCTGGCGAACGCGGCCTTCTTCTACGGCGCCTCGGTGGACATGGTGCTCGACGAGCGACCCATCTGGTCACGCATGAGCTTCGAGGCCGCCCGGGAGAACTTCAGCACCGCCGCCCGCCACGGCGCGGAGTCCCGGCTCTACTGGCCAGGCGTCGGCGCCGTGGACTGGGACGAGCTGGTGCTGCGGGCGCTGCTGCCCGCCGCGCAGCGTGGTCTTGAGCGGCTGGGGGTGGCGTCGGAAGCGGCGGACCGGTACCTGCAGGTGATCGAGGGCCGGGCGAAGCAGCGCACGAACGGCGCGAGCTGGCAGGTCGCCGCCACCCAGGCCTTCGAGGCGCGCGGGATGGACCGCCCGGCCGCGCTCCAGGCGATGCTCAAGGAGTACGTCCTGCTCATGCACAGCAACGAACCGGTGCACACGTGGCCGATCCCCTGAGCACGTCGCCTGCCTGAGCGGACCGTCCACAGGGTCGCCGCCCTGTCCCCAGCGGAGCGGCGACGGCGGACGCCGTTCCGGAGAGTGCCGGGACGCTCGGGCCATGAGCCATCACACCCATGCACGCCCGGTCACCCCGCTCAGGACGGACGAGGAGCTCGCCGAGGGCGTCTACCAGCTTCTCGGTCCCGCGCTGCGCCGGCAGGTCTGGCTCCTGTTCCTCGACGAGGAGTCGTACCTGCAGCCGCTGCTCATGCCCTGCGACGACCTGCCCGAGCCGATGACGCCCGCGAACTCCCTGACGTTCGGCCGGTTCGCCGGCGTCGCCGTGGAGCACAGCGGGGCGAGCAGCGTGGTCCTCGTCGTGGAGCGCCCGTCCGGGCCCCTGCTCACAGAGGCTGACCGCGGGCTGATGCGGGGCATGCACGACGGCTGCCTGGCTGCCGGGACTCCGGTCCGCGCCGTGCTGCTCAGCCACCGGCGCGGCGTGCGATGGGTGGCGCGTGACGACTACGGCTTCTGACCCTCCGGTCCGCTCCCCCCGCAGCGTCACGTCCACGCGCCCCGCCTCGTCCCGCTCGGCAGGATCCGGAAGGATGACGCCATGACCGACTCCAGCGCCGCCCAGGTCCGTCCCAGCCGCGGGAGCGTCGCCGTCGTCGGCGGGCGCGTCGTCCCGGTGGACGGCGAGCCTGTCGAGAACGGGACCGTGCTCGTCGTCGACGGCGTGATCGCCGCCGTCGGCACGGACGTCGCGGTGCCCGACGGCGTGAGGGTGGTCGACGCCACCGGCCGCTGGGTGCTGCCCGGCTTCGTCGAGGCGCACGCACACCTCGGCGTCACGGAGGAGGGCGTCGGCTGGGCCGGCGACGACGTCAACGAGATGACCGGGCCGAACATGGCCGCGGTGCGCGCCCTGGACGCCATCGACATCGAGGAGCAGGGCTTCCGCGACGCGCTCGTCGGCGGGGTGACCTCCGCCGTCGTCAAGCCCGGCTCGGGCAACCCGATCGGCGGGCAGACGGTGGCGATCAAGACCTGGGGCGGGCGCACCGTCGACGAGCAGGTCATCCGCGCCGCCGTGTCCGTGAAGTCCGCGCTCGGGGAGAACCCGAAGCGGGTGTACTCGGAGAAGAAGCAGACGCCGTCGACCCGGCTCGGGGTGGCCAAGGTGATCCGCGAGGCGTTCATCGCCGCGCAGGACTACGCCGCCGCGCGCGCCCACGCCACGGCCGAACGCAAGCCGCACCAGCGCGACCTCGCCCTGGAGACGCTGGTGCGCGTGCTCGACGGCGAGCTCGTCTGGGACCAGCACACCCACCGGCACGACGACATCGCCACCGCGATCCGCCTGGCCGAGGAGTTCGGCTACCGGCTCGTCGTCAACCACGGCACCGAGGGCGCCAAGATCGCCGACGTCCTGGCGGAGAAAGACATCCCCGTCATCTTCGGCCCGATGCTGACGAACCGGTCCAAGGTCGAGCTGCGCGAGCGGGCGATCGCCAACCTGGCGCGCCTCGCGGAGGCCGGCGTACGCGTCGCGATCACCACCGACCACCCCGTCGTGCCCATCAACTTTCTCGTCCACCAGGCGTCCCTCGCCGTCAAGGAGGGGCTCGACAGGGACGTCGCCGTCCGCGCGCTGACGCTCAACCCGGCCGCGATGCTCGGTCTGGACGACCGGGTCGGCGCGCTTCGTCCCGGCCTCGACGGCGACGTCGTCGTCTGGTCCGGCGACCCGCTGGACGTCTACTCCCGCGCCGAGCGCGTCTTCATCGACGGCACCGAGGTGTACTCGACGACCGGCGGGGTGGTCGAGCGGAGCACACGCTTCGTGTGACCGGGAAGCCGTTGCCACCGGTTGCCACGGCCGGGGCGTCGCAATTGCCGAGCGGGCGCCGCGTGGAGGAAGGTCTACCCATGACCTCGACGACGGTGGTACCCCCGGAGCTGGTGGAGAAGGCGAGCACGGTCGGCGACGCCGACGGCGTGCTGACGGACGAGCAGGTGCGCGAGCAGATCGTCGGTGCGCTCGGCCGCATGGACCTCGACGGGCGCAGCGTGGCGCTCGTCGTCCCCGACGGCACCCGGTCCGTCTCCATGCCGCTGCTCATGCGCTCCGTCCACGAGGCCCTGCACGGACGTGCCACGACGGTCACCGTGCTCATCGCCCTGGGCACCCACGCGGCCATGAGCGAGGAGGCCCTCGCGGCGCACCTGGGCTACGAGCCGGGCCGCCTCGAGGACACCTACCCGGGCTGGCGCGTGCTCAACCACGAGTGGTGGAAGCCCGAGACGTTCGCCGACCTCGGCACGATCCCCGCCGAGGAGGTCGCCCGGTACTCCGGCGGACGGCTCACCGACCGGCCGATGCACGTCGTCGTCAACAAGGCCGTCGTCGAGCACGACGTCTCCCTCGTCGTCGGCCCGGTCCTGCCGCACGAGGTGGTCGGCATGTCCGGCGGCAACAAGTACTTCTTCCCCGGGCTGTCCGGCCACGACGTCATCGACATGTCCCACTGGGTCGGGGCGCTCATCTCCTCCTTCGACATCATCGGCACCCGCGGGATCACGCCGGTGCGGGCCCTTATCAACGCGGCCGCCGCCCGCATCCCGGGCGAGAAGCTGTGCGTCGCCGTCGTCACGGAGGCCGGCACGGACCGACTGCACTCGGTCAGCGTGGGGACCACGGAGTCGGCCTGGGAGGCTGCCTCCGACATCGCGGCCGCCAGCCACATCACCTACCTGGACGAGCCCGTCAGGACGGTGGTCTCCGTCCTGCCCACCATGTACGACGACATCTGGACCGGGGCCAAGGGCTTCTACAAGCTCGAGCCGGTGGTGGCCGACGGCGGCGAGGTGATCATCTACGCCCCGCACATCACCCAGGTCTCGGCCATGCACCCCGGACTCCTGAAGATCGGTTACCACAACCGCGACTACTTCGTGAAGCAGTGGGAGAAGTTCAAGGACCACCCGTGGGGCGAGCTGGCGCACTCCACGCACCTGCGCGGGCAGGGCACCTACGACGCCGAGACCGGCGAGGAGAGGAACCGGGTCACCATCACGCTCGCCACCTCGATCCCGCGCGAGCAGGTGGAGGCCGTGAACCTGCGGTGGATGGACCCGGCCGACGTCGACCTCGACGCCCTCGAGGCGGACCCGGAGGTCATGGTCGTGCAGAACGCCGGCGAGGTGCTCTTCCGGCTGCGGGAGAGGTCCTGAACGCCGGGCGACCGGTCTGGCTGGACGTCAGCGCGGGCGTCGCCGGGGACATGCTCCTCGGCGCGCTCGTCGACGCCGGCGCGGACCTGGGCGCTCTTCAGGCGGCCGTCGACGCCGTGGTGCCGGGCTCGGTGCGGCTCACGCGCGCCGAGGTCGTGCGGGCGGGGCAGCGGGCCACCAAGGTCGACGTCGAGCCGCTCGTCGACGACCCGCCGCACCGGCGCTGGACGACCATCCGCGGCATGCTCGAGCAGGCCGAGCTCGCCGAGGAGACCAGGCGCCATGCGCTGGCGACCTTTGCGCGGCTGGCCGAGGCGGAGGGGCACGTCCACGGCACCAGCGCCGAGGACGTGCACTTCCACGAGGTCGGCGCGCTCGACTCGATCGCCGACGTCGTCGGCGTGTGCGAGGGACTCCGGCTCCTGGGTGCCGGCACCGTCACGGCCACCGCGATCGCGCTCGGCGAGGGGCGGATCCGCGCGGCGCACGGCGACATCCCGGTCCCCGTCCCGGCGGTGGCGCAGCTAGCCGTGGGCTGGCCCGTGGTCTCCGGGGCGGCCTCGGCGCCCGCGCACGACCACGACCATGCCCACGACCACGACGGCGGTCACACGCACCATCACGACGACGACGGCGGCGGGCACCACCACGAGCACGGTCCCGCCGACCACCACCAACCGCAGGCGCAGGTGGGGGCCGTCCGCCCGGTCGGTGAGCTCGCCACGCCGACCGGCGTCGCCCTGGTACGGGCCCTGGCCTCCGCCGCCGGCCCGATGCCTGCGATGACCCTCGCCGCGGTCGGCGTCGGTGCGGGCACCAAGGATCTTCCGGGGCGGCCCAACGTCGTGCGGGTCCTCGTCGGCGAGGAGGCGAGCGGCCTTCTCACGGACCCGGACGCGGACGCCGCGGGCGCGGTCGTTCCCGGCACCCCGGCCGAGGTCGTGCAGCTGGAGGCCAACGTCGATGATCTCGACCCGCGGCTGTGGCCCGGCGTGCTCGCCCGGGTGCTCGAGGCCGGGGCCCTCGACGCCTGGCTCTCCCCCATCCTGATGAAGAAGGGACGGCCCGCGCACACGCTCCACGCCCTGTGCCCGCCTGGGGCCGCCGCCGAAGCCGTCAGCGCGGCGATCCTCGACCACACCACCACGCTGGGCGTGCGCCAGCACGCCCCTCTGCACCGCCGGGTCCTCGAACGCACCTGGCGGGCCGTGGACGTGGACGGCCAGCCGGTGCGCATCAAGGTCGCCCACGACGGCGTGGCCGTCCGCCAGGCCACCCCCGAGTTCGACGACGTCGCCGCGGCGGCCGACGCGCTCGGTCTGCCCGAGCGCGTCGTGCTGGACCGGGCTCGCCGGGCCGCGCTGGAGGCCCGCCTCGAGCCTGGCGCGCCGGCGCCGTGAGTGGGTGTCAGCGCATCGCTGTCTCCTCAGAGTCGGCGCTGGTCTCGACGCGTTGCCGTTCGATCGCGCGGTAGACGGTCGAACGACCGACACCGAACAGCTCGGCGATCTCGGCGGTGCGGTGGGCCACCTTCATCCCTTCGCGGGTGCGCAGCCGGATCAGGTCGGACTCGAACTCCGCAACCATGGCAAGCACGTTGAACAGCAGTCGGCCAACCGCGTGGGTGGGGTCGTAGTCCGACCCGCCCAGACTCAGGCTGATCCGACGGGTGGTGAGTTCGTCGGCGATCGCTCGGGCGTCAGGAAGTGACCTGGCAAGGCGATCGAGCTTGGTGACCACCAAGGTGTCGCCCGCCCGACAGGCGGCGAGCGCCTCGCGCAATCCAGGTCGCTCACGATTGGCGCCGGTCAGACCGTGATCGACGTAGATCCGGTCAGCACCGACGCCGAGACCGAGGAGAGCATCGCGTTGAGCTGTCAGGTCCTGTCCATCGGTGGAGCATCGGGCGTATCCGACAAGCAGCGCGCTCACGGCGCACCTCCAAAAGCTAGGCCCGCCCGGCTACGGAACGCGGCCACGACGAGCATCGGGCAGCGCCCGACTCCACCAGCAGGCCGCTTCCCGCTCTCGGCTGCAAGGGCAGCCTGCCCCGTAACGGGATCCCCAGACGGGGCAAGCGCACGGATCCCGGCAGATGCGGATGGCCGCAGCGCACGCTGTGTGCGGCAGCTCATCGGCACGACCGCGCGGCCACCGGCGGAGTCCCGCCGCTCGCTGCTAGCCTTGGTGCGTCCCTCCGGCTCTGCGGACCTTGGAATGCGGGTGAGCCGGGTGCATGAAGCACACCGCCGTTGTGTCGTTCGTCGATGAGCGAGGCGCCACTCCAACCAGTCATCTTCGTTGGAGGCGCCATGTGCACCAAGATCCCTTACGCGAACCGCTGGCTCGCGCGACGAGCCATGCTCTACCTTCGTTTGTCAGGTCGTGCAGTCAGGTCCATCCATCCGTGTTTTTCCGACCACCCCGGCGCATGGCACGTCACTAGCAAGAGAACCCACGGTTGGTAAGCCCGCTCTGCCTAACCGCCGCGCCGCCTCAATTTCGGATTAGGACCTCTCCGCGTCATTTCCGGATGTTGGCCGTAGTGCACGACCGCCTCCTCCTGGCCTTGGGCGCTCTTGGCCGCAGCCCCGCCAATCGGCCCGCACGGACCTCGCCAGCGCCTCGGGCCGGGCATGACGCAGTCTCAATGCGCCGTCCACCACGCTCTGAGTAGAAAGGACCGGGCCGACCGGTGAAGGATCTGGCCGGCCAGCTCACTCTAAGGAGCCGTCCAAGGGCGGCGCGGAAGTGGTGCTGTCGGCGACGCGTGCGTCCCGCGCTGACTCTCTCGTGGCCTTCCAGTGCTGCCAGTGATCGGAGTGGTGGGCCACGACCTCCAGGGCGTCGAAGAGTTGCGAGTTGCGGTGTCCGGCAACGCTGCGCCCGTCGCTGCGAAGGAGCTCGCCGGGCTTCGATGAGCGCCTGTTGTCATAGCCGGCCTCTCGGAGCAGGGCCAGCCGCAGCACTGCGGTGGCGGACTCCTCTGCCAGCAAGACGAACTTGGTGTCATCGCCCAGGCGTCCATCCATCGCGAAACCGTGGGCGAGGCTGTTGCGCAAGCCGGCCGTGAGGTCGGCCCACACCGGGACATCACCGAGCAGCCATGTCGCCGAGTCTGCTCCGATGGTCTCCGCGAGCTGCTCGAGCTTCTTGTTGAGAGGGAAACGGCGCATCTGCAGCGTCAACTTGACGGAGTCACGGAAGTCGCGGTTGAGGCCGAACTCCTTGAGCTGCTCGAGCAGCTCGGTGTCCTTGGTTGACGGGGCTGCGTCAGCCCACATGTGCGATGCCAGCGCCTCAAGCCCGTTGCACGCGTCGATGAGCTTGCTCTGCAGGAACTGTCGGTCATCCCGCGGAGCGGCCGCCCCGATCGCCACCGGCACCAGCTCGCACAGTGCCAACCAGCGTGGGATGAAGGCGGAGAAGTCGATGTCTGCCGTGTCGAAGAACGGGTCTGCCAAGCCGGAATTCCATCGACGGCCGATTGGGCGGCGAGCGTCCATGACGTGCACCATGCTGCCGGTCATGGTGACCAAGTCCATGTCGAAGTGGTCCATGGGGGTCCCCGTGACGATGGCATGCAGGTTGGTCAGGGCGAGGGTCACCCGCTCGATCACCTCCACGTGGACACCAGCAGGGGCTGTCAGGGAGTACTGGGCGTAGTACTTCAGAGACTTCTGTTCGCGCCCTGACCGCTGTGTATAGGTGGGTCCCAGCACCAGCTTCATACCTGACCCGATGTCGGCGGTCAGCTGCGTGCCGAGCTCGCCGGGCTGCGGTCGTGTCCAATCGGCTGCCCCGGCGTGCAGCTCGCTCGTCATGTTGCTGTTCAGCCGAGTGGGCCCGAGCCAGTGCCACAGACCGGGAAGCTGGAAGGTCGCGGATCTGTAGCCCTCTTGGCTCACGACATGCCCGCCGTGAACCAACTGCCAGCCCTCCCAGACCGTCTCCTTGACGGACGCGTCCAGCATCCCCGAAGGCCCGCCACGCAGGCTTGCCCGCATCAGCGTGAACAGTCCGGCCGGGGTCTCGCCGTGAAGCGCCACATACTGGACCAAGCCGGGTGCAGACGGCGGCCCTTCCAACTCTCCGTATAGCGTCAGCCGCCACGGCGAAACGTCAGGGGACGTCTGCACGTCTAGGTAACCGGGGATGCGCTGCTCGGGCGTGCCGGCCACCCACCACATTCCGATGGTCGGTTCGAATGCGCGTACCACAGGCCTCCGTTCCGCCATCTCCTGGGTTTGGTCCCGACCGCCATCCAAACATGGCGCCCGTCGACTCGCTGCTACCTCTGGCTGTCGTCCCGGATGCCGTGGCCAGATGGGCATCCGGTCACCGGCCCTGTCACCTAGAAGCGGGATGGCGGAAGCAGCCCCTCGGCAAGGCGTTCCAGGACGCCGCGCTCTGCGGCAGATCCGGACGTCCCGCAAGACGAACCCCTTGCGAAGATTGTGCAGGTCGTCCCACGCCTCCCACGTTGGAGTGACCGCAAGACCCGTCCGCGAGAGTGCCCGGTGATGGCGGGTCTTGCGGACACACCTGTGGTCAGGGGCCGCGAGTTCCGGTGCGCCACAGCCATACGCTGCTCGAGGAGGCAGCAGTTCGGGCGGCCATTTCGCCAGCTGCGCTCTTGGGCTCGCCACCTGACGGCCACCCGAGTGCGACAGTGCCTGCGGACGTAGGGTCGGAAGCATGGACGAGCAGCAGACCACCGCCACGGAGGAGCACCCCGAGCACAGCGAGGGCGGGCGCTACACCACGAAGGGCAAGGAGTACACCCGGGACACCCGGTACATCGAGACCCGCATCACCGCCGACGGACGGGACGGCTACCCCGTCGAGGCCGGCCGCTACCGGCTGGTCGCGGCACGCGCGTGCCCGTGGGCGAATCGCACGATCATCGTGCGCCGCCTCCTCGGCCTCGAGGACGCCCTCTCCCTCGGCCTGCCGGGGCCCACGCACGACGCCCGCTCGTGGACCTTCGACCTCGACCCGGACGGCAGGGACCCCGTCCTCGGCATCCACCGGCTGCAGGAGGCGTATTTCGCCCGCGTGCCGGACTACCCGCGCGGCATCACGGTCCCGGCGATCGTCGACGTGCCGACCGGTGCCGTGGTCACCAACGACTTCGCCCAGATCACCCTCGACCTCGAGACCGAGTGGACGGCGTACCACCGCGAGGGTGCGCCCGACCTGTACCCGGAGCACCTGCGCGACGAGATCGACCGGGTGAACCGCAAGGTCTTCACCGAGGTCAACAACGGCGTCTACCGGTGCGGCTTCGCCGGGTCCCAGGAGGCCTACGAGAAGGCGTACGACAGGCTCTTCGCCGCCCTGGACTGGCTCGAGGAGCGCCTGACGGACCAGCGCTACCTCGTCGGCGACACCATCACCGAGGCGGACGTGCGTCTGTTCACCACGCTCGTGCGCTTCGACGCCGTCTACCACGGCCACTTCAAGTGCAACCGCAACAAGCTCAGCGAGATGCCGGCCCTGTGGGCCTACGCCCGTGACCTGTTCCAGACGCCGGGGTTCGGCGACACGGTGGACTTCCAGCAGATCAAGGACCACTACTACATCGTCCACACGGACATCAACCCCACCCAGATCGTGCCGAAGGGCCCGGACCTCTCCGGCTGGCTGTCGCCGCACGGGCGTGAGTCGCTCGGTGGGCGTCCGTTCGGGGACGGCACTCCCCCGGGCCCGGTCCGCCCCGGCGAGGAGGTCGACCCCGCCCACACCGCGGCGGCCATGCGCGGCTGACGGCGGTCCCGGCGACCGGCGGTCCCGGCGACCGGCGGTCCCGGCCACCGGCGGTCCCGGCAACCGGCGGTCCCGGCTGCCGGCGGTCCCGGCTGCCGGCGGCTCTCAGCCGCCGAGCGCGGACCGCACCGCGAGCAGCACGACGACGGACCCGCCCACCAGCGCCGTCCACCGTCGTCCGCGGGGCCCGGTCAGCGCGCGCCCGAGCCGTGCCCCGGCGCCCGCGAGGAGCAGCTGCCAGCTGGCCGACGCGGCGAACGCGCCGACAACGAAGGCCGCGCGTTGCGCCGGGGTCTCCAGGACCCCGACGCCCCGGCCGGCGACGAGCGCCGTGAAGTAGACGACGGTGGCGGGGTTGACCAGCGTGAGCCCGAAGACGGTGAGGAAGGCGCGCGCGGGACGTCGTCCCGCGCGCCCGTCGGCGGTCCCCGCCTCGCTCGCGTCCGCCGTCCCGGCGGGCCCGGTCGGCACCGTCGGCTCCGCCGTCGTCGTCGACGACGGACGCAGCGCCGGACGCAGCAAGAAGATCCCGAGCACCAGGAGGACCGTCGCAGCCGCCCACCGCAGCGGCTCCTGTGCGGCCCCGAGCACCGGGGCGAGCACCGTTCCGGCCGCCACCGCCACGGCCGCGTACAGCCCGTCGACGGCGGCGGCACCGAGCCCCCCGGCCGCGGCGGTCCGCCACCCCTCGCGCGCGCCCAGCGTGACCAGGTAGGCGGCGATCGCCCCGACCGGGACGGCGATGCCGTAGCCGGCCACAACCCCCGCCAGGAGCGCGTCGGTCACTACTGGTAGCTGACGAAGGCGGGTCGGGGCTCGACCTGCATGGTCTGCACCGGGGTGAGCATGGGGACGTCCTCGTCGTAGAAGTTCTTCCAGCCCCAGTGCGCCACGTCCGGCGCGTTGGCGCGCAGCGTGCGCCAGGTGGTCCGCTTGTCGCCCTGGGCGCCCTGCCCGTCCGCGTGGATGAGGACGGCCAGCTCGGAGCGGGACTGGTCCACCTCGTTGACGCCGGGGATCATCCTGACCTGGAACTGGTGGAGCACCAGCATCTTCTGCGGGAGGTTGTTGGCCCGGGTCAGGTCCGCGAGCCAGGTGACCACCTCGTTGACCTCCGCGACGTCCACCTGGCCGATCTGGCGCAGGTGGACCTGGTCGGGCCGCAGCCGCCACTCCGGGTCCAGCGCGAGGCCGACGTTCGGCAGCTTCAGCAGCTCCTCGTACCGCTTCGCCTGGGTGAGGAAGTCCGTGCGCCCCGGCTGGAGGTCGAGCACCACGTACTGGCCGTGCTCGTGCGCGGCCTCGACGAGGGGTCGTAGCTGGTCGACGGTCCGCTCCGCCGAGTAGTCGCCGTCCTCCCCCGGGCCGGCCGACGCCACGGTCGCGATGATCTCGAGCGCAGGGACGACCTCGTCGTCGGTCAGCGCGCGGTACGGCTCGGCGTGCTCCGCGGCCCGTGCGACGGTCGCCGGGACGTCCTGCTCCCCCAGCACCCCCAGCGCGCCTGAGCCCGGCGTGCCGTACAGCGCCACGTACGTCTTGCCGGGCAGCACCAGCTGGCCGCCGCCGGGCAGCTCGGTACCGGTCGCGGCCGTCGCGGTGCGCCAGGCAAGGGTGCCGGCGTCGCCGAAGGCGGGCCCGAGCCCGACGACCACCTCCGGCGAGTTCGCCGCGGTATCGCTCACCGTCTGCGAGGTGGCCCGCGGGTCGCCGGCGGGGACCACCTGGACGGCGGCGCCCGCGGTGCGGGCGTTGGCCACGGCCGCCGCCTGTGCCGGTTCGCCGGTGGTCATGACGACGACGCCCTCGGCGACGGCGTCCGGACGGTCGGTCGCCGGCAGGTCGGTGCCGGCTGGGCCGGAGTCCGCCCCGGTGTCGGTGCCGGCCTCGGTAGCGGTGCCGGCCTCGGTGGCGGCGTCGGTGCCCGTCCCCGTACCGCCGGCCGACGGTTCCGCAGTCCCGCGGTCCGGTGCCGCCTCCGGCGTCAGCAGAGCCGGGACGTCGGGGTCCATGGCCGCGAGGACGGCCACCTCCTCCCCCGCCGGCACCGGCTGTGCGACCAGGTCGGCCCCGACCAGCTCGGAGAGCGCGGCCTCGTCGGCCGGAGCGGGGACGACGTCGACCTCCTCCGTGCCGTCGAGGTCGACGGCGCCGACCGTGAGCGCCGTCTGCGCACCCAGCCGCGCCAGCTCCTCGGCGGTCGGGTCGACGGCCCCGCCGTCACCGGCCGGAGCGTCCGCGCCCGAGGCGCCACCCGTCGGCGCGTCGCCCGACGGCGCGTCGCCCTCGGCCGCCGGCCCGGGCTCGTCGATCAGGACCGGCGCACCGAGCGTGAGCCCGAGCGAGGCTGCCTGCAGCGCCGTCTCGGGCGTGCCGACCACAGCGAGCGGTGCGGCCGAGAAGAACGTGCGCGACGCCTCGACGGACAGAGCGGCCTCCCCCTCGGCCGTCAGCACCGCCGTCTCCGCGGGTGCCACCGGCTCGCTGACCACGGGCCCGGCGGAGGTCGCCTCCGCCGTCGTCGCCGGTGCTGCGCCGTCGGCGGTGTCGTTCGAGCAGGCGGTAAGGGTGAGGGCTACGGCCAACGGCACGGCGAGCAGCGGGATGCGACGCGTCACGCGGTCTCCAGGGTCTGGGGGCACAGGCAAACAGTCAGGCTACGTCCGATCTGACATTCGGTGCAGAACCTACGTCTGATCCGACGGTCGGTGCAGAACGGCTCGCAAGGTCCGCAGCACACCGGGGTCCGGCGGCGTGCCGCGCAGCGCGGCGGCTCCGAGGGACCGCGCCGCCCACGTTGCGCCGCCGACCCCGTCGGCGGGACCGGTCGCCGCCGCGCAGTGGGCGAGGACCGTCAGCCCCAACCAGGCCGTCTCCTCGCGCGGCGTCATCCAGGGCTCCGCGCGTCCCGGGTCGTCGGCCAGAGCCCGTGCGGAGACGGCGGCGAGGTCCTGCATGTCCAGGGAGAGCTCACGCCGGGCCGCCCGGCCCTCCGGGCGAGCCACTGTGCCCGCCCCCACGTGGTCGAGGGCGTCCGCGCAGCTCGAGAGCACCCGGGCGACGTACGAACGCAGCATCGGCGCCGCGCTCCGGCGGCCGACAGCGAGCAGCACGCCGACGGCCACCGCTACCCCGACGGTGGTGTCGAGCAGGCGCTCGGCGACCACCGGCCAGACCGTGCCTGTGCTCCCGGCAGTGGCGATGGTCAGCGCGAGCGGGGTGATGAAGGTGACAGCGACGGCGTAGTTGCGCGGGATCGCCAGCTCGACCGTCCCCTGCAGCAGGACGACGAGGAGCACGGTCGCCCACGGTCCGAGATCGAGCCAGGAGACGAACGCGAAGAGCCCCAGACCCACGACGGTGCCGACGAGCCGGTGCCGGGCCCGGATCAGCGATCGCCGCCGGTCCAGCCCCTGGTGCAGGACGAGCGCGGCGACCATCATCGCCCAGTACATGTGGTCGGTGGACATCGTCAGGGCGATCAGCCCGGCGACGAGGACGCCCACCGCCACCCGCCCGGCCGCGCTGAGCGCCACGGTCGGGCTGCGGAGGTCACGGCGCAGCATGTGCCAGGGGCTCGGCACGCCGAGCGGGACCTCCGCGAGATCCGCCTCGAGGTCGGGGTCGGGCGACGTGCCCGGGAGGAGATGGGTGGTGTACGCGCGGTGCACCGACCGGAGCTCGGCCACCCGCGAACGGGCCGACGGCCGGACGGAGACGGAGTCGCCGCCGGCCCAGAGCACCTGCCACGCGTGGTGCAGCGCCGCCGCGGCACGATGCGAGAGCTCGGGGGCGGCGGGATCTCCCGGGCTGGCGCCGACGAACCGTTCGACGGCGGACCGTGCGGCCGCGACCGCCCGCTCCTGCGGCCCGGCCGGGGCACGGAGGAGGTCGGCGAGGGCGACGGGGACGGCGCAGGCGGCACCGACCGCCGTCGCCAGCACCATCTGCGCCGGCTCGGCCTGCCCGTGGGACGGGATGAACCCGGCCACCCCGGCCACCATGATGAAGAAGAACGCTCCAGGGATCCCCACCCGCAGCGCGTGGCAGACGAACGTGGCCACGGCACCGACGGCGGTGAGCAGGGCGACCGCCGCCCACCCGACCCCGGCGGTGAACGCCCCGAGCGCCGAGACGACGACGAAGCCCAGCGCCACCGCCACCAGCAGCCGGACCCGGTTCCGTGCGGGCCGCCCGGCACCGTAGAGCACCGTGAAGGCCCCGGTGGAGGTCATCAGGCCGAAGTCGTGGTGCCCGAGGAGCGTGGCGGTGGTGAGGGGGATGCCGATCGCGGCGGCGGCACGCAGTGCGGTCGGCCAGGCCAGCGAGCGGAGGTCCTCCCGGGTGGGTACCCGCCAGGTCCGCTCGCGCACGCGTCAACTCCTCGGGCTCTCTGGTGTGGTTCTGTCGTCGAGGCTATCCGTGGCCGCGGACATCGTGCCCGAGGAGAGGTCGTGGCGCTCACCACCCGCGCACCGGCCGACGGCGGGAAGCACGAGCGGCCTCGCGCGGTTGTCCCCGACGAGAACCGTCTGCCCGCTCGGTCGGGACCTACCGTGGGCGGCAGCGGTCCCACGGGCAGCCGGGAGCGTGCCAGTCTGTCGATCGGAGGACCATGAGCGTCGAGGAGCCACCCAGCCGGCTGGGGCCGCGTGAGCTGGGGCTCCCGCCGTCGGGACTCGGGGCACGGGCCACGGTGGTGCAGGTCTCCAGCGCGTTCTGCGCCCCCTGCCGCGCCGCTCGCACGGTCGCGGCACGGGTGGCGGCCACGGCGGAGGGGGTGCGGCACGTCGAGGTCGACGTCGCGGGCCACGAGACCCTGGCGGCCGACCTGCGCGTCGTCAGCACGCCCACGGTCCTCGTGCTCGACGCCGACGGCGTGGTGCGCGAGCGTCTCGAGGGCGTGCCGCGGCTGGCGTGGCTCCGGGACGCGGTCCACCGGGTCGGCGGGAGTGGCCCGACGTCCGGCTGAGCGCTGCCCCCGCTACGCCCGGGTGCCGACGAGCGAGGCCACGATCCGCTCGACGAGGTCCGCCGTCTCGCGCCAGTCGGCGACCGCGCGGGTCGGGATCCCGAGCCGCTTGACCGGGTAGTCGTTCCCGCCCTCGTCGAGCCGGTCGCCGATGAAGAGCATGTCCGCCAGGTCGATCCCGGTCTGCTCGCTCAGGCGCACCATGCCGTAGGCCTTGTCGACGCCTGCGCGCGTGATGTCCACGGAGGTCGAGCCGCCCGAGCGGACCTCGAGGGTGGGCAGGAGCCTGGCGACGGCGTCGCGCAGCATCTCCTTCTTCTCCCCCGTGGGGTCCCACGCCTTCTTCGCCTCGAGCGGCGCCTCCTGGCCGAGGGCGGAGAAGGTGATCTGCGAGCCCCGGTCCTCGAGGATGTCGCCCCAGGTCTGCTCCTCCCACAGCCCGAGGCGACGCGCCTCCCCCTCCAGCGCCGTGAGCGCGTCCGTGCGCTCCTCCTGCGTGAGGCCGTGAGCGTAGACCTGCTTCCACTCCCCGCCCGTGTGGCGCAGGTAGCGGGTGCCGCAGGTGGGCATGAGGTGCAGGCGGGAGAGCTGCTCGTCGGTGGCGCTGAGGTGAGCGAGCACCTGGTCGCGGAACTGGCCGAAGTGACCGCCCGAGATGATGCACACCGGCACCGCGTCCAGGAGCGACGTCAGCGCCCTGCCCATCCGCTCCGGCATGGGCGACTTCGAGGGGGCGAGCGTGTCGTCCAGGTCGAACGCGATGAGACGCACGTGATCCGTCACAGCAGTCCTCTCGGGAATGTGCGGCGGGCCCGGCTCACCGGGCCCCGCGGCAGGTCCGCGCGCGGCGCGGAAGGTCGTCGCCGATTATGCCCTGCCCGGACGGCGCCGGGCACAATGCCCCTCATGAGCGCACTCGGCAGCATCACCCTGAACGACGGACACCTCCTGCCGGCCATCGGGTTCGGCACGTGGCGGGTGACGGGGGACGAGGCGACCGATGAGGTCCGCTCCGCGCTCGAGGCGGGCTACCGCCTCATCGACACCGCCGCCAGCTACGGCAACGAGGAGGAGGTGGGCCGCGCTGTCACCGGCTCCGGCGTGCCGCGCGAGGAGATCGTTGTCACCAGCAAGCTCCGGGGCGCCGACCAGGGCTACGACGCGGCCCTGCGCGGGTTCGAGCGGACGCTCGGCGCGCTCGGGCTCGACCGCCTCGACCTCTACCTCATCCACTGGCCGCTGCCCGCGCGCGACCTCTACGTCGAGTCCTGGAAGGCCCTGGTCCGCCTGCGCGAGGAGGGCGCCGTCCGCTCCGTCGGGGTGTCGAACTTCACCGCCGCCCACCTGGACCGGCTCATCGACGAGACGGGGGTGACGCCGGCGGTCAACCAGATCGAGCTGCACCCGGGCCTCGTCCAGGAGGAGATGCGGGCGGCGAACGCGGCCCGCGGCATCGTGACCGAGTCCTGGGGCCCGCTCGGGCGCGGGAAGGGCCTGCTGGACACCCCGGCGGTGCGCGAGGTGGCCGCGGCACACGGGGTCTCCCCGGCCCGCGCGGTCCTGCGCTGGCACCACCAGCTCGGGGTCGTGCCGCTGCCGAAGTCAGCGGACCCGCTGCGGCAGCGCGAGAATCTCGACATCGCCGGCTTCACCCTCTCCGACGAGGAGATGGCCCGCCTGGGCTCGCTGCCCCAGCGCCGGCTCGGCGGCGACCCGGACACCCACGAGGAGTAGCCACCGCCCCTCCCGTCCCCGTTCTCAGCGAGTGGTCATCTCCTCGCTGAGTCGTCATCTCCTCGCCGAGTGGTCATCTCCTCGCCGAGTCGTCATCTCCTCGCCGAGTCGTCATCTCCTCGCCGAGTCGTCATCTCCTCGCCGAGTGGTCATCTTCTCCGTGCTCGTGGGATCGCACGGGGAAGAGGACCACTCACGGAAGAAGTGACCACTCACGGAACAAGTGACCACTCACGGAAGAAGTGACGAGTCACGGAGAAGATGACGAGTCACGGAGAACGTGACAGTCACGCCACTTCGTGGGCGCGGTAGTGCGTGGCGAGGCGGGCGAAGCCCTCGTCGAGGCTGACGGCGGGCTCCCAGCGGAGCGCCTCGCGCGTGCGGCGCAGGTCGAACCAGTGCGCGGTCGAGAGCTGCTCGGCGAGGAACCGGGTCATCGGAGGCTCGTCCACGCCCGGGCGCACCGCCCAGAGCCGCTCGACGACAGCGCCCGCGGCGCGGGCCAGCGCACCCGGCACCGACCACGCGGGCGGAGCAACCCCGGCGGCCCGGCACATCCCGGCGATCAGCTCCGCCACCGGCCGCGGCTCGCCGTTGGTCACGACGAACGCCTCGCCGCGGACCTCCTCGGCCCGGTCGAGCGCGGCGACGATCGCGCTGACGGCGTTGTCGACGTACGTGGTGTCGATCAGGGCGGCGCCCGAGTCGAGGATCGGCAGCCGCCCCGCGGCCGCGCGGTCGACGACGCGCTGGACCAGCTGCGTGTCCCCCGGCCCCCACACGATGTGGGGCCGCACCGCGACGACCGCGAAGCCCGGGGCGTCCGCCGCCAGCGCGGCCAGCTCCGCGGCGGCCTTGGTGCGGGCGTAGCTGCCCCGGGCCAGCTCGGGCGTCGCGGTCCGCGCGCCGTCGCCGACGATCGAGGTGCCGGTGTGGGCGACGGACGGCGAGGAGACGAGGACGAACCGGCTCGCGCCGGCGGAGCGGGCCGCGTCGAGGAGCAGCCGCGTCCCCTCGACGTTGACGCGCTCGAAGTCGGCGGGGTCGCCGGCGAAGGAGACTTTCGCGGCGAGGTGGACGACGGCGTCCTGGTCCGCGGTCGCCGCGGCGACGGCGGCCGGGTCGTCGACCGAGCCGAGCACCTGCCGGGCACAGGGGACGCCGGCCGGGCGCCGCTGGAAGGTGGTGACGTCGTCGCCGCGGGCGCTCAGGGCGGTGGCGACCCCGCGGCCGAGCATCCCGGACGCGCCGGTGACGAGGACCCTCACGGCCGGCCCGCCCGCGCCCCGGCCAGCATCCGCGCGGCCCAGTCGGCGATCCGGGCGCGCTCCACCTTGGAGTTGTGCCGCACGTCGGTCGGCACCTCGGGCACGCGCAGCACGGCGGCCACCGGCACGGCGACGGCGGACCGGACGGCGCGGGCCAGCCCCTCCGGGGCGAGGGACGGGGCACGCCGGGCCCCGGCGTGGAGGGCCGGGTCGGTCTCGACGACGACGGCGACCTGCTGGGTCCCGACCGGACCGACGCCCACGGCGGCGGCACGGACGACGCCGCGCACCGACATCGCGTCGTTCTCGACCTGCACGGGCGTGACCACGCCGTCGGCCGTGACGATCACGTGCGCGAGGCGGCCCTCGATCCACAGGCGGCCGCTCGCGTCGAGGTGGCCGACGTCGCCGGTGCGGTGCCAGCCGGGCCACGTCGCGGAGCGGTCCTGGGTGGCCCAGAGCTGGTCGTAGCGGTCCTTGAGGTTCGGGGCGGTCACCAGCACCTCGCCCGTGACGCCGGGGGTGGCGGTCGGCTCGCCGGTGGCGGCGCCCGTCGCGTCCAGCGGGACGATGCGGATCTGGGCGTCGGGGACGGGCGTGCCGACGCAGCTGCCGTTGCCCGCGCCGGCCACGGCGCCCGTGGCGGCGTCCGCCTCGGCGGCGCGGATCTGGTCCAGGGAGACGTCGGTCAGCGGCAGCACCTCCGTCATCCCGTACGGGGTGTGCGGCTCGGCGTTCGGCATGACCTCCAGCACCTGCGCCAGGCGCGTCGAGGAGATGGGGGCACCGGCCGAGAGGAAGAGCTGCACGCCGGCGAGGGCGTCCCGCTGCTCCGGGGTCAGGTCCCGGGCGGTGCGCACGACGTTCGCCAGCGCCGACGGCGAGGCGAAGACGGCGTAGGCGTCGATCGCGGCGACCGCGTCCGCGAGGGCCCCCGCGCGCAGGGTGCCGGGTGCGGTGACGTCCATGTCCGGCGTCGCGCTGGTCGCGCCCACCGCGGTGCCGATGAGGGCGAACGGCGCGAAGCCGGCCACGAAGGGCCGCTCGGGCGAGATCCCGAGGGTGGCCGCGACGACGGAGCACATCCCCGCCAGGCCCCGGTGGGTGTAGACGACGCCCTTCGCCGGCCCGGTGGAGCCGGAGGTGAAGAGGATGGCGGCGTCGTCCTCGGGCGCGGGCTCGGCGGGCAGCGCGGTGCCGGCGGCGGCGAGCGTCGCGCCGCGGGCCAGCAGCTCGCGCAGGGAGCCCGCGATGCCGATCGTGCGGCGCCGGCTGTGGGCCGTGCGCGGCGGGGTGTACCCGGCCTCGTGGCCCCGCGGGACGACGACGAACTTCTGCCCCGGCCAGCCGAGCGCCCGGGCCGCGACCATCGCCCGCTCGATGCCGAGGATGTGGTCGGGGTAGGCGCCGCGGACCGCGCGCGTGAGCCCGCGGACGCCGAGACCGGCGTCGGCGAGGACGACGACCGCGCCGATGCGCAGGCACGCGAACAGGGCCGTCGTCAGGTCCACGCCGGGCGGGATCAGCAGGCTCACCCGGTGCCCCGGGCGCACGCCGGAGTCGACGAGGCCGAGGGCCAGGTGCTCGACCCGGCGGGCGAGATCCGCCCAGGTCAGCTCGCTCGTCCCGCCCGGGGAGAGCGCGACGACGGCGGGGGTCTCGGAGCCGGAGAGCTCGTCGAGCGCGGCGTACAGCGGGCGGTACTGCCCCGCCACGGGCGCCGGCAGCTCGGCGGCGACCTGGTCGGGCGCCGCGGGCCGGCCCTCGAGCCGGCGCCGCAACCAGGTGACCACGGTCCCGGCGACGTCGGCGTCCTCGACCACAAGGTGCCCGGCGCCCTCGAACCGGTGGATATCGGCGTGCGGCAGCCGATCCCTCAGGTCGCGCAGGTAACGCTCGTAGAAGACCGGGTCCTTCGGGCCCCACATCAGCAGGGCCGGGACGTCCAGGGCGGCGACGCCGCCGGCGATGCGGGCCAGCTCGGCGTGGCTGGGGTGGCCGGCGTCGACGGGGATGTCCTCGACGAACGTGCCGATGCCTCGGCGGTCGTCGGCCGTGCGGTACGGGGAGCGGTACGCCTCTCGCACCTCCGGCGCCAGCGCGGGGCTCGCGAGGGAGAGGGTGACGTCGAGGAACGCCGGGGTCACCGTCGTCGCCCCGGCGTGGACGGAGCGGTGCCGGGCCAGGCGCAGCAGCGCGGGGACCCGCTTCTCGCCGGGCTGGTGGACGGCCGTGTTCGTGAGGATCAGGCCCGCCAGCTCGCGGGGGTGGTCCACCGCCCAGCCCATGGAGACGACGCCGCCCCAGTCATGGCCGAGGGTGACCACGGCCAGGCCGTCCCAGCCGGGGCCGGACAGGCCGAGGTGGTCCGTGAGCGCGCCGAGCTGGGCCACCCGGTCGGCGAGCCGATGGTGCGCGCCGGTGTGCTCGGAGAAGCCCATCTCCAGCTGGTCGACGGCGACGACGCGCCAGCCGGCCTCCGCACCGGCGGCCAGCACGGACCGCCACAGGTAGGACCACGTGGGGTTGCCGTGCACGCACAGGACCGTGCCGTGCGGCGCGCGGCCGGCCGGGAGGGAGGACGTGTTGTCGAGGTAGTGCCAGGCGTGCCCGGCGACGACCGCCCGGCGGGACCAGGACGGATCGACTCCGGGCCAACTCACCAGGCCAGCTCCAACATCGCGGTGTTCAGGCCCGAGCCGACGCCGAGGCACATGACCCGGTCGCCGGGGCTGAGGGTGTCGGCCTGCTCGGACAGCGTCATGGCGATCGCCGCCGGCCCGACGTTCCCCCACCGGTCGAACGTGATGGGCACCGCGGCAGGGTCGAGGTCCACCGCGTCGATGATCGCCTGCGTGTAGGGCGTGGAGATCTGGTGGGTGACGTAACGGTCCATCCGGGACCAGTCCCAGCCGTCACCCTCGGCCTCGCGCCACGCGTCGACGACGAGCTTCAGGCCCTTGGCGAGCAGGTTCTTGGTGTCGGTGGTCATCTTGCCGAAGGAGCCGACGCACAGCTCGTGGTGCTCCGTGCCGGCGCGGGCGACCCCGCCGAGGATCCGGTGGCCGTCGGGGCGGTCGGAGGCGCGACCGATCACCGCGGCGGCGGCGCCGTCGCCGAGGGTGAGGGAGGCGAACTGGTTCTGGTAGTCCTCGCGGGTGACGTCGTCGGCGGTGAGGCGGGCGATCGTGTCCTCCTGCGTGCGGCGCACGTCCTCGGCGTTGACGATCACGGCGTAGTCGATCTGCCCGGCGTCGATCATCGCCGACGCCATCTGGACGCCGTTGACGAAGCCGACGCAGGCGTTGGTGATGTCGAAGTTGAGCGCCCGGCTCGACAGGCCCATGCGGTCGTGGACACGCACGGCCACGGAGGGCTCGAGCTGGTTGCGCGAGACGGAGGTGTTGATGAGCAGCCCGACGTCGCCGGGGTCGACCCCGGCCTCCGCGAGAGCCTTCGACCCGGCCTCGGCGGCCATGTCCTCGAACGCCGTGCCCTCCTCCCACCAGCGCCGTTCACGCACCCCGGAGACGCGTTCGAGCAGGTTCCTGGGCAGCCGCAGGGCCTTGCGGGCGACGGCGAGCCGGTCCTCGAACTCGGCGGAGGTCACCACCCGGGGCGCCTCGATGTGGGACAGACCCACTATCGCGCTGTCGCGGTACCGGAACGTCGCGTTTCCCAGTTGGCTCACCGTCCAAGGTTACGAAGGGGCGACGCGGGCACGCACGCCGGTGACGGCGGCCTGGGACAACAGTCACAGACGAACGACGGCGGGAAGGTCCCGGCCGCCGGCGTCGGGGTGTGGCACCCGGTCGTCGATGCGTCCATCATGCCAGCCGGTTCACGGGCGCCGCCCCGCAACGACCGCGGACCCCGGGCGCCGCACGGACTGCGAGCCCGGGCCCCGACGCTACTCTCGGCCCATGGCGTCCAGCGCGAAGGTGATGGAGGTTCCCGGGCCCGACGGTCCCCGGCAGGTGCGGGTCTCGAGCCCCGACCGGCTCATGTGGCCCGACGACGGCGTCACCAAGTGGGAGCTGGCCGAGTACCTGGTGGCCGTCGGCGAGGGGTTCCTGCGCGCCGTTGGTGACCGCCCCGTCACGCTCCAGCGCTTCCCGGAGGGCGTGCAGGGCGAGGAGTTCTTCTCGAAGAACCCGCCGCGCGGGGTGCCGGAGTGGGCCAGGACGGTGATGTGCACGTACCCCTCCGGCCGCCGTCACCCGCAGCTGGTGGTCGACGAGCTCGCGACCGCCGTGTGGGCGGTGCAGATGAACACCGTGACGTTCCACCCGTGGCCGGTGCGTGCGGCGGACAACGACCGCCCGGACGAGCTGCGCATCGACCTCGACCCTCAGCCCGGTCTCGGCTTCCCCGAGGCGGTCGAGGCCGCCTTCGGCCTCCGGGCCCTGATGGAGGAGCTCGGCCTGACGCCGTGGGTCAAGACGTCCGGGAACCGGGGCGTCCACGTCTACGCGCGGGTCGAGCCGACGCACGAGTTCCTCGACGTGCGGCACGGCGTGATCGGCATCGCCCGCGAGCTGGAGCGGCGGATGCCGGACCTGGTGACGACGGCGTGGTGGAAGGAGGAGCGCGGGGAGAAGGTGTTCGTGGACTTCAACCAGGCCAACCGCGACCGCACGATCGCCTCCGCCTACAGCCCGCGCCCGCTCCCCGGGGCGCCGGTGTCCATGCCGGTGCCGTGGGACCGGCTGCGGGACGTCTCCCCGCGCGACTTCACCGTGCGGACGGTGCCGGGGATCGTCGCGGCCGACGGCGACGCCTGGGCCGGCATGGGGAGCACCCTCGGCCGCGTGGGCCCCGCGCTCGAGCTGTGGGAGCGTGACCTCGCCGACGGTCTCGGCGAGCTGCCGTTCCCGCCGGAGTACCCGAAGATGCCGGGCGAGCCGCCCCGCGTGCAGCCGAGCCGCAAGCGCATGGAGGGGTAGCGCGGCTCAGCGCTGGAGCACGTCGTCGAGGTCGTACGCCAGCGGCCGCTCGATCTGCTCGAGGGTGCACGAACGGGGGTCGCGGTCCGGGCGCCAGCGCAGGAACTGGGCCGAGTGGCGGAACCGGGCGCCCTCCAGCTGGTCGAACTTCACCTCGACCACCCGCTCGGGCCGCAGCCGCACGAAGCTGACGTCCTTGTTGGCGCTGAAACGGGAGCGGTCGGTCTCGCCGCGCACGGCCTCGCCGCTCTCGTCGCGCACCACCAGATCGTCGAGCTCGTCCACGAGCTCCCTGCGGCGCCGGTCCGTGAACGCGGAGATGCCGCCGACGTTGAAGAGGTTCCCCGCGCCGTCGTACATGCCCAGCAGCAGGGAGCCGACCCCCGAGCCGGACTTGTGGACCCGGTAGCCCACCAGCACCGCCTCGGCGGTGCGGGAGTGCTTGATCTTCAGCATCGTGCGCTTCCCCGGCTGATAGGTGGACCTCAGCGCCTTGGCGACGACGCCGTCGAGCCCGGCCCCCTCGAACGTGGTGAACCACTCCTGCGCCACCGCGGCGTCCCGGGTCACGCGCGTGAGATGCACGGGTGCCCCGACGGCGAGCGCCGACATGGCGTCCTCCAGCCGCTCGCGGCGCCGCGCGAAGGGGGCGTCCATGAGGTTCTCGCCGTCCAGGCACAGCAGGTCGAACGCCACGAGCTCGGCGGGCGTCTCCACCGCGAGGCGGCGCACCCGGGACTCCGCCGGGTGGATCCGCTGGGAGAGCGACTCCCAGTCCAGGCGCTGGCTGCCCGGCTCGCCCCGCCGGACGACGATCTCGCCGTCGACGGCGCACCGCTCCGGCAGGTGCTCGCGGGCCGCCTCCACCATCTCGGGGAAGTACCGGGTGAGCGGCTTGCTGCCGCGGCTGGCCAGCTCGACGTCGTCGCCGTCACGCAGCACGATGCAGCGGAAGCCGTCCCACTTCGGTTCGTAGGAGTAGCCGCCGGCGACGGCGTCCGGCTCGGGCACGGCCGGGACGGACTTCGCGAGCATGGGCGAGACGGGCAGGGCGATGGGCAGGTCCACGGGCCCATCGTGGCCGGGACCGGCCCCGGCCGCTACAGGTGGTGCGACTCGGGCTCGTCGAGGAAGTCGCCCTCCGCGTCCTCCTGGAGGGGGTTGCGAAGGAGGTAGACGACGGCGAGCCCCAGCCCTCCCCACACCACGAGGATGGCGACGATCATCATGACGATCGCGGTGGTGGTCATCGTGAGGCCTCCGTCGGTCCGCCCAGCCGCGCGGCACTGGCCGCGAAGCCGGGGATCGGGTCAGGGGTGAAGTCGTCGACCGGCCTTCGCCAGCGCACCGCGGTGTAGGCGAACGAGGCGATGACCATGAGGGCGACGGCGCCCCAGCCGACGATGTTGACGAACGTCCACGGGTAGCCGCTGTACGGCTCGGTGACCAGCTCCATGACGGTGCGGACGAGCATGTAGGCCAGCGCGACGGGGACGACGATCCCCACGAGCACCCGCCACCACGCGCCCACCCGGGCGGTGGAGACCAGGTTCAGGTGCGCCTGCAGCTCGGGAAGCTTCCGCAGGCCGAGGCCGGTGATGAGGCACATGAGGATCGCCGAGGTGACCACGCCGATCTCGTTGGTGTACTTGTCCACCGTGTCGAGCATGGCCAGCGACGAGGTGGTCGAGTACAGCGCCAGCGAGATCACCGCGCAGAGCCCGCCGATGAGGACGGAGACCTGCACCCGGCTGAGCCCGAACTTCTCCTGGAAGGCGGCGGAGACCACCTGGAGGATCGAGATCAGCGACGTGAACCCGGCCAGGGTCAGCGAGGTGAAGAAGAGCACCCCGAAGACGGCCCCGCCCGGCATGAGGGAGATGATCTGCGGGAACGTGATGAACGAGAGCACCACGCCGGTGATGCCCTCCAGCTCGTCGACGGCGACCCCCTGCTGGAAGGCCATGTAGCCCAGGGTGGCGAAGACGCCGATGCCCGCGAGGACCTCGAAGGAGGAGTTCGCGAAGGCGGCCACGTACGAGACCGGCACGAGGTTCGACCGGCGGCGCAGGTAGCTCGAGTACGTGAGCATGATCCCGAAGGCGATCGAGAGCGAGAAGAAGATCTGGCTGTAGGCCGCGATCCACACGCCCGGGTCGCTCAGGGCGGCCCAGTTCGGGGTGAAGAAGGCGTTGAGGCCGTCCATCGCGCCGTCGAGGAAGAGCGCCCTCACCACCAGGACGAGGAAGAGGACGACGAGCAGCGGCAGGAAGATCTTGTTGGCGCGCTCGATGCCGCGGGCGACGCCCAGCGCGATGACCACCAGGGTGACCGCCCACAGCGCGACCATGGGCCAGAAGATGCCCCCGACGACGTCCCCCGTGATGGTGGGGCCGGCGTCCTGGAGGAAGTCGCCGATGAAGAAGCCGGCGGGGTCGTCGCCCCAGGCGAGCGATACGGAGAAGAAGGCGTAGCGGATCGCCCAGACGATGATGACCGTGTAGTAGGTCGCGATCATGAAGGCGATCGCCACCTGGAACCAGCCCAGCGGCTCGAACCGCCTGCCGAGCCGCCGGAAGACCGTCGGCGCGGACCCGCGGAAGCGGTGGCCGAGCGAGTAGTCGAGCAGCAGGATCGGCACGCCGGCCGTCAGCAGCGCCACGAGGTACGGGATGAGGAACGCGCCGCCGCCGTTGTCGTACGCCACGCCGGGGAAGCGCCAGATGTTCCCCAGCCCGATCGCCGAGCCGATCGCCGAGAGCAGGAACCCGAGCTGGCCGGACCACTGCTCCCTCCCGACGTCGGTCGCTGCCTGTCCCGCCATGGTGTTCCCTCCGTCGGGTTCTTCGTCCGCCACCGCCCGGCCGCGGCCGGGCTGGTGCCGATCGTGCGTCAAGGCCCAGGTCGCGGGCGATCGTAGGCGTCGGCCGCGACGGACGCCCAGAGTAGCCACAGAACGGACCGACGTCTCTCCCTCGTCCCGGAAGCCCGGTCCGAGCCGCCGCCGTCGACCCTTCTCCGGCACCATGGCCTCGCCGGCCCCGCCGGTCAGGACCACCCCCGAAGGACACGAGGAACCCATGCTGCGCAGCACCGACCGGATCCAGACCACGCACGCGGGCTCGCTCCCGCGCACGCCCGAGCTCATCGCCGCCAACGCGGCGCGCGAGGCGGGTGGCGAGGCCGAGGGCTTCGCCGACCTGCTCCGCACCGCCGTGACCGATCTCGTGCGGCGCCAGCTGGACCTCGGCATCACCGTGGTCGGCGACGGCGAGTTCGGCAAGTCCATGAGCTCGCCCGTGGACTACGGCGCCTGGTGGTCCTACTCCTTCCAGCGCACCGGCGGCCTGGAGATCGACGGCGACGACTCCTGGATCACCGAGCAGGTGCTCTCCTCCCCCGGGAACGTCCGGCTGACCGGCTTCGGTCACCGTCGCGACCGGCAGCGCTTCGCCGACGCCTACGCCGACCCCGAGTCCGGCATCTTCACCGGCGGGCCGAAGCCCTTCCCGAGCGTGACGGGACTGCTCACCTACACCGGCCACGCCGCCATCGCCCAGGACACCGCGAACCTGCGCGCGGCGCTCGAGGCCACCGGCGCCCAGGAGGGGTTCATCACCGCCCTCTCCCCCGGCAGCGCCTCGCGCATCACGAACAAGTACTACGGCTCCGACGAGGAGCTGCTCTACGCCTGGGCCGACGTGCTGCGCGAGGAGTACCAGGCCGTCATCGACGCCGGCCTGGTGCTGCAGATCGACGACCCCTCGATCGCGGAGAACTTCGACCAGATCGAGCCGGAGCCCTCCGTCGAGGACTACGTCGCCTTCACGGAGCTCCGCGTGGAGGCGCTGAACCACGCCCTGCGCGACCTCCCCCAGGACCGCATCCGTTTCCACCTGTGCTGGGGCTCCTGGCACGGTCCGCACACCACGGACCTGCCGATGAAGGACATCGTGCGCACGATGCTCAAGATCGACGCCGGCGCCTACTCCTTCGAGGCGGGCAACGTCCGGCACGAGCACGAGTACAAGGTCTGGGACGACGTCGCGCTGCCCGAGGGCAAGCTCATCCTCCCGGGCGTCGTCTCCCACGCGACGAACGTCGTCGAGCACCCCGAGCTGGTGGCCGACCGCATCGAGCGGTTCGCGCTGCGGGTGGGCCGTGAGAACGTCGTCGCCTCGACCGACTGCGGGCTGGGTGGGCGGATCCATCCCCAGATCGCCGTCGCCAAGCTGGAGGCGCTCGCGCAGGGCGCGGAGCTCGCCACGCAGCGCCTCTGGGGCTGACGCGCCGCGGACGCCGCGCGGCCCGCACCGGACGCCGCGCGGCACGGCCCGGACGCCGCGCGGCACGGCCCGGCACGACGGCGCCCGCGACGTGGGAGCATGGACGCCGCAGCCGGACGCCCGAGGAGAGAAACCATGCCCACGCCGCACATCGCCGCCGAGAAGGGCGACTTCGCGCCCGCCGTCCTCATGCCCGGGGACCCCCGGCGGGCGGAGCGCATCGCCGCCCAGCTGATGCCGGACGCGCGGAAGGTCTCCGACGTGCGCGGCATCGGGGCGTACACGGGCACCGTCAACCGCAGGCCGCTGTCGGTCATGGCGTCCGGGATGGGGATGCCGTCGCTGGGCATCTACGCCAACGAGCTCTTCCGCGAGTACGACGTGCAGCGGATCATCCGCGTCGGGACCGCCGGCGGCCTCTCCTCCCGGGTGAAGGTGGGTGACGTCGTCGTCGCGCTCGGCGCCCACACCGACTCGGCGATGAACACCACCCGGATCCCCGGGATCCACTTCTCCGCCGTCGCCTCCTACCGGCTCGTCGCCGCCGCGGTGGCCGCCGCGGAGGGGGCCGACGACGTCCACGTGGCGCCGGTGGTCTCCCGCGACCACTTCTACGGCAACCCGGCGGAGCAGATCCGGGCGCTGGCCGACTACGGCACGCTCGGCGTGGAGATGGAGGCCGCCGGGCTGTACGGCATCGCCGCCCAGTACGGCCGCGAGGCCCTCGCCGTGCTCACCATCTCGGACCACCTTCTCGACGGCTCGCGCGACATGAGCGCCGAGGAGCGCGAGAGCAACTTCCAGCGGGCGCTGACCCTGGCGGTGGCCGCGGCACACTGCTGAGCCGACCGCCCGGCACACCACCTGGAGCACGTCAAGCCCCCACGCCGGGGCGACGGGATACCCCGTTGCGCGCCCGCGAGGGGTGGCGCATGCTTGAGTGACGACGATCACTCCAGAGTGGGAGCACGGTCATGGACAACGATCACGACATGCTGCCGATGCTCGGGCGGGGCAAGCACCGCAACCCGCGCAAGGGTGCGTGCTTCATGGAGCTGGCCTCCTACCTCGCCGGCGAGCGGTGGAGCGACCGGCCGGCGTGCACGCACCGCCTGCTGGCCCACCTCGCGCGGCTCGTCAACGACTGCACGTCCGACGCCGCGCGGCCGCACCTGGCCCCGCTGATCCCGTCGGTCATCGGGCTCACCAGCACGGACCTGCGCTGGGACCACGAGATCGCGCTGCTGACCGCGACCACCGCTCTGCCCGTCGTCGCCGAGGAGACCCAGCGGTCCCTCGCGGTAGGGGCGCTGAGCGTGGACCGGATGCTCGCCGCCAGCGACGGCCGCGACCCGGACACCCTGCGCACCTCCACGGCGTGGGCGCTGGCGGACGCGCCACTGGCGGCCGAGTGGGCCCGCCGGTTCATCCGGCAGGGGGTGGTGGGCCCGGTGCGGTTCCACCCCGGCCCGGTCATCCTCGACTTCGCCGTCCCGGGCATCGCCACGGCGTGCATCCCGGACGCGGACGAGCGGCTGCGCCGGCTGCTCACCGAGGCGATCGCCATCTGCCGGGAGCTGGCCGGCAAGGGGTCGCGGTGGGAGACCGTCACGGCCTCACCCGAGCGGCTCGAGCCGGAGCAGTGGCGAGGGGTCGTCGCCCCGGCGAAGATCGGCTGATCGAGGCCGCGGGTCTCACCCTCCGATCCTGCCCGGGTGGTCCGGTTTTCACCCCGACGTCGCCCTCGAATGCGGCCGTGTGCCGAATCTCCGCAGGTAGTGTCCAGATCCTGACGGAGGGAGGCGAGGCACCATGACAAAGCAGTCGACGCCCGTCGAGCCGCACGCGACGGCCAACGCGGAGGAGCCGGCACCGGCCCCCGTGCGGCGCGGCCCGGGACGGCCCCGCCACGCGGACACCGAGGAGCGGGCCTACCGCGCCGTGCTCGAGCTGTTCGGGCACCGCGGCTGGGCGGGCCTGAGCCTCGACGGCGTCGCGACGCACGCCGGCATCGGCAAGTCCTCGATCTACCTCCGCTGGAAGGACAAGCGAGACCTGCTGCTGGACGCGCTTCGCGACCTGGAGCGCCGGTACGTCACCCCCGAGGAGACGGAGGGGATGACGCTGCGCGACTACCTGGTCGCCCACGCCACCGCCCGCGCCAACCTCTATCTCGGCGAGCACGGCCCCGCGATCTCCCACCTGTACTCGGCCGCCCTCGCGAACCCCGACGAGTTCCAGGAGATCCGGCAGGAACGGATCAGCAAGGGCGTGCTGTCCCTGGAGGACCGGGTGCAGCGCGCGGTGAACGACGGCGAGCTGCCGCCGGACACGCCCACCCGCGAGTTCCTCGACGCGATCGAGGGCGCGATCCTCGTCCACGTGCTGGTCAGCTCGCCCGACACCATCGAGGACATGCGGGCGAAGATCGACGACTACGTCGCGACGCTCGTGGACATCCAGCTGCGCGGGGTGGGCGCCGCCGTCTGACGCCTCCGGGGCGGACCGTACAGGGCGGGGTCAGGGACCGCCGGAGATGCCGGACCGTCCGGCCGACCCCTCTGTCACACCCGCGAGCCGTCCGGCTTCCACAGTCCCGAGACGCCGCGCCGGTGCGAGCCGAGGAGGTGGGTGTCCACGATGCCGATCGCCTCCATGAGGGCGTGCATGGTCGTGGGGCCCACGAACCGGAAGCCCCTGCCGCGCAGGTCCTTGGACAGCGCGACGGACTGGGGCGTCGTGCTCGGGACCTCCTCCATGGTGCGGGGCACCGGGGTGCGCTCCGGCCGGTAGGACCAGACGAGCGCCTCGAGACCGCCGTCCGCCCGCAGCTCGACGGTCGCGCGCGCGTTCGTGCGGGTGGCGAGGATCTTCGCGCGGTTGCGGATGATCCGTGGCTCCCCCATCAACCGCTCGACGTCCTCGTCGCTCATCCCGGCGACCGCGTCGGGGTCGAAGTCGTGGAAGGCCTCCCGGAAGGCGGGGCGCTTGCGCAGGACGGTCGCCCACGACAGCCCCGCCTGGAACGCCTCGAGGCTCAGCCGTTCGAACACCGCCCGCTCGCCGCGCACGGGCACGCCCCACTCGGTGTCGTAGTAGTCCCGCAGCAACGGGTCGGTGGCGGCCCAGGCCGGGCGGGCCAGACCGTCGGCACCGACGACGACGCTCGGCGCGCTCACGCGGCACTCTCCAGGGCGAGCAGGGTGCGCTTGACGTCGAGCCCAGCGAGGTAGCCGCCGAGGGAGCCGTCCGACCGCAGCACCCGGTGGCACGGCACCACGAGCGGCACCGGGTTGGTCGCGCACGCCGACGCCGCTGCGCGCACGGCCCGGGGGCGGCCGGAGGCGGTGGCGAGCTCGGTGTAGCTGACGGTGCGGCCGTAGGGCACGTCGGTGAGGTGGGCCAGCACCTCCCGCCGGAAGCCGGCGGCCAGCCGCAGGTCCACCGGGACGTCGAACGTGCGCCGCCTCCCGGCGAAGTACTCGTCGAGCTGGTGGGCGAGCGCGTCGAGCCGCCGGGGCGCGTGGAGGATGCGCGGGCTCACGGTGCGGGCGAGGCGCGCGAGGGCGGCGTCGTGGCCCTCCAGCTCGAAGGCGACGCGCACGAGCCCGGCGGGCGTGGCGGCCAGCAGGAGCCCGCCGACGGGCGAGTCGACGGTGCGGTAGGCGACGTCGAGCAGCTCCTCCTCCTCCGCCCGTGCGGCGAGGCGCTCGTGCAGGTGGTGCAGGTCCTCCGGCGCGACGTCGTGCAGGGCCGAGAGCACGCCGGTGCCAGCCGGGTCGGTGGTGGCCGGGTCGGTGGTGGCCGGGTCTGTGATGGCCGGGTCTGTGGTGGTCATGGTCATGCCTCCAGGGTCTTGCGCAGGTGACGGATGCCGTCCGCGGCGGCGCGGCGCACGGCCGGTGCGGAGCCCCCGACGACGGCGGCCACCTCGGTGTACGGCAGGCCGAGCAGGTGGTGGAACGCGATCGCCTCGCGCTGACGCTCCGTCAGTGCCCGCATGGCGCGCCACAGGTCCTCGTGCGTCTCGGGCGGGTGCGTCGTCGTCTCGGGAACCTCCGCGACGGGACGGGCCCGACGCGCCCGGGCCCGGTGGTGGTCGACCGCCTTGCGCCGCGCGATGGTGACGAGCCAGGCCTCGACGTTCGCGCCGTCGTCGAGGCCGGGGTAGGCCCGCAGGGCGGCGAGGAAGGTCTCCGACCACACGTCGTCTGCCTCCACCGGGCCGACGAGGGCGCGGCAGAGCCGCAGCACGGCGGGACCGTGGTCGCGGACCACGTGGTCGAAGGGCTTCACGACAGGTAGACGCTCCGGCTCGCAGGTTCGTGAGGTGTGTCCCGAATGATCACACGCCTCGCCCACGCGGCGGGACGCTCCTCCACAGGTGCGGCCGGGGCCCCGCCGGTCGGGAGAAGTCGGCGAGAACGGTGGGGGCGAGCGCTCCCCGGCCGGCGCTCAGGAGCCGTCGGTGAGGAGGGCGGGGGCGAGCTCGGGCCGGCGGGCGCCGAAGTGTGCGGGGTCGAGCGCGTCGGCGATGCGGCGCACCGTGTCGCGCATCTGGTCGGAGCCGACCTCCAGGCTGTCGACGACGGCGTCGAAGAGCCTGACGTGGAGCGCCTCGGCCTGCTCGAGCGCGACCCTCCCGGTCTCCGTGACGTGGATCAGCCGGGGTCGGCCGCCGCGGGAGAGCGGGTGGTGGTGGCGGGCGAGCAGCCCGCGGCCGACGAGCCCGTCGCAGGTGGCCCGGGCCGCCGCGTCCGCCTGGCCGGTACGGCGGGCGACGGCCCGCGGGTGGTCGGCGCCCTCGGCCACCGCCCGCAGCGCCTGCATCTCACCGAGCCGCAGCCCGGTGAGCCGTTCGATCGCCCGCGAGATCTGCTCCTGCGACCGTGTCATCGCGGTCATCTGGTCGACGAGGTCGAGCGTCTCGGCGAGATCGTTGCCGGGCTGGGCACGCCTGACGGCGGAACGTGCGCGGCGGGCGGCCACGTCGACGTCGACGGTGGGGCCAGGGTCCGGTGCTGCGTTCGTCACGTCCTGTCCAACGAGGGGTCACGGCCCTGTGTTCCGACGTCTTTCACGGAGGGGCTTCGGCCGTCGCGCGTCACGCGGGTCAGACAGCAGACCCCGGCCGGTCAGAACAGGACCGCCTGGTACTTCAGCAGGATCGCCGCGGCGAGGAGGACGAACCAGACCACCTCGACGGCGTAGTCGACGCCCATGCGCAGCCACCCGCACAACCGCTCGTGCAGGGCCGGGCGCAGGCCGAAGGTGTTGTCCATGATGTTCACCCGCAGCAGGGAGGTGAAGACGGTGGTCGTGGACACCGTGACCAGGAGGCACCACGGGCAGAGCGAGCCGATCACGAAGAACGACTGCGCGAAGAGCCAGTACGCGAAGCCGAACCCGATGAGGTAGACCACCTGGGCGGCGTTCATGAACCAGCGCGGGAACCGCACGCCGCCCAGGGAGGCGACGGCGAGGGTGATGACCACGGGCTCGGCGATCAGACCGAGGAAGGCGTTCGGGAAGCCGAGGACGCTCGCCTGCCACGCCTGGGCGACGGCGCCGCAGGAGATCGCCGAGTTGATGTTGCAGGACAGTACGACGTCGGGGTCGGCGGCCAGGCGCACCGCGTCGATCGAGAGCACGAGGGAGGCGACCAGGCTGAGCAGCGAGGAGGCCAGCATGACGACGAAGGCGTTGCGGCGGGACCTCCCGACCCGCTCCGGGCGGTCGTCGAGCAGGTCGGGCGCGAAGGCGGGGGCCGTGGGGTTCATGCGGTGTCCCGGGGTCGGAGGTGGTGGTGACCGGGACGCCCCGGCCGGCGGACCCGGGAAGTACCGCGTCCGCCTTGTACGAATCGTCCCGTGCCGGCCCGCGGCGACGGCGGGACGTAGGTCCTCGCACCTCCCGCCGCCGTCAAGGCTTCTCAGCCGTCCTCGCGCCGGTGCAGCTCGGCCACGGCGCGGAGCTTCTCGACGTCCAGGCGTTCGGCGTCTGCGACGGCGATCCGCACCGGGGTGACGGCCGTCAACGTCGAGGTGCGGGCGCCGCCCTCGAGGACGGCCCGCTCCCCCAGGACCGCGCCGGGTCCCACCTGGGCCACCTGCCGGCCGTCGACCTCGACGTCCAGGACGCCGTCGAGCAGGAGGAAGAGCTCCTCGCCCGGCTCGCCCTGGGTGGTGATGGTGGCGCCGGCGGGGGCCCGGCGGATCTCCGGCCGTCCGTTCCCGCGCATGATGCCCTCCGAGAGCTGACGTTCCACGGCCGTCTCGGCCTCCACGACGAGCGCCTCGGAGTCCTGCTCGCCCCAGGGCGTGCGGGGCCCGAACGAGTGCGCCATCCAGCCGTCGAGGTCGGTCAGCCCGCTCTTGAGGCTGAGGGTGCCGTCCGGGCCGTAGACCCAGTGGCGCGGGAAGACGCTCGCGCCCGGCATGGCGATCTCGGTGCTGCCGTCGGCGCGCAGCGTCAGCGCCAGCGTCGTCCACACGATGGGGGCCTGCCACAGGACGAACGGCGCGTGCGGGACCGGCCGCGGCAGCGGCACACCGGTGCGCCCGCCCACGGTCTGGGTGAAGTGGACGCTGCCGTCCTCGACCACGGGCTCCTGCTGCAGGACCGGCAGGGCGTAGCCGCCGAAGGTGGCGCCGACGCTGGCGACGCGCACGGTGGTCGAGCCCATGACGATGCCGGACTCCGGGGCGAAACCCCACTCCAGCGGCGTGCCGAGCTCGTCGAACTCGGCCCAGGCGCTGAGGTGGTTGACGAACCGGAAGCGGTCGTCCGCCCGGAGGCGGTGGACCTGCTCGAGGGTCGTGAGCGAGTCCACCGGCGGATTGTCGTAGTGGGCGAGGCCCACGTCGAACCCCGCCCGGAGCCACCCGCTCACCGAGTCCGACGGGATCCACGACAGCGACAGCATGCTCGACTCGACCCGCATGGGGACCTCCGTGGTCAGCGCCAGTGCCAGTCCTGGCCATTCAACACGACGGGTCCCACGGGGTGAAGGGCCTTTCGGCGACACCCGTCCGTTGGGGCCGGCACGCACGGCGGCGGCTCCGTGCGGTGGCTCCGAGCCGTGGCACCCGCGCGCGCCGCGGGGCCCACGCTCAGCTGTGCGTGACGAGGCCCCGGTGCCAGGCGGTGACCTCGGCGTCGAGCTCGGCCCTGCGGGCGTCGTCGACGAACGCGGACTCCACCCCGTTGCGCGCCAGCGTCAGCAGCTCCTCGGGACCCAGCGCGAGCGCGTCCGCGACCTGCCGGAGGTTCTCGTCGACGTACCCGCCGAAGTAGGCGGGGTCGTCGGAGTTGACGGTCACCACCAGGCCCGCCTCGAGCATCGTGCGCAGCGGGTGGTCCGCGATGGTGTCGACCACGCGCAGGCGGACGTTGGAGAGGGGGCAGACCGTGAGGGGCACCCGCTCGTCGGCGAGGCGGCGGACGAGGACCGGGTCCTCCATGGCGCGCACGCCGTGGTCCACGCGCTCGACGCGCAGGATGTCGAGCACGTCCCAGACGTTCTGCGGCGGCCCCTCCTCGCCGGCGTGGGCGACGGCGTGCAGGCCGTGGGCGCGGGCGAGGTCGAACGCGGGCGCGAACTCGGAGGCGTGGCTGGTCAGCTCGGTCGAGCACAGGCCGACCCCGAGCAGCGGCGCGTCGAGGGTGAGCAGCTCCTGCAGGGTGGCGAGCGCCTCGGCCCCGGGCAGGTGGCGCAGGAACGTGACGATGAGGCCGGTGGTGATCCCGTGGTCACCGCCGGTGGCGAGCGCGGACGTGACGCCGTCGATCACCTCCGCCGCGCGGATGCCGCGACCGGTGTGGGCCTGGACGTCGAGGAAGACCTCGGCGTGACGGACGCCCGCCTCTCGGGCCCGGGCCAGGTACGCCGTCGTCAGGTCGTGGAAGTCCTCCGCGGTGCGCAGCACCGCCATGTTCGCGTAGTAGAGGTCCAGGAAGCTCTGCAGGTCGGTGAAGGAGTAGCGCGAGCGGAGGTCGTCCAGGTCGGCGTACGGCAGCTCGACGCGGTTGCGCTCGGCCAGGGCCATGATCAGCTCCGGCTCCAGGGTCCCCTCGAGGTGGACGTGGAGCTCGACGGCGGGCATCTGCATCCGCACAGTATGGCCACGGTCACGTGCGGGCGACCACGATTTCGCCCTCGGCGCGTTTCGGCGGGGCCGCTCCGGAGCCCGTTGGCGACAACTGGCGACCGAAAGTGGCTGCCGCGTGGACGCCCGACCCCTGAGCCGGTACGTTGACGCCCGACTCACACCGATGTGATCCCAGCCACACGATCAGGGGGCCTGATGACAGACCACGATCCCGAGTCGCACCTGCCGCCGCACCACAACCCGCTGCCCGAGCTCGACGAGCGGGCGCCGGGCTACCGCACCGTGACGGCGGAGGAGTTCGTGGCGGCGCAGAACTCGGCCGAGTTCGCTGAGCTGCGGCGCCGCTTCCGGACGTTCGCCTTCCCGTGGACCGTCGCGTTCCTCGCCTGGTACTTCTCCTACGTGCTCCTCTCCACCTACGCGGAGGGGTTCATGTCCACGCCCGTCCTGGGCCACATCAACATCGGCCTCCTCCTCGGGCTCGCCCAGTTTGCGACGACCTTCCTCCTGACGTGGCTGTACGTCCGCCACGCCAACCGCAACCTTGACCCGCTCGCGTCCAAGATGCGGGCCGAGCTGGAGGGAGACGCCTGATGGACGTCGGAAACCCGTTCCTCAACATCGCGATCTTCCTCGCGTTCGTCGTCGTCACCCTCGTCATCGTCGTCCGCGTCTCGAAGCAGAACACCACGGTCGGCGACTTCTACCACGGCGGCCGGTCCTTCTCCGGCCGCCAGAACGGCATCGCGATCGCCGGCGACTACCTCTCCGCGGCCTCGTTCCTCGGCATCGTCGGCGCGGTCGCGCTGTACGGCTACGACGGCCTGCTGTACTCGATCGGCTTCCTGGTCGCCTGGCTGGTGGCGCTGCTGCTCGTGGCCGAGCCGCTGCGCAACACCGGCAAGTACACGATGGCGGACGTGCTGAGCTTCCGGATGCAGCAGCGGCCCGTCCGGACCGCCGCCGCCACCTCCACGCTCGCCGTCACCTTCTTCTACCTGCTCGCCCAGATGGCCGGCGCGGGCGGGCTCGTCGCGCTGCTGCTCGGCATCGACAGCGCGACCGGCCAGGGGCTGGTCATCGCCGTCGTCGGCGCCCTCATGATCATCTACGTCCTCATCGGCGGGATGAAGGGCACCACGTGGGTGCAGATCATCAAGGCCGTCCTGCTCATCATCGGCACCGCCCTGATGACGGTGTGGGTCCTCGTCCTGAACGGCCTGAGCCTCTCGGACGTCGTCGGCGCGGCCATCGACGTGCACCCGGAGGGCGCGCGCATCGCCGAGCCGATGCTGCAGTACGGAGCCTCGGAGACCTCCAAGCTGGGCTTCGTCTCCCTGGCGATCGCCCTCGTCTTCGGCGCCGCCGGCCTGCCGCACGTGCTCATGCGCTTCTACACGGTCCCCACCGCCAAGGAGGCACGGCGCTCGGTCAGCTGGGCGATCGGCCTGATCGGCGCGTTCTACCTCTTCACCATGGTGCTGGGCTTCGGGGCCGCCTACCTCGTCGGCGCGGACGCGATCAAGGCCGCCCCGGGCGGCGCGAACTCCGCCGCCCCCGCCCTGGCGTACGAGCTCGGCGGCACCCTGCTGCTCGGCATCATCGCCGCCGTCGCCTTCGCGACGATCCTCGCGGTCGTGGCCGGGCTGACGATCACCGCCTCGGCGTCCTTCGCGCACGACATCTACAACGGGGTGCTGAAGGAGGGCAAGGCCGACCCCGCGCAGGAGGTGAAGGTCGCCCGCCGCACGGCCGTGACGATCGGGGTGATCTCCATCGTCGGCGGCGTGCTGGCGAACGGGCAGAACGTCGCGTTCCTCGTCTCGCTGGCCTTCGCGATCGCCGCGAGCGCCAACCTGCCCTCGATCCTGTACTCGCTGTACTGGAAGCGGTTCAACACCCGCGGGTCGGTGTGGAGCATCTACGGCGGGCTGATCTCCGCGCTCGTGCTCATCGTCTTCTCCCCCGTGGTGACCGGGTCGGAGACCGCGATGATCTCCAGCATCGACATCGCGTGGTTCCCGCTGTCGAACCCCGCGATCGTCTCCGTGCCGCTCGGGTTCTTCCTCGGCTGGCTCGGATCCGTGACCTCGAAGGAGCACGACGCCGTGAAGCAGGCGGAGATGGAGGTCCGCTCGATGACCGGCGCCGGCGCCGAGAAGGCCGTCGTGCACTGACGAAGCACCTGATCGACGGAAGCACCGCCGGAAGGGGCGGACGGGCCCGCAGGCCGTCCGCCCCTTCCGGCCGTGTGACCCCGTCCATCCCGGCTGCGGGAATCGGACGCGCCTCTGACCGGTTGCACCGGTGACCCACCCTCGTCGGCGTGGGTCCGTGCAGGGAGACCGGTCGCACCGGCCGGACGGGAGGGGCAGCGGGTGAGCAGGGTTCGCACCATCGGCGTGCTGGGGGCCGGACGGGTCGGCACCGCCGTCGCCAGGCAGTCGCTCCGGGCCGGCTACGACGTGCTGGTCGCGACCGCGGCGGACCCGTCCGAGATCTCGCTGATCGTCGAGGTCATGGCCCCCGGTGCCCGCGCCGTGACCGCCGCCGAGGCGGTCCGGGGCAGCGACGTCGTCGTCCTGTCCGTGCCGCTGCGGCGCTACCGCACGCTCGACCCGGAGCTGTTCGCCGGCCGCGTCGTCGTCGACGCGATGAACTACTGGCCGGAGACCGACGGCCACCTGCCCGTCATGGAGGGCGAGGTGTCCACCTCCGAGGTGGTCCAGACCCACCTCGCCGGCGCGCGGCTGGTCAAGACCCTCAACCACATCGGCTACCACGACCTGGAGTCCGACCACTCCCCCGCCGGCTCGCCGGGGCGCCGCGCGCTCGCCGTCGCCGGGGACGACGAGGAGGCCCGCGCGCTGGTGGGCGAGGTTGTCGACCGCCTGGGCTACGACGCCGTCGACGCCGGTCCGCTCGCCGCCGGGAGGGCGCTGGAGCCGGGGACGGCCGTCTTCTCCGGCCGGCACGACGCCGGAACCCTGCGGGCGCTGCTGACCCTCGCGGCCGCGCCCGCCAGGTACTAGGGCGACGCCGCCGCCCAGACCCGCGTCAGCCCCTCGGGCGGCGGGGCCGGCGCGTCACCCGGCCGGGGGCGCCGTCTCCTGCCTTCTTCCTCCCGCGGAGGTCTTCTGGACGAGTGGCCGCGGACCTACGGTGTTGGGCGTCCTGCAGGGCCTCCGGCCCCGTGCCGGAGGCGGAACATCGGAGCTCGCCATGGACCGGTCCCACCTGTTCCTGCCCGCTCTGGCGGTCGCCCTCTCGCTCGGGGCCGCGGTGCCTGCCACGGCCCACGACCACGAGGCCCCGGAGTCGCACGGCCACGGCCATCACCGGTCGCTGCCGGACCGGATCGAGCTGCCCGTGGGGTTCCAGCCGGAGGGCATCGCGGCGGCGCGTCACGGAGCGACGGCGTGGGTCGGCTCGCTCGCCGACGGCGACATCCTCCAGCTCGACCTGCGCACCGGCGACCGCGAGCTGCTCTCGGAGGGGCCGGGTACGCCGTCGGTAGGGATGACGCTCGACCGGCGCGGCCGTCTCTTCGTCGCCGGCGGGCCCAGCGGCCAGGGACGGGTGGTGAGCACGCGGACGGGCGAGGTGCTGGCCACCTACAGGCTCGCCACGGGCAGCACGTTCATCAACGACGTCACGATCCTCGACGGCGTGGCCTGGTTCACCGACTCCTCCGCGGCCGTCCTGCACGGGGTGCCGTTAGGTCACCACGGCCGCCTGCCCGGCCAGCACGAGGTCGTGCACCTGAAGCTGCGAGGCGCGTGGCGGCAGGTGGCGGGCTTCAACGCCAACGGCATCGCCTCGACTCCCGACGGCGAGGCGCTGCTCGTGGCGAACAGCGCGCTGGGCACGGTGTTCCGTGTCGACCCGCAGACCGGCGAGGCGCGAGAGGTCGACCTTCCCGACGTCCCGACGTCGGTGCGGGGCGCGAAGGGACCGGTCGCGTTCGCCGACGGGCTGCTGCGCCAGGACCGCACGCTCTACGTCGTGCAGAACACCGCCAACCAGGTGGCGGTGCTGCGCCTCGACGAGGAGGGGGAACGGGCGCGGCTGCGGAAGGTGCTCAAGGACGAGAACTTCGACGCGCCCACGACCGCCGCGATCTACCGCGACTCGCTGTACCTCCCGAGTGCCCGGTTCGGCACGCCGCAGCCGACGCGGGCCACGTACTGGGTCACCCGCGTCGACCGCTGAAGCGGCCGTAGAGCGCCGACGGTTCAGAACTGCGCCGAGGGGTCAGAACAGCGCGACCTTCGGCGTGCGCGGGAAGATCTCGTCCAGCTCCGCCTCGTCCTGCGCGGTCGGCACCCACGCCGCGGCGGCGGCGTTCTGGCGCACCTGCTCCGGCGTCGTCGCCCCCGCGATGACACTGGCGACGGCCGGGCGCGAGGCGAGCCAGGAGAACGCGACCTCGACCTCGGTCAGCCCGCGCTCGCGGGCGAAGTCGCCGAACGCGCGGAGCTGGTCGTGGTCGACGCGCTCGAGCAGCTCCTGCCGCGACCGGGTGAGCCTGCTACCGGCCGGGGCGGTCCCGCCGCTGTACTTGCCCGTCAGCAGACCGTTGGCGAGCGGGAAGTACGGCAGCACCCCGAGACCGAACCGTTCCGCGGCGGGGACCACCTCGAGCTCCGCACGGCGGTCGAGGAGGTTGTAGTGGTTCTGCGCCGACACGAACGGTGTCCACCTGCCCGCGCGCGCCAGGTGGGCGGCGTCGGCGATCTGCCAGCCGGCCATGTTCGAGTGGCCGACGTAGCGCACCTTCCCCGAGGTGACCAGGCTGTCGAGGGCCGCGAGCGTCTCGTCCACCGGCGTGAGCGGGTCCGGGGTGTGGTACTGGTACAGGTCGATCCAGTCCGTCCCGAGGCGGCGCAGCGAGGCCTCGACCGCGGTGACGATGTAGCGGCGGGAGCCCCGCGCGCCGAAGTCCGGGCCGTTGGCCCCGCGCATGTCCATGCCGAACTTGGTGGCCAGGACCACCTCGTCGCGCCGGCCGGCGAGAGCCCGGCCCAGCAGCCGCTCGCTCAGCCCCGGCTCGCGGCCGTAGGTGTCGGCGGTGTCGAAGAGGGTGATGCCGGCGTCGAGGGCAGCATGGACGACGGCGGTGGCGCCGTCGGCGGACTCCGTCGCCGCACCGGCCCGGCCGAGGTTGTTGCAGCCGAGGCCGACGACGGAGACGGTGAGGCCGGAGCGGCCGAGTCGTGTGTGGTCCATGCCCCCGACCTTAGGGAGCGCCGCCCGCTCTCGCCGAACGTCTCGCCCCGCCGGACGGGGCGGCCGGGTCAGCGCGGCGCGAAGAGCCGGCTCAGGCGGGGGTCCGCGAGCTGCTCGACCAGCCAGGGGCTGAACGCCCACGGCGCCGCGCGGACCGCGGCGAGGAGATCCTCCGGCCGGACCCAGCGGTGCTCGGCCACCTCCGTCGGGTCGGGGCTCGGGACGGACAGCGCGCGGGCGGTGTGCACCGGGCAGATCTCGTTCTCCACCACTCCCGAGGCGTCCACGGCGCGGTAACGGAAGTCCGGGAGCACGGGCTCGGGCTCGCTGACCTCGACGCCCAGCTCGAAGCGGCCCCGGCGGCGCACCGCGTCGGCCATCGCCTCGCCGGGCGCGGGGTGCCCGCAGAAGGCGTTGGTCCACACCCCCGGCCACGTGAGCTTCGTCAGGGCGCGCCGCGTGACCAGGACGCGTCCGTCGTCGTCGAAGAGGTGGCAGGAGAAGGCGAGGTGCAGCGGGGTGGAGTCGGTGTGCACGCGGGCCTTGTCGGCCGCCCCGACGGGGGTCCCGTCGTCCGCGAGCAGCACCACCTCCTCCACCTCGGACTGCTGGGCGGTCGAGAGGTCGGTCATGCCGGCTCACCCTCCAGGACGATGCCGAGGTGGTCAAGCTGCGCCCGCACGCTGAGAGCGGCGGCACGGCGGCGGTCCGCGCCCAGGTGCGGTCCGTACACGGCCGTGACGACCTCGTCGACGTCGTCGGCACCGCCCTGCACGGCGGCCCGGACCTCCTGCAGCCGCTCCACCCGGTGCTGCCGCAGGGCCGTGAGGACGCCGGCCGGGTCCTCGACGGGCGGGCCGTGCCCGGGCGCGAGCCGGGTGACCCGTCCGTCCCGGACGGCGGCCAGAAGCGTGTCCACGGTCCGCAGGTAGTCGCCCACCGTCCCGTCCGGCCACGCCAGCACGGTGGTGCCGCGCCCGAGCACCGTGTCACCCGTGAGCAGCAGCCCCTCCGACGGGAGCAGGAAGGAGACCGAGTCGGCCGTGTGGCCCGGGGTGGCGAGGACCTGGACGGCGAGGCCGCCGACCTCCAGCGTCTCGCCGTCGGCAAGTGGGCGGTGCCCGGCCCCGTGCACGGGCGCGCCGGTCCTCGCGGCCAGCGCGCCCGCCGCGCCGGTGTGGTCCCGGTGGTGGTGCGTGAGCAGCACGACGGCGACCCGTCCGCCGTCGGCCCCGGCGGCGGTGAGCACCCGCTCGAGGTGCCCGGCGTCGTCGGGCCCGGGATCGACGACGGCGACCTCGGTGCTGCCCGGCTCGCGCAGGAGCCACGTGTTCGTGCCCTCGAGCGTCATGACGCCCGGGTTGGGGGCGAGGACGCACGACCCGCGGGCGCTCAGCCGCCCTCCCGTCCACGTGGTGGCTGTCATGGCGACAGGGTAGCCGGGCGCCGAAAAGTGCTGGGCAGCCCGCTGCCCCGCGCGTACCGTCGTCGTGTGACGCACGCCATCCAGGCCACCGGTCTGGCCAAGCGCTACGGGGAGGTCGTCGCCCTCGACGACGTCGACCTGGCGGTGCCCACCGGCACCGTGCTGGGGCTGCTCGGCCCGAACGGGGCCGGCAAGACCACCTGCATCCGCATCCTCACCACCCTGCTGCGCCCGGACGCGGGCCAGGCACGGGTGGCCGGCGCCGACGTGCTGCGGGAGCCCGGCCTGGTGCGCGAGCGCATCGGGGTCTCGGGCCAGTACGCCGCGGTCGACGAGTACCTGACGGGGTTCGAGAACCTCGACATGATCGGCCAGCTCTACCACCTGGGCCGGCGGCGCTCGCGCGAGCGGGCCCGCGAGCTGCTCGCCCGGTTCCGTCTCGACGACGCCGCGGACCGGCCGACCAGGACGTACTCCGGCGGCATGCGCCGCCGTCTGGACCTGGCCGGGGCGCTCGTCGCGGACCCGCCGGTGCTCTTCCTCGACGAACCCACCACCGGCCTGGACCCCCGTTCGCGGCTGGACATGTGGGAGGTGATCCAGACGCTGGTGGGCGGCGGGACCACCGTGCTGCTGACCACGCAGTACCTGGAGGAGGCGGACCAGCTGGCCGACGACATCGTCGTCATCGACCGCGGCCGCGCGATCGCCCGCGGCACGGCCGACGAGCTCAAGCGACAGGTGGGCGGCGAGCGCCTGGAGATCGTCATCACCGAGCCCGGAGAGCTGCCCCGCGCGCGGGCGCTGCTGGAGCCGCTGGCCAACGGCCCGGTGACCCAGGACGAACGCACCCGGCTGCTCGTGCTGCCCACCGCCGGCGGCACAGGGCCCCTCGTGGACGCGCTGCGTCTGCTCGACGACGCCCGCCTCTCCGTGGACGACATCGGCGTGCGCCGCCCGACGCTGGACGACGTCTTCCTCACGCTGACCGGGCACACCGCCGAGGAGGACGGCAGGCCCGACGGCGGGGCCGGCCCAGCGGCCAGGCGGGGCAGCCGCACCCGCGAGAGCGTCAGGGAGGCACCGTGAGCCTGCGCAGCGCCGTGAACGACGGCCGTGTGGTCGCCCGGCGCAACCTCATCAAGATCAAGCGGGTCCCGGACCTGCTCGTCTTCACCACGCTGCAGCCCATCATGTTCGTGCTGCTCTTCGCCTACGTCTTCGGCGGGGCGATCGACTCCGCGGGCGGCGGCGCGGCGTACCGCGAGTTCCTCATCGCGGGGATCTTCGCGCAGACGGTGGTCTTCGGGGCCACGATCACCGGCGCCGCGCTGGCGGAGGACATCAAGAAGGGCATCATCGACCGCTTCCGCTCGCTCCCCATGTCGGGGTCCGCGGTGCTCGTGGGGCGCACGCTCTCCGACGTCGTGAACAACATCCTCGTGCTCGTCGTCATGGGCCTGACCGGCCTGGTGGTGGGGTGGCGGATCCGCACGTCCGTCCCCGAGGCGCTGCTGGGATTCTTCCTGCTGCTGCTGTTCGCCTACGCCGTCTCCTGGATCATGGCGTGGATCGGGATGCTGGTGCCGACGCCGGAAGTGGTCAACAACGCGGCCTTCATCGTGATCTTCCCGCTCACGTTCGTGGCCAACACCTTCGTGCCGCTCGAGTCCCTGCCTGGCCCGCTGCAGACGTTCGCGGAGTGGAACCCCGTCTCGGCGGTGACGCAGGCCGCCCGGACCAACTTCGGCAACCCGGACCCGAACCCGCTCGCGCCGGAGCCGACGTCCTGGGCGCTGCAGAACCCGGAGCTGTACACCGTGCTGTGGGCGGGGGTCTTCCTGCTGATCTTCATCCCGCTGGCGACCTGGCAGTACCGGCGCTCCACGAGCCGGTGACCCCGTGAGCCACCCCGGCGGGCTGCTGCGCTGGGTCGGTCTGTGCGCCGCTGCCGAGGCCGTCGGGATGACCGCGGCCGCCACGGCCGCCCGCGTGGGTGCCTCCCTGGCGCACGGCCCGACCGGCGCCGCGGGCGCCTGGGGCGTCGTCGTCCTGGGTGGCCTGGTCGAGGGCACGGCGATCGGACTGGCCCAGGCCGCGGCCCTGCGTCCGCTGGTGCGCGGCCTGCGGGTGGGCCGGTTCGTCGCGGTGACCGTGGCCGTCGCCGGTCTCGGCTGGGCCGCCGCCAGCGCCCCGTCCGTCCTCGCCACGGACGACGGCGCAGCCGGCCCACCCCTGGCCGTGGTGCTCGGCGGGGCGGCCGGGCTGGGCCTGGTCATGGGCGCGGTGCTGGGCACGGCCCAGGCCGCGGTCCTGCGCCCGACGACGGCACCCGTCGATCAGCGGGGCGCGGCGACGGCAGTTCGGCCAGGCGCGGCGACCGCCTCCGGACCGCTCACCGCGCAGGCGCGCGACGTCGCCCGCCCGTGGCGCTGGGTCGGCGTCAGCGCCGCTGCGTGGACCCCCGCGATGGTGGTGGTCTTTGCCGGCGCCCAGGCCGCCCCGGCCAGCTGGCCGACCGGCTCCGTCGCCCTGCTGGGCACGGCGACGGGCGCCCTGGCGGGGGCCGTGCTCGGCGCGGTGTGCGGGGCGCTGGCTCCCCTGCTCCACGCGGGCACCTGAGCAGCGGCGCCGGTACCTGAGCACTGCGCCACCGTCCCGCCCTATGCCGCCACCCGCACCTCGACCCGGTGCAGCCCGGTCGCGCCGTCCGGCGCCGGCGGCCGGTGCTGGCTGGTCTGGACGACGCCGTCGAGGCCGGTGGCCCGCACCTCGAGCGCGTGGTCGCCGGCAGGGGCGTCCCAGCGGTAGAGCCACTGCCGCCAGGTGTCCACGCTCACCTGGTCCGCGAGCTCGGCGGCGTGCCAGTCGCCGCCGTCGACCCGCACCTCGACCTTCCCGATGCCGGTGTGCTGTGCCCAGGCCACACCGGCCACCACCACCTCGCCCGCGCGCAGCGGGCGGCCACCACGCGGGACGTCGATGCGCGAGGCGATCTTCACCGGCGCCCTGGCCGACCAGCCGCGGGTGGTCCAGTACGCGACGTCGTCGGCGAAGCGCGTCACCTTCAGCTCGCTCACCCACTTGGTGGCGGAGACGAAGCCGTACAGCCCGGGCACCACGAGCCGCACCGGGTAGCCGTGCTCCGGGGGCAGCTCGGTGCCGTTCATCGCGACCGCCAGCAGCGCGTCGCGGGAGTCGGTCAGCACCTCGAGCGGGGTGGAGGCCGTGAACCCGTCGACGCTGCGGGAGAGCACCATGTCGGCCTCCGGCGACGGGCCCGCCCGGGCGAGGACCTCCCGGACCGGCAGGCCCAGCCAGAGCGCGTTGCCGACCAGGTCCCCGCCCACGTCGTTCGACACGCAGCACAGGGTCACCCACGCCTCGACGAGGTCCTCGGCGAGCAGGTCGTCGAGGGTCAGGACCACCTCGCGCTCCACCAGCCCGTGCACCCGCAGACGCCACGCGGCCGGGTCCACGCGCGGCACGACGAAGGCGGTGTCGATGCGGTAGAACGTCTCGTCCGGGGTGCGGAACGGCGTGAGGCCGTGGACGCGCAGGTCGGCGCCGGCGGGGAGCGGCGGCGCCGGGCTCGCCGGCGCGGGCAGGGCCAGGCGCGGCGACGGCGCCCGGACGCCGGCCACCCGGGCCACCGTCGCCCCGGCCAGGGCGACGCCCGCGACCGCTCCGGCACCGATCAGCAGGCGGCGCCGGTCGAGCGGCCGGCCCGGCGTCGGCGACCCCGGTCGATCGGCCGACCTTGGTCGCGCCGCCGGCTCCGGTCGCACCGCCGGCTCCGGTCGCGCCGCCGGCCCCGGTCGCACCGCCACCTCGGCGGGCCTCGGCACCAGCGCGGGAAGTGCGAGCGCACCGGCCGCCGTGGAGGCCGCCACGGGCCAGACGGCGCCCCATCCGCCGTCGGGCCGGCTCAGGGTGGCTGCCGCGGCCAGGAGGCCCAGGAGGCCCAGCACGCCGGAGCCGCGCCATCGCTCGGTCCGCTCGGCGAGCCCGGCGACCACCGCGAGGACGGTCAGGACGAGGACGATGCCGACCCCGAGCGCCGCCTTGTCGCCGGTGCCGAACCAGGCGATGGCCTGGTCCTTGAGCCAGGGCGGGGTGCGGTCGATGAACGCCTCGGCGACGGCCTCGACCGGGCCGGGACCGCTGCCGGCGACCCGCACGAGGATCTCGGCCAGCGCGACGGAGGCGCCCGTGACGACGACGCCCACGAGCCCCGCGGCAGCGCGGCCGGCCATGCCGCCAAGCGTAGACGCCGTACGTCCCGCCTCGGCGGGCCTGACAGGCCGGGCGCGAGCCGCGAGCGGCGGCCCGTCGCGGTGACGGGCCGCCGTCGGCGGGGCGAACCGGGCGCGGGGTCGTCAGAACCAGCACAGGGTCGTCAGAACCAGCGCAGGGTCGTCAGAACCAGCGCAGGGTCGTCAGAACCAGCGCGGGATCTCCGGCAGCTCGCCGGTGCTGCTGCTGAGGCGGCGCGCGCCCCGGCCGGTGAGCCAGCGGACGAGGTCCGCCGTGGTGCCGCTGACGGTCGGGCCGGCGCCCGCACCGAGCGTGACCGTCTCGCGGTCGGTGGCGGCAAGGACGAGGTCGACCTTCTCCTCGCGCCGCGCCCACGCCCGCAGGACGTCGGCGAGGAGCTCGTCGAGCAGCTCCGGCGGAAAGTCCCGGAAGGAGCCGCCGTTGTCCAGGTCCACGGCGTGGACCCAGACCTCGCGGGCGCGCATCCAGGCAGTCTCCCGGGCCGGCACGGTCCGCCCCTGCGCGGTGCGGACCTCGTGGTCCCACTGCTCGTCGGTGAGGTCGCGCCACTCGACGTTCAGGTGCACCTCGGCGTGGGCGAACAGGTTGCGCAGCGCCCGGGCGGGCAGGGTCGCCCCCCGGTCGATCTCGGCGTTGCGCTGCGCGGTGGAGGAGTACATGGGCGTCTCCACGCCGGTGCGCGCCCACTCGCACAGCCGGGTCAGCGCCCGTGCGTTGTACCCCACGTGCGCCACCAGCGCCGCCCGGGTCCACCCGGGCAGCAGGCTGGGGCCGTCGAGCTCCTCGTCGGTCAGCTCGTTCAGCTTGCGCGCGAAGTACGCCGTCCCGGTCCGCGCCCAGGCCAGCTCGCGGGCGGGCGCGTTCGCGGAGTCGTACCGCGCCCCGGCGCCCTGGCGTCGCCGGAGCTCCTCACGGGCCTCCTCGAGCGAGGTGCTCATGCGCCCACCGTGGCCGGGGACTTCTCGGCGGCCCCGGCGACGTTCTCCGCCACCGCGACGTTCACCACCTCACCGATGCCGTCGATGGAGACGGACACGGTCTGGCCGGGGCTGATGTACCGGCCAGGCTTGCGCGCGTGCCCCACGCCGCCCGGCGTGCCGGTGGCGATGACGTCGCCGGGGTTGAGGGTGAAGATGGTCGAGATGTACCGCACGAGCGCGACGGCGTCGAAGACGAGGTCGTCGATGCGGGTGCGCTGCATCTCCTCCCCGTCCAGGCGGGTGACGAGCTCGGCGTCGGCGGGCAGCTCGTCCGGGGTGACGAGCACCGGGCCCAGCGGGGTGGAGCTCTCCCACGCCTTGCCCTGGAACCACTGCGGGCTGCGGTACTGGTAGTCGCGCATGGTGATGTCGTTCATGATCGTGTAGCCGGCGATCGCAGCCTCCGCCTGGGCGGCGTCGGCCCGGCGCACGCTCTTCCCGACGACGACGGCGAGCTCGCCCTCCCAGTCGATCTTGTCCGACTCCGGCGGCACCTGGATCGGCTCGCGCGGGCCGATGAGGGACTCGGGGAACTTGGTGAACAGCGTCGGGTACTCGGGCAGCTCCCGCCCCATCTCGAGGATGTGGTTGCGGTAGTTCAGGCCGACGCACACGATCTTGCCGGGCGTGGTCACCACGGGGGCGAGGTCCGCCGTCGCCAGGTCGTGCTCGGGGCCCGTGGCCCCCGCGACGGCGGTCAGGTCGCCGCGGCGCAGGAGGTCGGCGACGTCGGTGAAGCCCGTCAGCTCGACGGCCTTCACACCGTCGACTCGGGCGGCAACGGTCCCGGAGGCGGTGCGCAGGGTGGTCAGCTTCATCGGTCGGCTCCCTCGATGTACGTGCGGTTGAAGTGCAGACGCTCCATGATCGGCGCGTCGGAGAAACGGAACAGGTCGAACTGGGTGTCGGCCTGCAGCGACCAGGAGACCCAGGACGGGATCACGAACATGTCGCCGATCTCGAGCTGGTGCTCGGTGCCGTCCATGGCGACGGAGCCGGAGCCCTCGAAGACCTGGAAGACGGTCGAGCCGACCTCGCGCCGCGTCGCCGTGGCGGTGCCCGCGCGCAGGCGGTGGAACTCCGCCCGGATGGTCGGCATGACGTCACCGCCGGTGGTGGGGTTGACGTAGCGCACGGCCGCGTGGCCCTGCTCGACGGTCGCCGGCTGCCCCTCCTCCTCCAGCAGCAGCTGCTCGGTCAGCGCGCGGTCGGTGTGCTCCCACCGGTAAGCGCCGATGGGCGAGGACACGGTGTTCTGCAGGCCGGAGAGCGGACGCAGGCCGGGGTGGCACCACAGGCGCTCGCCGCGGGAGAAGTTCGGCGTCGCGTAGTCCGTCACGCGCTCGGAGCCGAACTCGAAGAAGCCGACGTCGTTCGTGTAGGAGAACGGGATGTCCAGGCCGTCGATCCAGGCCATCGGCCGGTCCGTCTCGTTGTGGTGACCGTGGAAGTTCCAGCCCGGGGTCAGCAGCAGGTCACCGCGTGACATGCGCACCGGGTCGCCGTTCACGACGGTCCACACCCCCTCGCCCTCCACGACGAAGCGGAAGGCGTTCTGGGAGTGACGGTGCTCCGGAGCCGTCTCCTTGGGACCGAGGTACTGGATGGCCGCCCACAGCGTCGGGGAGATGTACGTCGGTCCCCCGAGACCGGGGTTGGCCAGCCCGATGGCGCGCCGCTCACCCCCGCGGCCGACCGGCACCAGGTCGCCGGACTTCTGCGCGAGCGGGTAGAGCGTCGACCACTTCCACACGTGCGGCACGGCCCGCGGCGCCGGGTGGGTCGGCATGAGGTCGCCCAGCTGGGTCCACAGCGGGACCATGTGGTTGGCCTCGAACGCGGCGTAGAGCTCGCGCAGCTCGGGGGTGTCCTCGGGCTGCATCGCGTTCTCGACGTCGCCGTGCTCGAGCGGCTGGTCTGTCGTGGTCATCTTCTCGACTCCTTCGTCTCTCAGGCGTGGGCGGGGGCGGCGGAGGTGGGCTCGGCGGGGACGTGGTCGCCCGCGGGGCCAGCCGGCGGTGCGTCGTCCGCACCGTCGCGGACCGGGCCGTAGAGCCAGTCCACGAGGTGGTAGTCGTAGACGTCGCGACGGCGGAAGGCCTCGTCGCGCAGGATCATCGGCACGTGCGAGTCCACGTGCCAGATGTCGCCCCACACTCGCGCGGTGGACTGGACGTGGCCGGCCGCGGCCACGCGCTCGGACTCGTACGCGGCCAGCGCACGGTCGACGTCGTCGGAGACCCACTCGCCCTCGCCGAGACCGGACAGGGCCGTGGAGATCGCCGAGCCGTCGAGCAGCGACTGCCCGGCGCCCTGGGCGAGGTACTGCAGCATGGCGTGGGCGGCGTCGCCGAGCAGGGTGACGCGCCCCTTCGTCCAGGTGTCCAGCGGCTCGCGGTCGGCCATCGGCCAGCGCTTGATGCGTCCGAGCGACGGGATCGCCACCCGGACGGCCTCGCACATGCCGGAGTAGGTGCGGTCGAGCTCCTCCGGGGTCCCCCAGTCCTCCTTGCCCTCCAGGAACTCCTGGCTGCGGAAGACGGCGACCTGGTTGTAGAGCTTGCCGGCGCGGACGGGGTACTGGACCAGGTGCAGGCCCGGGCCCATCCAGACGACGACGTCGTCCATGTCCATCCGGCGGTCGACGTCCTCGACCGGGACGGCCCCGCGGTAGGCCACGTAGCCGGAGGGGACCGGCTCGTCCTCGACGATCTCCCTGCGGACCACCGAGTGCAGCCCGTCCGCCCCGACCAGCAGCTGGCCGGTCAGCTCGGAACCGTTGGCGCAGCGGACGACGACGTGCTCGCCGGCGTCCTCGACCTCGGTGACCTCGTGGTTGGTGCGCAGCACGACGTTCGGCTCGGCCTCGGCCGCGTCGCGGAGGGCGTCGAGGAGGTCGCTGCGGTGCAGCACGATGTACGGGGCGCCGTACCGCTCCCGGGCGTCGAGCAGGTCGAGGTGGGTGAGCTTCTCCCCCGTCACCGCATTCATGAACACCAGGCGCTTCGGCTGGACGGACAGCGGCAGGATCTTCTCCAGGACACCGACCTCGTCGAGCATCCGCGTGATGTTGGGGGCCAGCTGCAGGCCCGCCCCGACCTCCGCGAACTCCGGTGCACGTTCCAGCACCGTCACCCGCACCCCCTTGCGGGCAAGCATGAGCGCCGCCCCCAGCCCGCCGATGCCGCCGCCGGCGATGATGACCTGATCCGTGGACACGGTCCGCCTCCTTGCTCACTGTCCTCGGGTGACCCCGTGGTGGGTGTCACATGATGGGCCGACGCTAGCCCGCCGCTTCCACTGTGTGCAAGATCGCGCTACGCTCATTCCGTGGTGCAGAAAAGCGACCCGTACCGCATCGAGGCGGTCGACCGTGCCCTCCAGCTGCTGAGCCTGCTGCGCGACAGGGGGCGGCTGAGCGTGACCGAGGCGGCGCACGAGCTGGGGGTGGCGCCCTCGTCCGCGCACCGGCTGCTGTCCACGCTCGGGCACCGCGGCTGGGCGGTGCAGGGGGACAAGCGTCTCTACGAAGCGGGTCCGGAGCTCGTCGTGCCGCCCCCGCGGGCGGCCGGGATCCCGGAGATCATCCGGCGGCTGCGGCCGTACCTGGCCACCCTCTACGAGGAGCTGGACGAGACCGTGCACCTCATGGTGCTCAGCGGGGCGGACGTGCGCTTCGTCGACGGCATCGAGAGCGAGCAGACCCTGCGGGTCGGGTTGCGGGTGGGGACGCGGATGCCGGCGTACACGACCTCCGGCGGCAAGGCGATGCTCGCCGAGCTCTCGCCCGACGCCCTCGCCACGCTCCATGCCGGCGGCCTGCGGCCGTGGCCGGGCGGGCACGTGAAGACGCTGGCGGAGCTCTCCGCCGAGCTGGAGCGGGTTCGCTCCCAGCGGTTCGGCTTCAACCAGGAGGAGAGCGAGCCCGGTGTGGCGGCGCTGGGCGCGTCGCTGGGCACGGCCGCGGGCGAGCCCCGCGCAGCGCTGACGGTCGCGGTCCCGACCACCCGCTTCACCGGTGCGGACGCCTCGAAGATCACCTCGGTGCTGGTGGAGACCTGCGCGCAGGCGCGCGCGGAGCTGTGGCTCGCGGAGGCGTCGCGACGTCCCTCAGGCGCCGACCCGGGTGAGGGCGTCGACCAGCCGCGCCATGGATGACCCGAGGTTCCAGCGCTCGGCGAGCGCGACGACGGCGTCGGGGTCCGCGGGTGTGTCCGGCAGCGTGTCGTCCACCTCGGCGACCGGTGCGTCACGGGCCACCTGGACGACGGTCGGGGCGACGGCGAGGTAGTCCCAGGCCGACCGGAACTTCGCCTGCTGCGAGGCGCTGACCTCGCCCGCCTCGACCGCGGCCAGCACACCGGCGAGGGTGCCGTGCTTGCGCAGCAGCGACGCGGCGGTCTTCTCCCCCACGCCGGGCACCCCCGGGAGACCGTCGCTCGGGTCCCCGCGCAGGGTGGCCATGTCGGCGTAGGCGGTGCCGGTGGGCACGCCGTAGCGCTCCTGGAGCGCCGCCTGGTCCACCACCTGCAGGTTCTTGACGCCCTTGACGGGGTACAGCACGCTGACCCCGGCCTCGTCGTCGACGAGCTGGAAGAGGTCCCGGTCCCCCGTCACGACCTCGACCTGGGCACGCCGGCCGTCCTCCGCCGCCACCTCACGGGCGACGAGCGTTCCGATGACGTCGTCCGCCTCGTACCCCGGCGCCCCCAGCCGTGCGATGCCGAGCGCCTCCAGCGCCTCGACGATGACCGGCACCTGCGCCGTCAGCGCGGCGGGCACCTCCTCGCCGCCGTCGGCCGCGAGCCGGTGCTCCTTGTAGGACGGGATGGCAGCGACCCGGAAAGCGGGCCGCCAGTCGTCGTCCCAGCAGGCGACCAGGCGGGAGGGCCGCCGGTCCCCCACGAGCTGCGCGATCATGTCCAGGAACCCGCGCACGGCGTTGACGGGGGTCCCGTCGGGCGCCTTGATGCTGTCCGGCACGCCGAAGTAGGCGCGGAAGTACAGCGAGGCGGAGTCGAGGAGGAGCAGCTTCTGCGTCGTCGGCATGGCGGCAGTCTCGCAGCCGGCGCCCGGCTCGCCCAAGGACCGCCGCGGCCCCCGAACGTCAGCCGGCGCGACACCGGGCCCGGCACCGGCCCCGACACCGGCCCCGTGCGCGCCCCGGCGACGCCTCGCCGGCGGCTACATCGCGCGCGACAGGCTGCGGCGCAACGCCCAGGACCCGATCCCGAGCAGCGCCACCGCCATGGCCAGCAGGACCGCGAGCTGGGGCGCGACATCGGCCAGCGTGCCGTCGTGGCGCTGGATCTCGGCGAAGGCCTCGTACGCCCACGCGTGAGGCGTGGCCAGGGAGACGCCCCGCAGCGAGTCGGGGAAGAGCTCGAGCGGCAGCATCCCGCCGCCCAGGGCGGCGAGCACGAGGCCCAGACCGATCCCGGCCCCCACGGCGGCGTTCTCGTTGTCCAGGAGAGAGCCCAGGAGCATCGCGGCGCCGGCCGCGGCCGCCGCGAACGCCGCCAGCACCACCGCGGACAGCCACAGGTTCCCCCAGTCCACGCCGAAGAGCAGCGCCGTCGCGGCCATGATGTAGGCGCCCTGGAACAGGGCGATGACGAACCTTCCCAGGGCCTGCCCGGCCAGCAGCTGCGTCGTCGAGACCGGTGCTGTCAGCGTGCGCCCGACCACACCGTACCGGCGCGCCTGGATGAGGGTGGTCGAGCCCGCCAGCGAGATCAGGAAGACGAAGAGCAGCACCTGGGACGCGGCGCCGACGTCGAACTGACCGAGGCCGGACAGCTCCTGCGCCACCTCGTCGACGTCCACGACCTCGAGACGGGGCTCGTCGAGCGCGCCCGCCACGCGTCCGAGGGCGCTCTGCGCCGCCGCCTCGTCGGCTCCGGCGGCGGTCAGCGCGGCGAGCTGGCCCTGCTGCACGGTGACCGCCTGCACCGCCGTCCGGACCCGTTCGACGGTGGCGGGCGCCCCTGCCTGCGAGCTCGCGACGACGTCGAGGGTGACGTCACCGCCGGCGGCGAAGGCGTCGGCGTCCGCCCGCTCGAGCTGGACGACGACGTCCGCCCGCCCCCGTGCCACCTGCTCGAGCGCGTCGTCGGCGGCCGCGAGGGCGACCGCCACGCCGTCGTCCTCGAGCGCGGTGACGACGGCCGTGCGCAGGTCGCTGCCCTCCCCCACCAGGACGACCCGCCCGGGAGACCCGCCCCCGCCGAACTGGGAGCCGATCACCAGCACGAGGACCAGCGGGAAGATGAAGACGAAGAAGATGTTGGAGCGGTCGCGCAGGAAGCGCCGCAGCTCGACGGCGGTGATCGCCAGGACGGGTCTCACAGCTCCCTCCCCCGGTCCGGCAGGAGCCGGGAGAGGGCGACGACCACGACGGCGAAGCCGAGCATGTAGGCGACCGGGACGCCGATGTCGCCGAGACCTCCGCCGCCCGAGGTGATCCCCAGCCCGCGGATGAAGGCGGCGACCGGGTTGAGGTCGAGGAGCTGGCCGACGACACCGGTCGCGGTCAGCGGGAAGAAGGCCCCGGCCGCCGTGCCCAGCGCGATGGCCAGGATGGACTGGACGATGTTGGCCTGCTCGGCCGTGCGCGCCAGGCGGGCGACGACCAGCATGAGGGACGTCGCGGCGGTCACCGCGCAGACGACGAGCACGCCGACGGCGAGCGGTGCCCCGAAGTTGACGCCGAACATCAGTGAGCCGGCCACGAGCAGCACCGTGGTGGCGACGACGCCGAGCACGAACCCCACCAGCGCCTTCGCGGCCACCACCAGCCCGGGGCGCATCGGCATGGACCGGAGCCGGGCGAGCGTCCCCTGCTCGCGCTCGGCCACGAGACTCAGGACCCCGAAACCCACGGTGAACAGCAGGAACAGTCCCGCCTGCCCCGCGACGAGCGTGGCGCCGCCGCTGAGCTGCTCGTCGGACGCCTCGCCCTCGGCGAGCGTGACCGCCGGTCCGGCGGTCGCGGCCTGCCGGGCGACCGTGGCGACCTGCTCGTGGGTCAGGCCGAGCTCGCCCGCCGCGGCGGCCGCGGCGGTGCCGGCGGCGAGCTGGTCGAGCACGCCCTGGACGACGGCGACGAGGATGTCGGTCTCGATGCCGGCGTCGTCTCCCTCGACGAGCTGCAGCACCGGCCCCTCGCCCCGTGCGAGCGCCTCGGAGAAGCCCTCGGGGACCACGATGCCGAGCTGCACGGTGCCCGCCTCGGCGAGCCCGCGCACCTCGGCCGCGTCGACGTCCTGCACGGTGACCTCGGGGGCACCGACCTCGCCGAGGGCCGCCACGACCACCCTGCCGAGCTCGTCGTCGTCCGGGACGGCGGCGGCCACGGTGACAGGTTCGAGCTCGAGCTCCTCGGTGCCGCCGAAGACGAGGTTGAAGACGACCATCAGGGCGAGCGGCACCACGACGGCGAAGATGATGACCGACCTGTCCCGGACCCGCTGACGCAGGTCGGAGACCGTCATGGTCCACAGCTGCTCCATGGTCAGTCCCGCAGCCCTTTGCCGGTCAGGTGGAGGAAGACCGACTCGAGGTTCGGCCGGGTGATCTCGACGTCGCTGAGCGACATGCCGGCGTCCGTGGCGCTCGTGACGACGGCCGCGACGGCGGTGGGCGCGTCGTGGACCGTCAGGAGCAGCTGGCGGCGGTCGACGTCGACGCGCTCGACGGCGGGCAGGGAGCGCAGCGTCACGGCGGCCGCGGCGGTGTCGCCGCTGCCGCTCAGCCGGATGCGGTCGACGCCGCCGACGAGGCGGATCAGCTCGTCCCTGGTGCCCTCGGCCTGGATCCTCCCGGAGTCGACGATGGCGATCCGGTCGCAGAGGCGCTCCGCCTCCTCCATGTAGTGCGTGGTGTACAGGACCGCCATGCCCTCCACGGAAAGGGCCTCGACCGACTCGAGGATGGCGTTGCGCGACTGCGGGTCCACGCCGACGGTGGGCTCGTCGAGGATGAGCAACGTCGGCCGGTGGAGCAGGCCGATGCCGATGTTGAGCCGGCGTTTCATGCCGCCGGAGTACTCCTTGGTGGCGTCCTTGGCGCGGTCCGCCAGCCCGACGAGGTCGAGCACCGTCTCGATGCGGGAGGCCAGCTCCTTGCCGCGCAGGCCCTGCAGCCGGCCGAAGAAGGTGAGGTTCTCCCGGCCGGTGAGCTCGGGGTAGATGGCCAGGTCCTGCGGCACGAGGCCGATGTGCCGTTTGACGTCGGTGCGGTTCTGCCCCATCGGCTGACCGGCCACGGTGACGGTGCCCGCGTCGGCGGAGATGAGCCCGGAGATCATCGAGATCGTGGTCGTCTTCCCGGCCCCGTTGGGGCCGAGCAGCCCGTAGGTCTCGCCGGGCGCGATGCGGAAGGAGACGCCGTCGACGGCGGTGAGGTCCCCGAAGCGGCGGACGAGCTCCGACACCACCAGCACGTCCCCGTACGGCACGGCGGGCGACGGCGAGGGGTCGGTCGAGGTTGCTGTCACGTCGCTGCGCCCGCCTTGTCAGGATCCGTGGTCGGGGGCCTCCCCGCCCGCTTCCGGTCGCATCGTGCCACACCGCCCGGACCGGTCCTGGGCGTTCTGAGCGTTCGCCGACCGTTTTCCCGTCGGGCCGGTCCGGTCGGCGCGCCGCGCGGGACCTTGGACCTGCGCGTCGTCAGCGTTCGGGCGCCAGAGCCTCGAGCACCTCGTGCGCCCGGCGCACGGCGGCTGCCGGGTCTGCCCGGGGGCTGCCGATCGCCGGGTCGAAGTTGAGGTCGGCGAACAGCTCGGTGACACCCTGGGCCGCCAGCGCCGGGAGGTCCGACCTGACGTCCTCGAGACTCCCGGTCAGCGGCCCGTCGCGCGGGACGCCGCGGACCACCCCGCGGCACACGAACCGCAGCGCGTGCGGGTCGCGCCCGTGCGTGCGGGCGCTGTCCCTGACGAGGCCGATGGAGGTCGCCAGGTCCGTCAGGTCCGCGCGGCTGGCGCTGATCCACCCGTCGGCGAGGCGGCCGACCCGCTCGAGCGCGCGGGGCGCCGCCCCGCCGAGGAGGACGGGCGGGGCCGGCTGCTGGACCGGCTTGGGGAGGACGACGGCGGAGGGCACCTGGTAGAGGCGGCCGCTGAAGGTCACCGGGTCGGGGCCCCAGAGGGCCCGCAGGCAGGCAAGGTACTCCTCCGCGCGGGCGCCCCGGCGCTCGTAAGGGGTCCCGGCGGCGGTGAACTCCTCCGGCTGCCAGCCCAGCCCGAGCCCGACGTCGAGGCGTCCGCCGGAGAGGACGTCAAGCGTCGCGAGCTGCTTGGCCAGGAGCACCGGTGGCTGGAACGGCATGTTCACGATCGCGGTGCCCAGCCGGACCCGGTCGGTGACCGCGGCAGCGTGGGCCAGCGTGACGACGGGGTCGAGGACGCTGGTGTAGACGGGCGGCAGCCGGGACCCGGCGGGGACGAGGAGACGCTGGAACGTCCACAGCGAGCGGTAGCCGAGCGCCTCGGCACGTCTGGCCAGCTCGCTGACGTTGCCGGGCGTCGCCCACGCGCCGGACACCGGCAGCGCGAAGCCGATCTCCATCGGACGCTCCCTCCTCCGGGGCGAGGCCATGGTGCCGCGCGACCCGGTCCGTGTCCACAGCCCCAGGCCCCGCGGCGGCCGGCCCTGTGGAGGTCGCCGGCACGGTACGGGCGCCCGGGGCTTGGCTGGGGCCAAGGAGGCGAGACCCATGACCCTGGAGACACTGCAGTCCCTGAACACGCAGACCTTGATCGGCAACACCGCCCAGCGGGGCACGGCCTGGCACTACCGGGCCGAGCTGCAGGGCGAGGAGCCGAACCACTACCCCGGCCCGGTGCCGGTGGAGGACGTCGCCCGGCGGCTCTTCGGCTGGCGGGCCGAGTCGCGGCCGGTCGCCGTCGAACGTCCCGCGGACGCCGCGACGATGACCCACCTCGACGCCACGGGCCGGCCGGTCCGATGGGTGGCGGTCGAGACGCGTCAGGCGATCGTCCGGTCGGACCGCGACGACGGCGCGGTGCTCGGCGTCTTCACCCAGGCTTACGAGCCGCACCAGTACACCGAGTACCTGCTGCGCACCGTCGCGGACATCCTCGACGACACGCTCACCATCAGCTCCGCCGGCCTGCTCCGCGACGGCGCCGTCGCGTGGGTGGAGGTCAGCGTCCCGGAGTCGGTCGTCACCCCCGAGGGCGTGGAGTTCCGGCCCAACCTGCTGGCGACGACCACCCATGACGGCTCTCTGGCCACCACCTACAAGCGCACGGTCACCGACGTCGTCTGCGACAACACGCGGGCGGCCGCGCTGGCGGAGCAGGGCCCCCAGGCGAGGATCCGGCACTCGCGCGGGTCACGCGTCAAGCTGGGTGCCGCCCGGCAGGCGCTGGCCATCGTGCACTCCACCGCCGACACCTTCGCCGAGGAGGTCCGGCGGCTGTGCGAGGTCGAGGTCGATCACCGGACCTGGTCCCGGTTCCTCGACTCCTGGGTGCCGCTGCGGGGGCCCCACGGCGAGGACCTGCCGCGGCGGGCGCTGAAGATCGCCGAGCAGAAGCGCGAAGCGATCGACGACCTGTACGGGCACGACGGTCGCGCGGAGCCGTGGGCCGGGACGGCGCACGCGGTGCTCCAGGCGGTCAACACCTACGAGCACCACTCCAGCCCCATGCGCGGGCCCTCCCGGGCCCAGCGGAACATGCTCCGCACCGTCGACGGCACGTACGCGTCGCTGGACCGTGCCGTCTGGGACACCCTGCAGCGGGTGCTGCCCGAGGAGACCGCGGCGACGGAGGCGCTCACACGGTCGACCGTGTCAGCGAAACCGAGCCCTCGTGGGCGGCTTAGGGGCCGGGCCCTCGTGGGCGGCTGAGAGATCGCCCCGTCGTGGGCGGCTGAGGGACCGCGCCCTCGCGCCGACAGGCCGACCGCCTCGGTCCACCGGCCGGGTCCCTGACAGCGGTGCTGCGTCGGGTCAGCCGGCCCAGCTCAGCGCCCGAAGGTCTCGTAGTACTCCCACGACGGCGGCACCTTGGCGAACGCACGAGCACCGGCGCGGGCGCCGACCCGGGCGGGGACAGGTCGGGTCGGCGTGAGGGCGCCGGCCGAGGTCGACGGTGTGCCGGCGGAGAGGATCGGCGCGAGTCCGAGCACCAGACCGATCCCCATCGTCACCGCGAGCAGGGCGGCCAGCACGGAGCTGTTGACGCCTGCGGAGGCGAGGAAGGCCGTGGCCAGAAGGCCTCCACCCAGCAGCAGCCAGCCCTTGCGGGCGGGTGAGAGCTGGGCGAACCAGCCGGGGCGGCGGGGGGTGCTGGGCTCGCGCATGGTACCTCCTGGGGTGGAAGGGCGTTGACTCGGGACCTTAGTCCCACCCGATTCCGGACGCCACGCGTTGTCCGAATGATCCCCGTTCCCTCGGCGGTTCTTCTCGCCATCTGGGACAGCCCGCCCGGAACGCCCGGATCAGCTCGCGTCGCGGCTGTCTCCCGTGCGTGAGCTGGGCGCCGCGGGCGTGCCACCGGCTGCACGGTGGACGGCGGTGGCCACGACCAGGTCCTCCCAGGGCATCCCGGTCCCCTTGAACACCCGCGGCCCCGGCCCCACCGGGACTGCGCGCCCGGTGACGACGCCGTGAAGGGTCAGCAGCTCTTCCTCCCGAAGCACCCCCGAGGCGATCGGGAGCACCACGTCGCCCGCCTCACGCAGCGTGCTCGCGCGGGACTCGACGACCACCGTGGAGCGAGAGATGAGGACGTCGTCGACCTCACGGGTGTCGGGGAAGTGCGACCCCATCGCGACGACGACGGCGCCGTCCTTGACGAGGGCGCCGTCGAAGAGCGGCGTGGGCGAGGAGGTGCAGCAGCAGATGATGTCGGCGTCGGTGACTGCCCCGGCCGCCTCCTCGGAGAGGTAGGTCCGCACGGGCGTCCCGGTGCGCGCGATCTCCTCGGCGAGCCGTTCCAGCGACTGAGGGGTGCGGCCGACGAGGGAGACGTCGGCGATGTCGCGCACCTGGAGCATCGCGAGCGCGTGGGCGCGCGCCTGTGGGCCGGTGCCGAACACCGTCAGCCTCTCGGGCCGACCGTCCTCCGCGGCCAGGTGACGCACCGCGAGGGCGGAGACCGCCGGGGTGCGCAGGTTGGTCAGGGCGATGCCGTCGACGACGGCGGCCGGGCGTTGTCCCGGCCCCTCGAAGAGGAGAAACGCGCCCTGGATGAGCGGCAGGTCCCGGTTGCCGGGCGTGCTGGAGAGCACCTTGATCCCGGAGTGGGTACCGAGCGTCGACGGCATGATGAGGAGCTCGCCGGTCCCGGTGCTCAGCCTGGAGCGGGGCGCATCGCGCTCGGGGTCGAGCCCGCCGCGCAGCGCCGCCTCCAGGGCGTCGACGGCGGCGGCGACGGACGTCGTGCGTGCGACGTCGTCGGCCGAGATCAGAGCCATGCCCGCGAAGGTGGTGGGGGCGACGCGGGCCGCGTCGGAGGCAACGTGGGTCATGACGCCTTTCCGGTAGCTGTTCAGAGGTGGGCTCAGCGTGCCGCGAGTGCGGGACGGGCGGGGGGTCAGCGTGCCGGGCGGGTGCCGTTGCCCTCGCGGGTGCCGTTGCCCTCGCGGGTGCCGCTGCCGTCGCGGGTGCCGCTGCCGTCGCGCGTGCCGTTACCCCCGTCGGTGCGGTCCCCCTCCGCGACCGGGCTCGCCCAGTCACCGCGGATGTGCTCGAGGTGCGTGCTCATGATCCGCGCGGCCCGCTCGCCGTCCCCGGCGGTGAGCGCGTCCAGCAGTTCCGCGTGCTCCGCCGCCGACGCCTCCAGCTGCCCCTCCTCGGCGAGGTGGTGCAGACCGTAGAGCCGGGTCTGGTCGCGCAGGTTCGCCACGAACTTCACCAGCCGGCCGTTGCCGACCAGCTCGAGCAGCGAGAGGTGGAACTCCCGGTCCGCCGTGAGGAACCGGCCGACGTCCCTGGCTGCAGCGGCGGCCGCGCTCTCCTCGGCGTGCGCGCGCACCTCGGCGTCGCGGCCACCGATGCCGGTCTCCCCCAGCACCCGCATCGCCGGGACCTCGAGCATGAGCCGGAGCTGCTGGATCTCGTCGAGGTCCTCCTCGGTCAGGCGCGTGACCTGGAAGCCGACGTTGGGCACGACCTGCATGATCCCCTGCTCGACGAGGGTGAGCATGGCCTCACGGACGGGACCGTTGGAGGTGCCGAGCCGCGCGGCCATGCCGGCCGCCGAATGGATCTCCCCGGGGCGGATCTCCCCGGAGACCATGCCCTGGCGGATGACGGCGAGAGCCTGATCCTTGAGGCTCGGCCGCGTCAGCTTCATCTGGGTCCTCCCCGCCACACTCTGCGTCCTTCCCGCCACGCTCAGTGACCCGCCGGCAGGTGGCCGAAGCGGTGGAGGGTGTGAGAGATGGCCTGCTCACGCAGGACGGTGAGCAGCTCGCGGCGCCCGGTGGCGAGCACGGGCCCCGTGAGCACGGTGACCGCCGGCGAGGAGAGCTCGTCGACGATGCGGTGCGCCTCCGGGCCGGTGCCGACGACGCGGACCCGGTCGACGGGTGCGCGGCGGACCTGGGAGAGGAACTCCTCGGTCGTCTCCCCGCGCGTGACGAGGGCGGCGAGGCGGCGCAGGCCCGCCTGGGCGTTCTCGCCGGCACCGTCCAGCGCCTTCAGGCTGGCGCTGGTGGCGGGGTCGAGGCTGACCCGGACCTCGCTCCCGGCGAGCTCGGCCGCGAGGAGCACCCGGACCAGCTCGACGACGGACGCGCCCGGCACGGTGCGCACCGTCACCGCAGCGGGGCGGTACCGGAACCGGTTCGCCTCGACGCTCAGGCCGCTCTCGTCCTTCTCCACGCCCAGGTCCGCGGCCCACGCGGCGGCGTCGGAGGCGACGGCGGAGCGCAGCCAGGACCGGTCGGCCTGGGAGGTGACCAGGCCGGTGTAGTCGGCCAGGGCGGCCCGCACGGCAGCGGTGGCCTCCGCCTGCCGGGCGGGGACGCCGTCGGGCGCCCACGTGCCGAGCTGGGCGACGTAGTTGGGGCCGCCGGCCTTGGCGCCCGGGCCCACCGAGGAGGACTTCCAGCCGCCGAACGACTGGCGGCGCACGATCGCGCCGGTGATGTGGCGGTTGACGTACGCGTTGCCCACCTCGACGCGGGAGAGCCAGTGCTCGATCTCGCCCTCGTCCAGGGAGTGCAGGCCCCCCGTGAGGCCGAAGTCGGTGGCGTTCTGCAGCTCGATGGCCTCGTCCAGGTCGTCGGCGTACATGAGGCCCAGCACCGGGCCGAAGGCCTCGGTGCGATGGAAGAAGGAACCGGGGGCGACGTTGTCCTTCAGGCCCGGCGACCACAGCCGGCCGGTGTCGTCCAGCTGGCGGGGCTCGACGAGCCAGGTCTCGCCCGGCTCCAGGCGCGTGAGCGAGCGCTCGAGCTTGCCGGTCGGCGGCTCGATGACCGGACCCATCGTCGTCGTCAGGTCCGTGGGCCAGCCCACGCGCAGCGACCGCACGGCGTCGACGAGCTGGCGGCGCAGGCGCTCGGACCTCCCGGCCGAGCCCACCAGGATGGCCAGCGACGCGGCGGAGCACTTCTGCCCGGCGTGCCCGAAGGCGCTCTTGACCAGGTCGGCGACAGCGAGGTCGTAGTCGGCGGACGGGGTGATGACCAGGGCGTTCTTGCCCGAGGTCTCCCCCAGCACCCGCGGCCCGTGGGGGCGGCCGTGACGCCAGGAGATGAACAGCTCGGCCGTCTCGGCGGCGCCGGTGAGGATGACGGTGTCGACGCCCTCGTGGGAGACCAGCGCCCGTCCGGCCTCGCCCTCGTCGGAACGGACCACCTGGGCCACGTCGCCCGGGACACCGGCGGCGTGCAGTGCCGCCATGGCGATCTCGGTGCAGCCCGGCACGGCGGGGGCGGGCTTGATGACGACGGCGGAGCCTGCGGCGAGGGCGGCGAGGACGCCGCCGATCGGGATCGCGACCGGGAAGTTCCACGGCGGGGTGACGAGGGTGAGCACGTCCGGGGTGAAGCGGGCGCCGTCGGTGTGGAGGGAGGCACCCGGATCGAGCTCGAGCGCCCGGTCGGCGTAGTAGCGGGCGAAGTCGATCGCCTCGGAGACCTCCGGGTCGGCCTGGTCGATCGTCTTGCCGCCCTCGTGGATCATCTGCGTGATGAGCTCGCCGCGGCGTGCCTCGAGCTCGTCGGCGGCCCGGCGCAGCACGGCGGCGCGCTCGGCGGCCGGGCGGGCGGCCCACGCCGGCTGGGCGGCCCGGCCCGTCGCGACGACCTCGTCCACCTCTGCCACGGTGCCGAGCACCCGCGAGGTCAACGGCGCCGGCGAGGCCGCGACCACCTCGTGGGCCCACTCGCGCACCTGCGGCAGGGCGGGGTCGGAGTCGACGGCGTTGGTGAACGTCTCCCCCGCCGGCTCCCGCTCGTCCGAACGGCGCGGCGCGGTCGGCGTGGTCGGGATGTCTGCCACGGAGTCGCGGAAGCGGCGCTCCTGGTCGTTCATCGCCTCCTCGCCGCCGGCGAAGAGGCCGTGGAGGAAGTTCTGGGACTGGGCGTTCTCCTCCAGGCGGCGGATGAGGTAGGAGACCGCGACGTCGAAGTCCTCCGGTGCCACGACCGGGGTGTAGAGGATCACCGTGCCGACGGTGTCGCGCACCGCCCGGGCCTGGGAGGGGGCCATGCCCTGGAGCATCTCCACGTCCAGCGACGCCCCGACCCCGCGGTGCTCGGCCAGCAGGTGTGCCAGCGCCACGTCGTAGAGGTTGTGCGAGGCGACGCCGAGGCGCACGACCCCGGCCAGCTCCGGGCGCAGGACGCGCTCGACCAGGCGCAGGTAGTTCGCGTCGACCTCGGCCTTGGTGGTGTACGGGGCCTGCTCCCACGCGTGGAGCTCGGCCTCGACCTTCTCCATCGAGAGGTTCGCACCCTTGACCAGCCGGATCTTGACAGGCGCCCCGCCGTCGGCGACCCGCTGCCGGGCGAACTCGAGGAGCTCGTCCATCCCGCGGTTCGAGTCCGGGAGGTAGGCCTGGAGGACGATCCCCGCCTCGAGGTCCTTGAACTCCGGCTCGGAGAGCAGCGAGGTGAACACCGCGATGGTGAGGTCCAGGTCGCGGTACTCCTCCATGTCCATGTTCACGAAGGCGTGCGGCGACCGTGCCTTGGCCGCCCGGTAGATCGGCCGGAGCCGCTCGGTCACGCGGGCGACCGTGCCCTCGGTGTCCCAGGTGGAGATCTGGGAGACGAGCGAGGAGTCCTTGATCGAGACGTAGTCGACGTCGTCGCGCGCGAGCAGCGCCGTGGTCCGCTCCACCCGAGACCTCGCCTCGGCCTCGCCGAGCACCGCCTCGCCGAGCAGGTTGATGTTCAGCCGGAACCCCTCCTCGCGGGCCTTCGCGAGGTGCTGGGTCAGGGCGGCGTCGTGGGCGTCGACCACCAGGTGGCCCACCAGCTGGCGCAGCCGTCGGCGCGCCAGCGGCACGACGACACCCGGCGCGAGCGGCGCCACCTTCGCGCCCACGGCGAGCAGCGCACGGTCCGACGGCGAGAGGAAGCCGGCCGCACCGGCCGAGAGTCCGGCGAGCTCGCGCGCAGCGACCCGCGAGTCCTCCGGGCGGGCGACCCGGTCCACGAACCGCACCGCGAGGTCGAGCCCCTCCGGGTCCCCCACCAGGCCCGCGAGCTGCTGCGAGGTGGCGCGCTCCTTGTCCGACTGACCTGCCTCGGTGGCCCTGAGCCACGCGTCGGCGAGGGCCACCGCGTCGTCCACCAGGGCGGAGACGTCCTCGGGGACGCCGTTCCGGGCGGCGGGCTCGTCGCGGCGGTGGGTGGTGCTGGTGGCCATGGGGATCTCCTGACGCCGGCGGTCCGTCGGTCGTCGACGCGAGCAGGCGTCGGCGCCCGATGGGTGATTGATCACCTGTTACTTGTAGGGCGAACGTAGGCGTGCCGCCTGTCGCCGTCAAGCGGGGTCAGGCCGCGTGGCGCCCGGTCCACGACAGGAGCTCGTCGACCTCCATCGCGTTGACGATGCGCTCCCGCGACAGCCCCAGCTTCTCGGCCCGTTCGCAGCCGAGGTCGAGGAAGTCGAGCTGGCCCGGGGCGTGGGCGTCGGTGTCGATCGAGAACAGGCAGCCGGCGTCGTCGGCGAGCTCGAGCAGGCGGGTCGGCGGGTCCCGGCGCTCGGGCCGGGAGTTGATCTCGACGGCCACCCCCGCAGGCCGGCACGCCTCGAACACCTCCCCCGCGTCGAAGGTCGACTCGGGCCGGGTGCCGCGACCGCCGGTGATGAGCCGGCCCGTGCAGTGCCCGAGGACGTCCACGTGGGGGTTCTCGACGGCGGCGACCATCCGGCGGGTCATCTGCCGCGTCTCCATCCTCAGCTTCGAGTGGACGCTGGCGACGACGACGTCGAGGGAGGCCAGCAGCTCCTCCTCCTGGTCGAGCGAGCCGTCCTCGAGGATGTCGACCTCGATGCCGGTGAGGATCCGGAACGGTGCCAGCTCGGCGTTGAGGCGTGCCACGACGTCGAGCTGCTCGCGCAGCCGCTCGGGGCTGAGGCCGCGGGCGACGGTCAGCCGCGGGGAGTGGTCGGTGAGCGCCAGGTAGGAATGGCCGACGGCGACCGCGGTCTCGGCCATCTCGCGGACCGGGCTGCCGCCGTCGGACCAGTCGGAGTGGGAGTGCAGGTCCCCGCGGAGCCAGCCGCGGACGGTCTCGCCGCCGGCGACGAGCGGGAACGCGGCGCGGGCCTCGAGATCGGCGAGGTAATCGGGGACCCGCCCGTCGGCGGCCTGGGTGGCGACCGCGGCGGTCTTCGGGCCGACGTCGGGCAGCGCGGTCAGCGTGCCCGCGCGCAGCCGCTCCTCGAGCTCTCCGGCGGGCAGGGCCTCCAGGCGCCAGGCGGCCCTGCGGAAGGCGCGGACGCGATGGTTCTCGGCGAGCTCGCGCTCCAGCAGGAACGCTACGCGCTTGAGCGCCGCCACCGGGTCCACGACGCCGAGGCTACTGAGTCAGCCCCGCGGCGTCGCGCCGGCGTCGGCGAGCCAGCGCCGGGCGCGGGCGTCCCAGCCCTCGCCGGCGGCGTCCGGGGTGCCGAGGACCGCGGCGAGCAGGAGCCGCGCCTGCCAGTGGGAGAGGTCGCCGGCCATGACGGCGCCGGCCGCCGCGAGGTCGGCTCCTCCCCCGGCGTAGAGGCCCGCGACGGCGCCCGAGCCGGTCCGCGAGGTGACCATGACCGGCAGACCGCGTCCCAGGAGGTCGACGAGGGCCTCCGTCACGGGTGGGGTGGTGTTCCCGGCACCGAACCCGGCGACGACGAGCCCGCGGGCACCGGCGCGCACTGCGGCCTCGACGTCCGTGGCGTCGGCGCCGAGGTACTGGGGCACCACGGCGACCCGCGGCAGATCGGTCACGTCGGCCGCCAGGAGAGCCTCGGGGATCTCGGGGCGGGCGTGGCGGCGGACACCGGTCTCGTCGACGTGCCCGATGGGCCCGCGGGTCGGGGCGGCGAACGCCTCCAGGCCGAGCGTCCGGGCCTTGCGCACGCCGATCGCGGGCAGCACGGCGTCGGCGAAGGTGATGGTCACGCCGGTCCCGGCGGCCGCGGGAGCCGCGACCCACGCGAGGGCGGCGGCGAGGTTGCGTGGGCCGTCCGGTGCGGCGTCGTCGAACGGCCGTTGTGCGCCGGTCAGGGTGACCGGGGCGGAGGGGCCCAGGGCGAGCGCGAGGAGGAAGGCGGTCTCCTCCATCGTGTCGGTGCCGTGCGTGACGACGACACCGTCGGAGCCGGCCAGGGCCTCACGTACGGCCCGGGCGAGGCCGAGCGCCTTCGGCACCGTCAGGGCGGAGGAGACGAGGCCGGCCACGTCCACGACGTCGACCTCACCGTCGAAGCCCCAGACGTCCCGGGCGCGTGCGAGCAGCTCGGCGCCCGTGGCTCCCACGACGCGCCCCGCGGCGCCGGCCCGTGTGGCGATGGTGCCGCCGGTGGCGAGCAGGGTCAGGCGTGGCACGGGTCCTCCGATCCGGGCGCGACGGTCGCGCGCGTCCGGCCCATTATCCGGACGGAGCCGCCCCGCGCCCGGTGACCCGTCAGAACGAGCCCACCCGCACCTCCCCCGCCCTGCCGTAGGTGTTGAAGAGCGCACCCGAGCTGGTGCGCCGGGAGTCGGTCAGCCGCAGCGTGCGACCGGGGACGCCCTCCTCGAAGAGCCTCTTGCCGCGCCCCAGGACGACGGGGTAGATGCCGACCACGAGCTCGTCGACGAGATCGTGGGCGAACAGCGTCTGGAACAGCCGGCTGCTGCCCTGGACGAGGATGTCACCGCCGTCCTGCTCCTTCAGCTCGGCGACCCGCTCGGGCACGTGGTCGCGGATGACGGTGGTCGACCCCCAGGCCGGGTCGGTGAGGGTGGTGGAGACGACGTACTTCGGCAGCCTGTTCAGTCCTCCTGCCACCGGGCTGTCGGGGTCGTCATGGTCCGGCCAGTAGCCGGCGAAGATGTCGTACGTGCGCCGGCCGAGAAGGAAGGCGCCGGTTCGGGTGAACAGGGCGTCGACGATCTGCCCCAGCTCCACGTCGGCGAACGGGAACTGCCACCCGCCGTACGGGAACCCGTCCTCAGGGTCCTCCTCCGGACCGCCCGGCGCCTGCATCACGCCGTCGAGCGAGACGAACGCCCCCATCACGAGCTTGCGCATGAGTTTCTCCTCGGGCCGTGGGCGCGACCTCTCCGCGCCCCTCACCCGTTCAACGATCGACGACGGGCGTTCTCGACACCCGGAGAACCTGCCATGTCATGCCGTGCTCTGGCGCAGCCGGGACAATCTGGTCACACTGGGTCTGCTCATCCCTGCCCCCGGTGAGAAGGTCGTCCCGCTGTGCACCTGCACCTCAACCGCCTGTCCGGCCCCGACGCCGACGACATCGGCGAGATCGTCGAGGCCGACGGGCACTCGCTGACCTCGTCGCCCGAAGAGGCTGACCTCGTCGTGACCGGCTGCCCGGACGTCGCCGGAGCCGTCGCGCCCGGTGCCAGCATCGTGCAGCTCGGCGGGCCGGTGCGGCTCTCGTGCGGCAGCCACCGGCCCACCCCCGTGCTGGGTCGTTCCTCCTTCAGGACCACGGCAGCGGCCCGGGCACTCGGGGTAGACCTTCTCGCGACGGCGACCCTGCTCATCGACACGCCGCGGACCGCGATCGTGGGCGCGCGCAGCGGCGGTGTGGTGCCGCTCGTGACGAACGCGCACGACCAGCACCTCGCCCTGCTCTTCCCGCACGACCGGGACGGCTGGCACTGGTGGGTCCACGAGGACACCCTCGACCCCCTGCCGTGGATCGACGCCGCGATCGAGCACCACCTGACCGTCCAGCCGGCGCGCCAGCGCATCGGCGCCTGACGCCAGCCCCCCCCCAGCACCTCAGCCCACCCGGCACCTCAAGTACCGCGGCACGGTCCGCAGCGCCCGACACCCGGTGGCACGCCGGGGCGTCACCCACGCCCCCGCTGTCCGAGGAGGTCGGTGGCGTCCTCGGTGACCGGCACGGTGAGCTGCGGCCGGGTGGCGTCGCGCACCACGCGGTGCCCCAGCGGCGCCGCGAGGCGCACGGTCTGGAGCATCGGCACGCCCTCGTCGTCGCAGGAGGCGGTCAGGCGCGTGCCGTGACGCACCACGACATACGCCGCCAGGACCACCTCGTCCTCGCTCTCGCTGACCTCGACCCGGTGCGGGTCGCCGCACCCGGGGCTGCCCCCGACGTACTCGACCAGCAGGCCCCGGGGCGCGACCTCCGCCACGCGGGAGACCGGGGCCGGGTCGACCTTGTCGAACCCGACGACGAGGGCGTAGAGCCCGACGGCGACCCCCGCCAGCACGATCGCCGTCACGAGCCACAGACTCATGGCTCGTACCCGGTCCCGCGACTCGCCCGTCAGGCCGTCCATCCGAGCATCGTGGCCGTTCGCGGCGCCCCGCGCCAGGAGTCCCGCCCAGGGACCCGGGTGAAATATCGGCCGTACCACCGCCGTTGGCGATAGGTGATGGCCCTGCTCGACGTACCCCTGTCCCTGCTGGACCGCTCGCGCACGCGCGCCGGCGAGCCCGACGCCCTCGCGCTGCTCTCCACGATCGAGCGGGCGCGGCTGGCCGAGGAGCTCGGCTACCACCGGTTCTGGGTGGCCGAGCACCACGCCGTGCCCGGCATCGCCAGCGGCAGCCCCGCGGTGCTCGCGGCGGCCGTGGCTGCCCGGACCTCGCAGATCCGGGTCGGCTCGGGCGGGGTCATGCTGCCCAACCACGCGCCGATCGTCGTCGCGGAGCAGTTCGCGGTGCTCGAGAGCCTCCATCCCGGCCGCATCGATCTCGGGATCGGACGTTCGCTCGGCTTCAGCGCACCGATGCGTGAGGAGCTGCGCGCGCACGACGCCGACCCCGAGCGCTTCCTCGACGACGTCGCCGCGGTCCGCGCGTTCCTCGACGGCCGCGGGCGCGTCACCGCGACACCCCGCCTCGCCACGCCCCCGCCGGTCTTCCTGCTCGCCGGCGGTCGCGGGCTCTCCCTCGCCGCCCGGGCCGGTCTGCCGGTCGCCGTCGGCGGACCGGTGCTCGACGACCCGGGACCTCTGGACGAGTACCGCCGTGAGGTCGCGGCGGCCGGCGGCGAGCCCTACGTCATCGCCAGCGTGACGGTGATGATCGCGGACACCGAGGAGGCGGCGCGGGACCTGCTGCTGCCGGAGGCGTGGGCGCTGGCTGCCTCGAGGTCCACCGGTGCGTTCCCGCCGCTGGAGGACGTCGGGTCCGTCAGGGAGAGGACCCTGACGCCGAAGCAGCGCACCGCGGTCGAGCGGTTCCTCTCGAGCGCCGTGCACGGCACCGCCGAGCAGGTGGCGGAGCGGCTGACCGACCTGGTCCGACGGACGCGCGCCGACGAGGTCATGGCGACGACGGCGACCTTCGACCGCGCCGAGCAGTCCCGCGCCGACACCGCGCTGGCCTCGCTCTTCGCGCCCAGCTCGCGGAACCGGGTCCCGGTCCCCCGCTGACCCGGTGTGATTCGCCTCGACGGCCGGGGCGCCCGGGGGTGCCGTCACACGCCGGCGCGGGTGAGCAGCCCGCGCGCCGCCCGGGAGTGCTCCGCGATGAGGGCGGGCACGTCCAGCCCCTCGATCGCGCCGTCGACCACGCGCCACCGACCAGCCACCATGACGCGGTCGGCCCGGTCGGCACCGCACAGCAGCAACGCGGCCAGCGGGTCGTGGCTCCCGGAGAACCGCAGTTCGTCCAGGCGGAAGAGCGCGAGGTCTGCCTGCTTGCCGACGGCGATCTCACCGAGGTCCTCCCGGCCCAGCACACGGGCCGAGCCCGCCGTCGCCCACCGCAGCGCACGCTCGGGCGGGACCTCTGCCCCGTACCTCAGCCGCTGCAGGTAGAGCGCCTGCCGGGCCTCGAGCACGAGGTTGGAGCCGTCGTTCGACGCGGAGCCGTCCACGCCGAGACCGACGGCGGCACCCGCGTCCTCGAGCTCGACGGCACGGCACGTCCCCGACGCGAGCCGCATGTTCGACGTCGGGCAGTGCGCGACCCCGACACCGGCGGCACCGAGGCGGGCGACCTCGCCGTCGTCGAAGTGGATCCCGTGGGCGAGCCAGGCGCGCGGACCGAGCCAGCCGACCGACTCGAGGTAGTCCACGGTGCGCATCCCGAACCGCTCGAGGCAGAAGCGCTCCTCGTCGACGGTCTCGGCGAGGTGGGTGTGCAGGCGGACGTCGAGCTCCTCGGCGAGCGCGGCGCTGTCGCGCATCGCCTCGCGGGTGACCGAGAACGGTGAGCACGGGGCCAGGGCGATCTGGATCTGCGCGCCCGGCCCGCGCTCGTGGTACGACTCCACGAGACGGCGGCTGTCGCTGAGGATCGTGTCGAGGTCCTGGACAACGTCCTGGGGCGGGAGCCCGCCGTCGTCCGTCCCGAGAGTCATGGAGCCGCGGGTGAGGACGGCCCGCATGCCGAGGCGACGGGCGGCGTCGACCTGGATGTCGATCGCGTCCTCGAGCCCACCGGGGAAGAGGTAGTGGTGGTCGGCGGCAGTGGTGCAGCCGGACAGCAGCAGCTCGGCCAGCGCGGCGGTCGTCGCGAGCTCCAGGTCCCGCGGCGTCAGGCCCGCCCACACGGGGTAGAGGTTCACGAGCCAGGGGAAGAGTTCCGCGCTGGCCACCGGCGCCCAGGCGCGGGTGAGCGTCTGGTAGAAGTGGTGATGAGTGTTGATCAGGCCGGGCACGACCACGTGCTCCCGGGCGTCGAAGGTCGTCTCGTACGGGATGGTCGGCTCCTCGCCGGCCGCCAGCACCTCGACGATGCGGTCTCCCTCGACGACGACGCCGCCGGTCGCGTCGAGCCCCTCGGCGGCGAGGATCGCGAGGGGGTCCTTGATCCACGTGGTCGTGTGCGGGGTGGGCGCTGCAGCGCTCATCTGTCACCTTCTCGGTCGGCTGAACGGGTGGCAGGAGGGGGTCCTCCTGGGGGCCAGGGCGTGATGCGGGGAACCAGGGCGTGATGCGGGGAACCAGGGCGTCATGCGGCGAACCAGGGCGTGATGCGGGGAACCAGAGCGTGCTGCGGGGAACCGGGGCGTGATGCGGGCAACCGGGGCGTGCTGTGGCGGGGACCCAGGCGTTGCCGGACGCGGGTGGGATGGCGCGACCGGATCAGGCCCTGGATCCGCGCGGGATCCCGACGCCCGGGTCCGTCACGCTCGGGCCCGTCACGCTCGCGGGCTCACGCCGGCTGGTGCGGTGCGTCGGCCGAGCCACGCACGGCTGCCGGCGGGGGTGCTGCCGTGCCGTCCCCCGGGCCGGGCACCGACGTGCTCGCCGGCCCGCCCGCCGGGCCGGGCCCCGTCCTGCCCTGCGACGCTCTTGCCGCACGGAGGGCCGGTTGCCGCGCCGTGCCACCCGAGCCGACCGACGCCTGCTCCCGCTCAAGCAGCTGCACCAGCTCGGCGGCGGCGCTCACCGCGATCACGGCCGGCGTCTTCCCGATGATCCCCTCCACACCGATCGGGCTCGTGATGGTGGAGATCGCCGCGTCGTCGTGCCCCGCCTCGCCCAGCCGCTTCCGGAACCGCACCCACTTCGCGTGCGAGCCGATGAGGCCGACGTAGGCGAGGTCGCCACGGTTGAGGGCGGCGTCGCAGAGGATGAAGTCCTCAGCGTGGTCGTGGGTCATCACGAACACGTACGAGCCGGCGGGGAGGTTGCGCAGCACCACCTCGGGCGCGGGCGCGTGGTGGACGTGCACGTCGGCGGGACCGCTGACCTCGGTGAGCCGGTCGGGCGACACCTGGTCGGACCGGCTGTCGACCAGGTGGAGCGTGACGGGCAGCCGGGCGACGATGCGCCCGAGCTCCAGGCCGACGTGCCCGACCCCGAACACGGCGACCGTGGAGCGGGTGAGCAGCGGCTCCAGGAGCACGCTCACCTCTCCCCCGCAGCACTGGTTGCCGTGGCGGTTGGCGACGTGCTCGTTCAGCGCGAACGTCATCCGCTCGGGGACGTGGGCCCCGCCGGCCAGGAGCTCGCGGGCGCGGTCGACGACGGTGGCCTCCAGGTTGCCACCGCCGATGCTGTCCCACGTGCTCTCGGCACCGACGACCATCTTGGCGCCCGCGTCCCGCGGGGCGTGGCCCCGCACGTCGGTCACCGTGACCAGGACGCCCGGCAGGCCGTCGGCCCGCAGGTGGGTCAGGGCGGCGAGCCAGTCCATCAGATCCCCACCGTCTCCTCCGTGTCCGCGCCTGCCGACGCGGTCGGAGTCTCGCGCGACTCGCCGTTGCCGGCGGACGAGGCCCCGCCGTGGGCGGCGCCGCGGCGGATCGTCCCGTTCGCGGCGGCGACCTCCCGGGCGCCGTCGTGGGACGCGGCGACGTCCCGGGCGCCGTTCTGGGACGCAGCAACCTCCGGGGCGCCGTTCTCGGACGCGGCGACCTCCTGGTCGCCGTTGTGGGACGCCGCAACCCGCCGGGCCCCGTCGTCGTGGGACGCAGCAGTTTCCCGGGAGCCGTCGTCGGAGGCCGCAACCCGCCGGCCGCCGTCGCCGGAGGCGTCCACCTGCTCGGCCGGCGCGGCCGCGGACCGTGCGCCGTCGAGGGCCCAGAAGACCGCCTCGGGCGTGGCCGGGCTGGGGAGCTCGACGACCGTGCCCTCCGGCCCGAAGGCCGCGGCGGCGGCGCGCAGGGCCTCGCGGACGCTGAACGCCAGCATCAGCGGCGGCTCACCCACGGCCTTGGAGCCGTAGACGACGCCGGTCTCGGTGGCGCGCTCGTAGAGGTGGACGTTCAGCTCCTCCGGCATCTCGGAGAAGCTCGGCAGCTTGTAGGTGCTCGCCGCCTGGGTGGCGAGCCGGCCGCGCCCCTTGCCGTCGGAGGTGTCCCAGCGCAGCTCCTCGAGGGTGAGCCAGCCGGCGCCCTGCACGAAGCCGCCCTCGATCTGGCCCACGTCGATCAGCGGGGAGAGCGAGTCGCCGACGTCGTGGACGATGTCGGTGCGCAGGAACCGGTAGGCGCCGGTGAAGCCGTCCACCTCGACCTCGGAGACGGACGCCCCGTAGGAGAAGTACTTGAACGGCTCGCCCTGCATGCGGGCGGAGTCCCAGTGGAGGCCCGGGGTGCGGTAGTACCCGGCGGCGAACAGGGGGATGCGCTGGAAGTACGCGGCGCTGGCGACCTCCTCGAAGGACAGGTCGCTGTCGTGGAAGCCGATGCCGGTGACGCGCCCGTCGACGAACCGCACGTCGTCGGGGTGGATGTTCAGCTTCCGCGCGGCGACCTCGGCGAGCCGGGCACGGATCTGGTCGCAGGCGTTCTTAATGGCACCGCCGTTGAGGTCCGCCCCGGAGCTCGCGGCCGTGGCCGAGGTGTTCGGAACCTTGTCCGTGCGGGTCGGTGCCAGGCGCACGTGGTCGAGCGTCACCCCGAGGGCGGTGGCCGCGACCTGCCGCATCTTGGTGTGCAGGCCCTGGCCCATCTCCGTGCCGCCGTGGTTGATGAGGACGGATCCGTCCTTGTACACGTGCACGAGCGCGCCGGCCTGGTTGAAGGCGGTGAAGTTGAACGAGATGCCGAACTTCACCGGGGTGACCGCGATCCCCCGCTTCAGGTGGGGGTGGCGCGCGTTGAACTCGGCGACCGCCTTCCGACGGTCCTCGTAGTCCGACCTGGCGACGACCTGGTCCCACACGTCGCGCAGCCGTTCGGCGTGCCGCACCGGCTGCCCGTAGGGGGTGGTCTGGCCGGGCTCGTAGAAGTTCCGACGGCGCAGCTCGCCCGGGTCGATCCCCAGCACCGGCGCGCACCGCCCGAGGATGTCCTCGATGACGAGCATGCCCTGCGGTCCGCCGAACCCCCGGAAAGCGGTCTGGGAGGTCTTGTTGGTCCTGGCGATCCGCCCGTGCACCTCGACGTTCGGGATGAAGTACGCGTTGTCGATGTGGCACAGGGCGCGGGCCAGGACCGGCTCGGACAGGTCCAGGCTCCATCCGCCGTCGGCCGTGATGGTGGCCTGCAGGGCGAGAAGGTGACCGTCGTCGTCGAAGCCCACCTCCCAGCGCGCGTGGAAGGGGTGCCGTTTGCCCGTCATGGTCATGTCCTGCGTCCGGTTCAGGCGCATGCGCACCGGACGGCCGGTGAGGACCGCGCCGAGGGCGGCGACGGCCGCGAGGCCGTGCGGCTGCATCTCCTTGCCCCCGAAGCCGCCGCCCATGCGGAGGCACTGGACGGTGACGTCGTGGGAGTGCAGGCCGAGGACGTGGGCGACGATCTCCTGGGTCTCCGAGGGGTGCTGCGTGGACGACTGGATGAAGATCTGCCCGGACTCGTCCACGTGGGCGAGAGAGGCGTGGGTCTCGAGGTAGAAGTGCTCCTGCCCGCCCAGCTCGAACTCCCCGCTGAGCCGGCGCGGCGCGGCGGCGAGTGCGGCTGCGGCGTCGCCCCGGGAGACGGTGGGCTGGTTGCCCTGGAAGCTGTTGGCCTCGATCGCCTCGGTGAGGGTCAGGATCGAGGGCAGCGGCTCGTACTCGACCTCGACGGCCTCGGCACCGAGCCGCGCCGCCTCGAGCGTCTCACCCAGCACCCAGCACACGGCGTGGCCGTAGTACATGACCTCGGTGGGGAAGAGCGGCTCGTCGTGCTTGGTCCCGGCGTCGTTGACGCCGGGGACGTCGTCCGCGGTCAGCACCCGCACCACGCCGGGGACCTGCAGAGCGGGGGCGGGGCGCAGGGCGGTGACCCGGGCGTGCGCGTGCGGCGCCTGGACCGGCCAGGCGTGGAGCACCCCGGCGGCGCGGAAGGCGAGGTCGTCGGTGTAGAGCGCGGTGCCCGTGACGTGCGGGGCGGCGCTCTCGTGGGTGACGGACTCCCCGACCTTGGGGTTCACAGGGCGTTCGGCGAGCGAGGTCATCGGGCCATCTCCAGGGTCGGCTGGGGCTGGGTCTGGGCGAAGAACCGCACCAACGCCTGCTCGAGCATCGCGCGGCGGTACCGGGCGCTCGCCCGGTGGTCGTCGAGCGGGGTGCCCTCCTCGCCCATGACGGCGGCGGCTGCGGCGGCGGTCTCGTAGGTCCAGGGCCGGCCGCGCAGGGCGTCCTCCGTGGCACGTGCGCGGACGGGCGTGGCGGCCACACCGCCGAGACCGATGCGGACGTCCGCGACCACGCCGTCGTCGATGCGGGCTGCGACGGCGACCGCGACGGAGGAGATGTCGTCGAACCGGCGCTTGGCGATCTTGTAGAACGCGGTCGACTCCGCCAACGGCAGCGGGATGCGGACCGCGCGGATGATCTCGCCGGCCTCACGGACCGAGGTGCGGTAGCCGGTGAAGTACTCCGCGAGCGGGACCTGGCGCTCACCGCCGCGGGAGGCGAGGACGAGCGAGGCCTCCAGGGCGAGAAGGACCGGGGCGGCGTCGCCGATGGGGGACCCGGTCCCGAGGTTTCCGCCGAGGGTGGCGGAGTTGCGGATGAGGCGGGAGGCGAACTGCGGGAAGAGAGCCGCCAGCAGCGGCACCCGCCCGTCCAGCGCCGACTCGATCTCGGTGAGGGTCAGCGCCGCGCCGATCTCGATGCCGTCCTCGCCGGCGTGCAGGGTGCGCAGCGCGGACAGGCGGTCGATCGCGAGCACGAGCCGCGGACGGGTGTGCCGGATGTTGCGCTCGACACCGGTGTCGGTGGCGCCGGCGACGAGCACCGCGTCGGGGTGCTGCTCGAGCTCGTCGAAGAGCTCCTCCAGGCTGCCGGGGCGGACGAACTCGCCTGCATCGTCGTGGACGCGGGTGTGGCGGGGAGCGGGGGCGGGGTCCTCACGACGGCGGGCGAGCGGGTCCGTCTCCTCGGGCGTGCCGAGCGCGTAGGCGGCGTCGCGGATGGGACGGTAGCCCGTGCAGCGGCACAGGTTGCCGCTCAGGGCGTGCAGGTCGAACCCGTTGGGGCCCACCTCGTGGTCGGCCGCGTGCGCCTGACCGGCGGCAGACGTGCCGGTCTGGTCCGCCGGGCTGGCCTCGGCGGGCGTGCGCCCGGGCCGGTAGTACTCGGCGGCCATGGCGCAGACGAAGCCAGGCGTGCAGTAGCCGCACTGGGAGCCCCCGCGGTCCGCCATCTCCCGCTGGACGGGGTGGAGATCCTCGACGGCGCACGCACCGGAGGCGGTTCCGAGCCCTTCGGCGGTCATGATCTCCTGGCCGTCGAACGCCAGGGCAGGCGGCAGGCAGGCGTTCACCGCGGTCCAGCGGGTGCCGTCCGGGCCGTCCGGCCGGGCGACGAGCACCGCGCAGGCGCCGCACTCCCCCTCGGCGCATCCTTCCTTCGCGCCGGTCAGCCCTTGTCCCCGCAGCCAGTCGAGGAGACTGGTGTGGGGGCCGGCCGTCGCGCCGTCCAGGGTGCGGCCGTTGACGGTGACCTGGATGGGCTCCATCGCTCACGCTCCTCGACCCGCCGACGATGGCGGGTGCGGGTCATGGCATGGTTTCAATCTCGATCCGCGGTCGCAGGTTATCCATGCCGGAACAACGCCCACGGTGTGAGGAGGACTTTAGTCCTTGACGACGGTCGGGACAAGAAATCGGAACTGTGTTTCCGGCATGCGGACTATTGGGCCCTCTGGGCCACCGGCAGGTGCGTGCGTAGCGGCATGCGGGCGCCCCGTCTCGGGCGGCGGATCCCCGCGAGCTCGACGAGCCGCTGCACCCGGTAACGGTGCGGGCGGAACGGCTCGAGCAGCTCGGCGAGACCGTCGTCGTCGACGCCGTCCTTGCCCGTCAGGGCCCATCCGACGTCGCGGGCGACGTTGTAGTCGCCGAAGCTGACGGCGTCCGCGTCACCGTGGGATCGCATGCGAGTCTCCGCGCTGGTCCAGACCCCGATGCCGGGGAGCGACCGGAGACGGAGGTCCGCGTCGGCGGCGGACACGCCGGCGGCCCTCTCGAGGGACGGCGCGACGCGGGCCGCACCGACGATCGTGCGTGAGCGTGCGGGGTCGATGCCGAGGCGCAGCCACTGCCAGGAGGGGATCGCGGCCAACGTCTGAGGGGTCGGCGGCACCCACAGGCGAAGGTCCGCGCCGGGGCCAGGGGCCCGCTCGCCGTAGAAGTGGACCAGTCGCCGGTGGCCGGCGAACGCTTCCGTGCCGGTGACGCGCTGCTCGATGATCGCCGGGACGAGCGACTCCATGACGAGTCCGGTGCGCGGCAGCCGGAGGTGCGGGAAGTGGTGCGCCAGCCGGGCGACCTGCGGATGTCGGTCGGGCCGGAAGCCGGAGGGGTCGTCCTCGGCGCCGAGCATGGCGGGGACCGCGCCCACCGCCCACGCAGCACCCGCGCCCCAGGCCGCCGCGCGGATCCCACCGTCGGCTGCGCTCACCTCGAGACGGAGGGTGGCCGGCCCCGCCGGCGTGCGCATGCCGCGCCAGTAGACGCCGGCGCCGAACCGTACCGTCGGGTCCGCGGGGCCGTGGCGGAGGACCGCGAGCGTCTGGCCGACCGCGCACGGCCACGCCGGCACCCAGGTCCGCTCCACCACCTGCACCCCCTCAGCCTACGAGCCGCACCGGCCACTGCCCCCGCCCGAGGCAGACGGTGCAGGTCGCCGAGGACGTGCTTCCATTCGGCGGGCGGCGCCGTCGTGCGGCCACGTCATCGACGCGCGTCAGCGTGCGTGGTGCGCTCGATCTCGGTGCCGTCGCGGCGGAGAAAGACCCACCGCCGTCTCCGCCGCTCGATGCTGATGCGGTGCTGATGCACGTGGTCATGATGCTGCCAGCAGAGCAGGACGCCGAGCTTGACGCTGGTGGAACCGAAATGCTCCCACCACCAGACGCTGTGATGGACCTCGCCCTCCCCGGGCGGGGCGTCGCAGTTGGGGAACTGGCAGTGCTTGTCCCTCGCGATGATCGCCCTGGTCTGCGCGGCGGCGAAGATGCGCTGCTCACGGCCGACATCCAGAACCTCGGAATCAGGTCCGAAGACAACCCGATGGAGCCCGCTTGAACACGCGAGCCTGGCCAGCAACGTCGGCGGCAGCGGAGTGCCGTCCTCGAACGTCGCAGGGGGGACCGCGCCCATCGAGGCGGCGTCCAGGTCCGCCCCGATCACCGAGTCGGGCAGCTCCTGCCCGCAGTTGCACAGCCCGACGCCGGAGCCGCCGTCGACCGAATGATCACCATCAGGGAGTCCGACCTCTCCGACGTCGAGGCCGACGCCGGCGCGGTCACGACTGTTCGCCACCGGGCCGGTGAGGCCGAACGCCGAGCCGCGATGCTCTGCGGAACTGGGGGTGTCAGCGGAAGCGGATCTGGAGGTGTCACCGGAGAGTGAGCAGCCGGAGTGCCGGCGCGCGGGTGCTGAAGCGGCGATGAGCCGCTGAAGTGTCTCGAACGGCACGTGCACGCTGACATGGGGCCGGATGCGTGCTCCCGGTCGCAGCGTGCCTGAGTCCAGCCCGAGATGCGCGAGCCCAAGGAGGGACTTCGCGAGCCGCTGAGCCGGTGACCGTCGATCACCCTTGGCAGGCGTGCCGGTCCGGGCCTTCAGCGCGGTGAGAAGCACCTGACCGCTCGACCGGGACAGCCACCCGCCCGGCACGTAACCGTCGGTCGTCTCGGCGAGGTAGAACTCCTCGCGGTCGCTGTCCTCGACGTACGCCCGGTCGGAGGCCTCAGGGTCCGCCCGCAGCCCCCAGTGCTTCACCGCTGTGTCGAAGGCCGATGCGTCAAGCTCCTTGGCGTGCGTCAGCAGGAAGTCCTCACCGACCTCTTCGTCACGTAGCCGTTCGCGCCGCGCCTCCGTGTTGGTGGTGTGACGCACGATCGCAGCGACGTGGTCCGTGCTGATCTCGCCGGCCGCGAGCGCCTTGGCGGTTCCTGGCAGATGGTCGCGGAGCGCTCTTGCCTGCCGGACGTCCCGCGCGGCACTCGACCGGTGCCGCCCGGTCCGCGCCCGGTACCAAGCCGCCATTGAGCGCGCCCCGTCCACCGCCCACCGACCGTCCGCCTCTACGGTTGCCAGCACCCTGGCGGCGAGCGCGTCACCTCTCCGACGGATCTGCTCGACGCCGTCCAGCGCGCTCATCAGTGCGTCGCCCTCGAGCTCGTGCAGGTCGACGTCCGCCAGCGCGTCGAGCGCGTCCCGCATCTGCGCCAGCCGGGAGGCGACGATCTGCCCAGCGGTGGCGGCAGCAGAGCTCCCCGTCATCACACTCGCCCCCGTCGCTCGAATCGGCCCGTTCCAATACGGACAAACTATCGAACGCCCGTTCGACCTGCAAGAGTTATCAGCGAATTCCACCCAATCTGTGGATACGCAGGAAGCGAGTATCGACTGTGGATCGTCGAGTGTGGATAGGGTGGCATTTCAGACCCTGTGGAAGGCCGGCCACCTAGTCACATGGACCCTTCGTCAGCCGCGGGACGACGGGGATTGAGCCCTGCGGTGCCGGAGGATCTCAGCCCTGTGAAAGGCGCGGCATTTCAGGCCTGCGGAAGCCGCGGTCTTTCAGTGCTGTGGGAACCGTGGCAATTCAGCCTCTGTAGAAGCGGTGGCATTCCAGCCCCTGTGGAAGCGGTGACATTCCAGCCCCTGTGGAAGCGGTGACATTCCAGCCCCTGTGGAAGCGGTGGCATTCCAGCCCCTGTGGAAACCGCGGCAACTCGGCGTGCGAAAACCATGCCGATTCCGCCCCTGTGGAGGGCGGCAACTCAAACCGTGCAGACGACGGTCACCCTAGGTTCGCGAGGTGCGTCGTCCTGGTGGTCGAACTGACGGCATCCGGCCGCCCGGGAAGAGCCGCTCCAGCCTGGCGGCCCCGACGCACGGCAGCCCTCCGCGACGTCGCGCGGCACCGTGTGACAGGACGACTCATCCCCTCCCCGCCGAACTGACCGCGACGCACGGACCTGCCATCATCGTTGCGTGCTGCTCGCCGAGCTGGTCGACACCCATGCCGCCGTTGCGGCCACCCGCTCACGCCTGGAGAAGCGTGCGCTTCTTGCCGCAGCGCTGAAGGCGGCCGGCGAGGGCGAGGCCGAGGTCGTCGCCTCCTTCCTCTCCGGTCGACCGCGGCAGCGTCGGACCGGTGTCGGTTGGCGCAGCCTTGCCGAGCTCCCGGAGCCGGCACGGGAGCCGTCGCTCACGCCGACCCAGGTGGACCAGGCGCTCGAGGAGCTCGCCGCCCTCGCCGGAACCGGTTCCCAGGCAGCTCGCGGAGAAGCTGTCCGCACCCTGTTCTCCCGCGCGACGACGGCGGAGCAGCAGTTCCTTCGCGCGCTGATGCTGGGCGAGCTGCGGCAGGGCGCCCTGGACTCCGTCCTTCTCGACGCCATCGCCGCCGCTGCCGACGTGCCGGTCGCACTGGTCCGTCGCGCGGCGATGTTCTCCGCCCTCTCGGGGCCCATCGCCAGTGCCGCCCTCGCCGGCGGGGCCGAGGCGCTGGAGCAGTTCCGCCTCGAGGTGGGACGACCTGTCCGCCCCATGCTCGCGGCCTCGGCCCCCGACGTCCCGGCAGCCCTGGAGAAGGCGGGCTCCGCCGTCGTGGCGGACGGAAAGATCGACGGGATCCGCGTCCAGGTGCACCGGGCTGGTGAAGAGGTCACGGTCTTCACCCGCTCCCTCGACGACATCACCGACCGGTTGCCAGAGGTCGTGGAGGTCGCCCTCTCGCTCGAGACGGACGCCGTCGTCCTGGACGGTGAGGCGATCGCGCTGGGACCGGACGGACGGCCGCGGCCGTTCCAGGAGACCGGTTCCCGCACGATGAGCAGGGACGCCGTGGCGCTGCGTGAGCAGATCCCGCTGACCGTCTACTTCTTCGACGTCCTGCACCTCGACGGGCGCGACCTCATCGACTCTCCCGCCTCGGAACGGTTCAGGGCGCTCGGTGGACTCGTGCCCGAGGCGGCCACGGTCCCCCGGTGCCCCACCTCCGACCCCGCGGAGGTCCAGAACTTCTTCGCCGAGATGATCGCGCGCGGCCACGAGGGCGTCGTCGTCAAGAATCTCCAGGCGCCCTACGACGCAGGCCGACGGGGTTCGGCGTGGGTGAAGGTCAAGCCGAGGCACACGCTGGACCTCGTGGTGCTCGCCGTGGAGTGGGGCAGCGGGCGACGGCAGGGCACGCTGTCGAACATCCACCTCGGGGCCCGCGACGGCGACGGCTTCGTCATGCTCGGCAAGACTTTCAAGGGGATGACGGACGAGATGCTGGCCTGGCAGACGCGCCGGTTCCTCGAGCTCGAGACAGGCCGCAGCGGGCACGTCGTGCACGTCCGCCCGGAGCAGGTGGTGGAGGTAGCGTTCGACGGCATCCAGCGGTCGCCGCGCTATCCCGGCGGGATGGCGCTCCGCTTCGCCCGCGTCCTGCGCTACCGCGACGACAAGACCGCGGCGGAGGCGGACACCGTGGAGACCGTGCGATCGCTCGCGTGAGCGGTCGGCCCGCACCGTGCCGAAGTCAGACCGGGGTTGCGACCAACGGCCCACGCAGACAGCCGGGCCAGACTGACAATGGAGCATGGGATTCGACGCTGAACGTCAGGTGACGATGCTCGACGAGGACGAGTGCTGGCGGCTGCTCGAGGCCAAGGACCTCGGCCGCCTGGCCGTGAGCGTGCAGGACCAGCCGGACATCTTTCCCATCAACTACGCGACCTCACGCCGCCGGCTCTACCTGCGCACCGCCCAGGGCAGCAAGCTGCTGGAACTCACGATCAACAGCCACGTCGCGCTCGAGATCGACGACATCGGCACCGACTCCGCCGTCTCCGTCGTCGTCCAGGGGACGGCCCGACAGCTCGAGGCCGAGGCTGAGACGGAGGCCGCCGAGCAGCTGCACCTGCGCCCGCGGGTCGGCGACGGCAAGCCCGTGTTCGTCGAGATCACCCCGGTGAACGTCGAGGGCCGCAGGTTCCACCTCCCACCGGAGTCCGAGGAGCCCGAGTAGGCAGTCGGCCTCCCACCGGAGTCCGAGGAGCCCGAGCAGGCAGTCGGCGGCTGCAGGCGCGCGCCTATGAGTTGCGGGGTCCCGCACCCTCCGCCAGAGTCCGGGGACGTCGACGGCACAAAATCGTGACGTCGACCACCTCGGAGGGGGAGGCGATGACCGACACGGCTGTCGAGACGGCCAGGCCAGAGCTCAAACGAGTCATCGGCCCGAGGCTGCTCCTGCTGTTCATCGTCGGCGACATCCTCGGCACCGGCGTGTACGCCCTCACCGGCCAGGTGGCCGGCGAGGTCGGCGGCGCGGCCTGGGCGCCGATCCTCCTCGCCTTCGTCGTCGCCACGATCACCGCGTTCTCCTACCTGGAGCTCGTCACGAAGTACCCGCAGGCCGCGGGCGCGGCCCTGTACACGCACAAGGCGTTCGGCGTGCACTTCCTGACGTTCCTCGTCACCTTCGCCGTGCTGAGCTCCGGCATCACCTCCGCGTCCACAGCCGCGAAGTTCCTCGGTGAGAACTTCATCGTCGGCTTCGGCCTCGACTGGGGCCAGGGCGGCGTCACCGCCGTCGCCGTCACGTTCGTCGCGCTGCTCGCGGTCATCAACCTGCGCGGGGTCTCCGAGAGCCTGAAGCTCAACGTCGTGCTCACGCTCGTCGAGCTGACCGGCCTGCTCATCGTCATCGCCATCGGCCTCTGGGCCATGACGCAGGGCGGCGCCGACCTGGGCCGGGTCATGGTCTTCGAGTCCGCCGAGGACAAGACCACCTTCCTCGCCCTCACCTCCGCGACCTCGCTCGCGTTCTTCTCGATGGTCGGGTTCGAGGACTCCGTGAACATGGCCGAGGAGACCAAGGACCCTGTCCGCACCTTCCCGCGGGTCATGCTGACCGGCCTCGGCATCACCGTCACCGTCTACGTCCTCGTCTCGGTGGCGGCCGTGGCGGTGGTGCCCGTCGGCACCCTCTCCGAGAGCACCACACCGCTGCTCGAGGTGGTCCGCGCCGGCGCGCCGGGGCTGCCGGTGGACGTGATCTACCCGTTCCTGTCGATGTTCGCGGTGGCGAACACGGCCCTGATCAACATGCTCATGGCCTCGCGGCTGATCTACGGGATGGCCCGGCAGGACGTCCTCCCGCGCACGCTCGGGCTGGTCATGCGCAGCCGCCGCACCCCGTGGACGTCCATCGTCTTCACCACCCTCGTCGCTGCCGGACTCATCATCACGGTCACGAACTTCATGGGCGAGGAGGCGGTGACGGCGCTCGGCGGCACCACAGCCCTGCTGCTGCTCTGCGTCTTCGCGGTCGTCAACGTCGCCGTCCTGGTGCTGCGCCGCCGTCCGGTCGGGCACGAGCACTTCCGCTCACCGCGGGTGCTGCCCTACCTCGGCGCACTGACCTGCGCCTTCCTCGTGGGCCCGTGGGCACAGGACCCGATCGAGTACCGGATCGCCGGCGTGATGCTCGGTCTCGGCGTGGTGCTGTGGTTCCTGACGTTCCTGTGGAACCGGGCGGTGCGCGCCAAGAAGACCCGTTTCGGGGACCCGGCCGCGCTGGAAGGCTGATGGTCCCGACACCCCCCGCCCACGGCGGGCGAGCACAAGGAGGAACCGTGACCGTCGTCGTCGCCGCGCACACGCCGACCCCCGAGGGAGAGGCCGCGCTCGAGCATGCCGTCGGCGAGGCGCAGCTGCGGGCCGCCCGGCTCGTGGTGGTGAGCCGCGGCCCGCGACTGCACGAGCAGGACCATGCAGGCACCGACGTGGCCGCGCTCGAGCGCAGGCTGCAGGACGCCGGCATCGAGTTCGCGGTGCACCGCCCGACGGGCGACTACGACTACGCCGAGGAGGTGCTCGAGGCCACCCGGGACAACGCCGCCGTTCTCGTCGTGATCGGGATCAGGCACCGCACCCCGGTCGGCAAGCTGCTCATGGCGAGCGCGGCGCAACGCGTGCTGCTCGACGCCCCCTGCCCGGTCACCGCCGTGAAGGTGCCCGGCGCCGTCGGCTGAACCTCGGCCGGGAGACGGAGCCGTCAGGCCGCCTCGAAAGCGGCGAGCTCGGCGTAGACGACGTAGCGCTGGGCCACGGATCCGAGCGGGTGACACGCGACCAGGGTCATCAGCCGACCGACGGCGGGACCTCCCGGGTTCTGCGGGTCCGGCTCCACCACGCGCACCTGGTCCGGCTCGACGATCTCGTGCCCCGTCACGGCGTAGGTGTACTCGCCCTCGGCACCTGTCACGATGATCTCGTCACCGACCTCCAGCTCCTCGACGCCGTAGAGCGGTCGCGAGTGCAGCGTGCGATGGCCGGCCAGGGCGAAGTTGCCCTCCTCCCCCGGCATCTGGCTGTCCGGGAACCGGCCGAGGCCCAGCTCGTCCAGGACCGCGTCGGTGATGCCCTCGCTCACCGGCTCCTCGTAGTCGCCCCAGCGGGGCACCCGCATGGTCGCGAAGGTGGTTCCTTCCGCGGGCACCGGCGGCACGACGACGTCGGAGAACGGGTCCGCGGACTCGGTCGGGCGCTCCGTACGCCCGGACGGCACCTCACCACGGGCGTGGTCGGCGGCCGGCCGGGCGACGGCTGCGGGAACGCGGGCCACGTCGTCCGGTCCCATCGCCGTCGCGACGCCCACCCCCGCGATGCCGAGGACGACGGCGACAACCCCGATCAGCGCGTGAGGACCGCGGCGCGGCGTCGGTGTCGCGGGCATGGCTCCCCCAAGGACGTTTCGGGCGTCTGCCCTCCACTATGACGCCCGCAGAGCCGGAGCACCACAGCTCGCACGGACGACGGCGGAGCCGACCTTGCGGGGGCGGCTCCGCCGTCGGGAAGCCCGGTCAGGACCGCTGGATGGTGATCTTCCGGGCCGGCGGGACCTCCTCGGGCACCGGCAGGCGCACCTCGAGCACGCCGTCACGGTAGCTCGCGGAGATGTCGTCGGTGCCTGCACCCTTCGGCAGCCGGATCTGCCGCTCGAACCGCCCGTACCGGAACTCGGAGCGGAACCCGCGTGCCTGCTTCTCCTCCGTGCGCTCCTCCCGGTGCGCACTGATGGTCAGGACGCCCTCGTCGACGGTGACGTCGACGTCCTTCTCCGGGTCCACCCCCGGCAGCTCCGCGCGCACCACCAGCTCGCCGCCGTCGCGGAACTCCTCCACACGCATCGGTACGCCACCGCCACGGCCGACCTCGCGCAAGGGCCACGGCATGTCCCCGAAGGGAAAGGCGTCCCAGAGCTGCTCCGCGATGTCGCGCGGGGAGCGGCGGGCCGGCACGGAGGCGTGCTGCTCCTCCGAGTCGTTGGGCTGCGTCGTCATCTGGTGATCCTCCTCGATCAGGCCGGACCGGGGCGGCCCGGCGCCCGGTCCCATGGTGCTCCGCCCGAGCATCCGCCGCACCTCGTAAACGCTTTCCGCCCTGAGAGGGGCGGCGAGCCGGACCAACAGTCGACTTTGGGCTGAAATGCCCAGAGCGCCCCGGATAGCGCTTACTGTCGCCCCGCAGTACGCTGCAGCGACGCGATGCCCGCCGTACGTCGTCCGTGCGTGGCACCCCCCAGATTGGAGCAGCCGTGAGCCCGGACCGTAACGGGACGCGCCGTCGTCCGCCCGTGGCGGGGGCGGTGACACTCTCGGACGTCGCCCGCGCGGCGGGGGTGTCTCTGGCCACGGCCTCGCGCGCGATCAACGGCAGCGCCAACCGCGCCGTCGGGGGCGAGCTTCGCGAACGGGTCCTGGCGACGGCGGAGCGCCTCGGTTACTCCCCCAACGCCCACGCGCAGGCGATGGCCCGCGGGCAGACCGCGACGCTGGGCCTGATCGTCCATGACATCGCCGACCCCTACTTCTCTGCCATCGCCGCCGGCGTGACGGACGCTGCGGACGCGGCCGACCTCATCGTGACGCTCGCAAACACGCACCACGACGCCGACCGTGAGCTCCAGTACGTCCGCACCCTGCAGAACCAGCGCGCCCGGGCGATCATCCTGGTGGGCGCCCGGCAGAACGACGGCGAGGCGAACCTCCGGCTGCGGCGGGCGCTCGACGCCTACCAGGCGCGTGGCGGGACCGTGGCCATGGTGAGCCAGGCGATCCTCGGGGTGAACGTGCTGCGGGTGGACAACGAGCGCGCCGGCGCAGACCTGGCTCGCGCACTGCACGACATCGGCTACCGCCGGTTCGCCGTGCTCACCGGCCCGACAGAGAATCTCACCGCTCACGAGCGCTCCCGAGGCTTCCTCGCCGCCGCGGAGGAGCTGGGGTGCCCGGTCCCGGACGAGCGTCTCGTCCCGAGCCCTCTGACCCGCGACGGTGGGCACGAGGCGATGCGGGAGCTTCTCGCCCGGAGGACCGGCGCGGACCTGGTGTTCGCCGTCACGGACGTCATGGCTCTCGGGGCGCTCACCGCCGCACGGGAGGCCGGGGTCTCGGTGCCGGACGACCTGGGGCTGGCAGGGTTCGACGACATCGACACGCTCCAGGACGTCACGCCCGCGCTCAGCACGGTCCGCATCCCGCTGCGCGAGATGGGTCGCGAGGTGACGAGGCTGGCCCTGGCGCCCGCCGAGGACGGCCCGCTCGAGGAGCACGTGACCGGCCAGGTCGTGCTACGCGCCTCCACCCCGCCCCGCAGCTGATCGCGGAGCACCTCTCGGCCTGACCTGGCCCGGCCTGGCTGGCCGGGCGTGACTGGGCTGGCCGGGCGTGACTGGCCGGGCTGGCCGGGCTGGCCGGGCTGGCCGGGCTGGCCTGATTGACCCCGGCCGGCCTGGTGCCTGGTGCCTGGCCTGGCGCCTGGTGGCGCGAACGCTAGTGCGGAAAGGCTTTCCCCGGCCCGGGCGCACTGCCCTTGACACGATCGCACATCGGCGCCTACTTTGCCGGAAAGCGCATTCCCACCTTTGCCCCCAGCCTCGATGGAGAGTCCCCATGAGTTCCCAGGTCCTGCGTATCGCGATGAACGGCGTGACCGGCCGGATGGGCTATCGCCAGCACCTGGTGCGGTCCGTCCTGGCGATCCGGGACGCGGGCGGCGTGGAGCTGGAGGACGGCGGCCGGGTGCAGGTCGAGCCGGTTCTGGTGGGTCGCAACGAGGACAAGCTGCGCGAGCTGGCCGCGCGGCACGACGTGGACGCGTGGTCGACGGACCCGGACGCGGTGATCGCGGACCCGTCCGTCGACATCTACTTCGACGCCCAGGTCACGTCCCGGCGGGTCGCGGCGCTGACCGCCGCGATGCGGGCGGGCAAGCACGTCTTCACGGAGAAGCCCACGGCCGAGACGCTGGAGGAGGCGGTCGCCCTCGCGCGCCTGGGGCAGCAGACCGGGGTGACCGCGGGGGTCGTCCACGACAAGCTGTACCTCCCGGGCCTGGTGACGCTGCGCCGGCTCGTCGACGAGGGCTTCTTCGGGCGCATCCTCTCCCTGCGGGGAGAGTTCGGGTACTGGGTCTTCGAGGGCGACTCCCAGCCGGCGCAGCGTCCCTCGTGGAACTACCGCAAGGAGGACGGCGGCGGGATCACCACGGACATGTTCTGCCACTGGAACTACGTCCTGGAGGGCATCCTGGGCCGGGTGGACGCGGTGACCGCGAAGACGGTCACGCACATCCCGACCCGCTGGGACGAGAGCGGCCGGCCGTACGCGGCCACGGCCGACGACGCCGCGTACGGGATCTTCGAGGTCACGACCCCGGGGGGCGACCCCGTCGTCGCCCAGATCAACTCCTCCTGGGCCGTGCGGGTCTTCCGGGACGAGCTGGTGGAGTTCCAGGTGGACGGCACGCACGGCTCCGCGGTGGCGGGCCTGCGCCGGTGCGTGGCCCAGCAGCGCGGGCACACCCCCAAGCCGGTGTGGAACCCGGACCTGCCGGTCACCGAGCCCTTCCGCGACCAGTGGCTCGAGGTCCCCGCGAACGCCGACCTGGACAACGGCTTCCGGCTCCAGTGGGAGGAGTTCCTGCGCGACGTCGTCGCCGGCCGCCCGCACCGGTACGGCCTGCTCTCCGCGGCGCGCGGCGTCCAGCTCGCCGAGCTGGGTCTGCGGTCCTCCGCCGAGGGACGGCGCATCGAGATCCCGTCGATCACGCTCGACGACGCCACTGCCGCGGAGGGGCCTCGCGAGGACACCGTGGTGGAGCGGGCCGGGGCCCTCACGGAGGCGGCCCGATGACGACGACACCGGTCACGTCCGCGACGGTCTCCCTGCCCGGAGCCGACGGCGAGATCGCCACGCACCGTCTTCGGGCCCCGGGCTCGTGGACCCGGCCCACCGGGCCGATCACCACCCGGGTGGCGTACGCCGCCGCGCACGTGGTGCCCCAGCTCACCGCGGACAACACCCCCGGGGCGCCCGCCGCGCTGGACTGGGACGCGACCCTCGCGTTCCGCCACCACCTGTGGTCCTACGGGTTCGGCGTCGCCGAGGCCATGGACACGGCCCAGCGGGGCATGGGCCTCGACTGGCCCGCCGCCGCCGAGCTTATCCGACGCTCGGCCGCGGAGGCGCGCGCCGTGGGCGGGCAGATCGCGTGCGGCGCCGGCACGGACCAGCTCCACCTGCCCGACCTCGCGGGGACCGACCCGGACCAGGCTCTCGGGCGCGTGCTCGAGGCCTACCGGGACCAGCTCGAGGTCGTCACCGAGGCCGGTGCCCGGCCCATCCTCATGGCGTCCCGGGCGCTGGCCGCCGTCGCGCGCGACACCGCGGACTACCTGTCCGTCTACACCACCCTGCTGCACGAGGTCAGCCAGCCGGTCATCCTGCACTGGCTCGGTGACGTCTTCGACCCCGCCCTGGCCGGCTACTGGGGCACGACGGACCCCTACCGGGCCGCCGAGGTCGTGCTCGGCCTGATCCGCGACAACGCCGAGAAGGTCGACGGCATCAAGGTCTCGCTCCTCGACGCCGATCTGGAGATGTGGCTGCGGGAACGACTGCCGGCGGGTGTGCGCATGTACACCGGCGACGACAACAACTACCCCGACCTCGTCGTCGGCGACGCTCGCGGACACTCGGACGCCCTGCTCGGCATCTTCGCCGCGATCGCCCCCGCCGCCTCCACCGCCCTGCAGCTGCTCGACGCGGGCGAGACGGTACGGGCGCACGAGATCCTCGCCTCGACGCAGGCGCTCGGCCGGCACATCTTCGCGGCGCCGACGTACTACTACAAGACCGGCGTCGCGTTCCTCGCCTGGCTGAACGGCCACCAGCCCGGCTTCCAGATGGTCGGCGGGCTGCACTCCGGGCGCTCGGTGCCGCACCTCGTCGAGCTGTTCCGCCTGGCCGACGCCGCCGGGCTGCTCACCGCGCCTGACCTCGCAGCCCGCCGGATGGCCCAGTACCTCGCCGTGAACGGCCTGAGCCTGGAGGACGCCCTATGAGCAGCAGGTCCACCGCCACGCCGGCGGCCACCGCCCCGCACACCTCCGTCGGCAGCGGGACCGCCAGCAGCGTGACGGTCAGCAGCGGGACCGCCGTCGGCGCGACCGCCGGCGAGGCGGACCTCACCCGCCTGTCGCTGAACACCGCCACCACGAAGAGGTGGACTCTCGAGGAGGCTGTCGAGGGCAGTGTCCGCGCAGGTCTGTCCGCGGTCGGGCTCTGGCGCGACCGCGTCGCCGAGGCGGGGGTGGACCGCGCCGCCCGCCTCGTCCAGGAGGCGGGCCTGCGCGTGACGTCGCTGTGCCGGGGCGGCTTTCTCACCGCCGCGGACGACGGCGGCCGCCTGGCCGCTCTCGAGGACAACCGTGCCGCCGTCGTCGAGGCCGCGACCCTCGGCACCCGCGAGCTCATCATGGTCGTCGGCGGGCTGCCCGCGGCGACCGGTCCGAACGCACCGGCCCGGCCGGGCGGGGACAAGGACCTCGTCGCCGCCCGCCGGCGTGTGGCGGACCGGATCGGCGAGCTCGTCCCCTTCGCGAACGAGCACGACGTCCGCCTGGTCCTCGAGCCGCTGCACCCCCTCTTCGCCGCCGACCGTGCGGTGCTGTCCACCCTCGGTCAGTGCCTCGACCTGGCGGAGCCGTTCCCCGCCGAGTCGGTCGGCGTCGTCGTGGACACCTACCACGTGTGGTGGGACCCGCAGCTGCGCGAGCAGATCGCCCGTGCCGGCCGCACCGGCCGCCTGGCCTCCTACCAGGTGTGCGACTGGATCCAGCCGATCGCCGTCGACCCCCTCCTGTCCCGTGGCTACATGGGTGACGGATTCATCGACTTCCCGACGATCACGCGGTGGGTGGCCGAGGCCGGGTACACCGGCGACGTGGAGGTCGAGATCTTCAACCAGGACGTCTGGGACACCCCCGGCGACGAGGTGGTCGCCACCATCGCGCAGCGGTACGGCCGGCTCGTCCAGCCGCACCTCTGACCCGTCGACTCGTCCGGCCGGACCGCAGGTCGTGGTCCGGGTCAACCGGTACGGCCACAGCTGAACGCCCGACCCGACACACAAGGACGTGAGGACATGAGAGCAGCGACAGCACGAGCGTGCGCAGGGGCCGCGGGCCTCGCGCTGGCCCTGGGCGCGATCCCCGCCGCGGCCCAGGCCGGCGAGGCCACCGCGCCGTCGGACGGCTTCGCGCGCTGCGACATCGGTGACACGAGGATCACCGACGTCATGGCCGCGGAGAACTGGGCCCCGCTGACACCGGAGAAGTGGGAGTTCCCCGGCGACGAGGTCATCCTCGCCGAGGCCGGCGTGAACCCGGGAGGCTACCGGCGCCCGTTCGAGTACGCGATCCTGACCGAGGGCCGCGAGCTCGGGAACGTCCAGATCGAGGCCGAGGTGCGCCTCGACACCCCTGCCACGATCTCCAACCGCGACGTCATCATCGTGTTCGGCTACCAGTCGGACACGGAGTTCTACTACGCCCACCTCTCCCAGGACAACACCATCTACGCCCACAACGGGATCTTCCGGGTGGACAACGCCGACCGGTTCCGCATCGAGCACCAGTGGGACGGCACCACCGGGGCGCCGCCCGCGGTGACCGACGAGGACTGGCACGACGTCAAGGTCACCCACTGCGCGGACACGGGCGAGATCGCCGTCTACGTCGACGGGGCGGACACGCCGCTGATGACGGCCGTCGACACCACGTTCTCGTCGGGCCGCGTGGGATTCGGCTCGTTCGACAACGTCGGCCGCATCCGCGATCTCGTCGTCACCGGCACGGCGACCGGGCCGTGCGTCACGGACCCCTCGTCGACGGTCGTCCTCGGGGACGTCGACAGCGGCGTGGCCAACGTGCCGGCCGACGACCTGGGCTGCACGATCGACGACCTCATCCTCGACGAGCAGCAGTGGGACGACCACGGCGAGTTCGTCGAGCACGTGACCGCGGTGACCACGGAGCTGAGGGTCGCGGGTGTCATCACGGGTCAGGAACGGGGAGCTCTGACGGCGGCAGCCGCCCGGTCCTCCGTGGGGAAGGCGTGACCTCGAACCGCTGAGCGTCCGGCGGCGCGCTCCCGGGCAGCCACCAGGCCGCCCGGGAGCGCTTCGCAATGGCGTGCTTCCAGCGGACGTCACGTGCGAACGACCAGCACACCGCGCCGAGCGTGACGAGGAGGGTCACCGTCGGCCAGGCCGCCGCGGGCCCCGTGAGGTTCGGCGTCAGCAGCGGGGAGAGCAGCGCCACGACGAGCACCGCCACCTCGCAGACGCCGATCACCTTGCGGGCCCGGCTCGGGAACAGTGCCCCACGCAGCCACGCCCACCGCAAGGAGGCCGCGACGTAGACGTACCGCACGAGCCCGAGGGAGACGACCCACCACCCCGCCACGCCGAGCCCCACGACGGCGACGCTGAGGATCAGTGCGAGTGCGGCGTCGACCTCGATGTCGAACCGCGCGCCGAACGCACTGACGAGCCCGCGCCGGCGCGCCACGCGGCCGTCGACGCCGTCGAGCGCCAGGCAGCACAGCGCGGCCACGACCACCGGCACCCGCCAGACCCCGGGGTCGGGGACCGCGAGAAGTCCGGCGAGCCAGGACACGATCACGAGCCTCAGCAGCGTCACGGCGTTGGCCGCGCCGAGCACACGCCGGGGCCAGCGCACTGCGACGGCCGCCGCCCCGACGGCGTAGACCACGACCCCGAACACGGCGGCCTCTCCCCCGGCCACCTGGGCAGCTCCCCCGCCCGCTGTCGGTTCGCGCTCCGCCCACCCGGTGCACACCAGGGCAAGCGGGACGGCAAGGCTCCCGGCGAGCCCGGCCGCGAGCGCCGGCCAGGGCCACGGCCTCGGCGTCCGGTCCATCGGCGCACTCCTGACGTCGAACGGTTCTCACACGATCGACCCCACGTGCCGGGGTCGCAAGAAGATACGTCGGCCCCCGCCTGCGGGATTCCGTCACCGGCCGGGGGCGCCACCTGCGGGCCTCGTAGTCTGGTGTCGTCTCGAGGAGGAGGCGTCATGGACACCCGCGCCGGGGGCCTCGTCGCCCGCAGGCCGGGCGCGGTCGCCGTGGGCGCCGCCGGCCTCGCCGTGCTGCTCGCGGCGTGCACCGGTCCGCCGGGTCGCGACGTCGACCCGTCCCCGCCGCCGGACGGGCCGACCTCGACGGCGCCCCCGACGGCGACGGCTCAGCGACCCACGCTGTCCACGTCGCAGCTCGAGCTCGCCCGGTTCATCGCCGAGTCCGGCGACTTCGTCGCCTCCAACCACCCGGGTCTCCTCGTCGTCACGCGGGACGGCTTCCGGCAGGTGACGGACGACGGCACGGTCGACCGTGCCGGGCTGGTCCCGCCGTTGCCCGAGGACCACGAGTGGAGGTGCCTGACCGAGGACGGCGCGGGCACGGCCGTCTGTCTCGGCCTCGGTGACGCGGTCCGGTTCGAGCCGTCACCGGGTCCCGGGTGCGGCGCCGTGCAGCTGGAGCGGCACCGCGTCGGCCACTCGGTCGTCACCCACCGGACGTACGGGCCCGACGGGCGCCTGACGCAGCAGATCACCCACGAGACGTACGACGAGCACTACACCGTCCCGGGCTCCGACCTCAGCACCCGCGGCGGCACCGACGTCTACGTCGTCGACGACCTCGCTCCGGACGCCGCGACCGTCCGCACCCGGCGGATCGTCGGCACCGAGTCCTACCAGTACTCCCTCCCGGGTGAGCTGATCTGGGTCGACCACGGCGAGCTGCGCGTCGAGAACCCCGACGGTGACGCGGCAACGACCGTCGTGTCCGGCCGCTGGGACCGCGTGCAGGACCCGGCCGGCGCCCGCGAGCGGCTGTGCGCGGTGTTCGAGTGACGGCGTCACTCCGGGCGCGACGCCGAGGGCGACCGGACGAGGGACCGGCCGCGGGCCGCGTGGACGTAGCGCTCGTGGTCGGCGAAGACCTCGTCGTTCGACGACAGCGTCGCGCCGGGCACCGTGGGTGAGACGAAGGTCGGGACCGTGATGCCACGCTCGGCGAGCACGGTCGCAGTCCGGACGATGATCTCGTGGCTGACGACGGCCGCCACCACCGTCGAGGAGCCGCCGACCGGGCGGTCCCAGCCCGGCACGGGGACGACGGCGTCCTCCACCGGCACCCCGGTGTCGATCATGACGTCGGCGACGTCCGCGAGCCGGTTCCCGCTCGAGTGCGGGGTGGGCCGGGCGAGGCTCGCGCCCGACGTCACCGCCACCACGAACAGGCCACGCTCCCGGGCGTACAGGGCCGCGTCGATGCCGGCGGCGTTCAGCCCGCTGTGCGAGTACACGACCAGCACGTCGCCCGCGTCCAACGGCTCGTGCGCGAGGAACTTGTCGATGTAGCCCTCGGTGCGCTCCAGCCAGAGCAGCTCACGGACGCCGCCGGGGCCGAGCACGTTGTGCCACATCAGCCGCGGGTCGTTGAGCGGGTACAGGCCCACGAAGCTGCCGTAGCGCGGGAACGCCTCGAGGGTCGGGATGACCGAGTGGCCGCTGCCGAACAGGTGGATCAGGCCCCGGTGCTCCAGCGTGTCCGCACACCGGTGCGCGACCGTGTCCAGCGCCTCGTCCTGCGTGGCGGCCAGGTTCTCGAGCAGCTCGATCAGCCGCGCGGTGTAGGCGGACCTGTTCGACATGGTGGTTCCTCTCGGTTGCGCTACCTCGTGTTGCGCAGGGACAGCCGGATCTCGTACCGGTCCCCCCGCAGGTAGCTGGTGGTGTGCTCGAAGGCCTCGCGGCCGTCGTAGGTCACGCGCGTGGCGTGAAATCCGTGGGTGCCGCGGCCGACCTCGAGCAGCGGGGCGATCTCTCGCGGCATCCCGGTCACCCGGAACACCTCGGTGGCCTCGACCGGTGCGGTCCCGTACCGGGTGCGGAGCACCTCGTACAGCGACACGTCGTCGCCGAGGTGGGCCGCCAGCCCCGGGAAGCGCTCGGCGACCAGGAGGCTGCTCTGGACGCCGATCGGCAGCCCGTCCCCCAGCCGCACCCGGCGAAGCCGGATCAGGGTCGTGCCCGGCTCGCGGCCGAGGGCGGTCGCCACCTCCGCGGTGGCCGGGACCTCTCCGACGTCGAGCACGCGGGAGCCCGGACGCATCCCCCTCTCGCTCAGCTCTGCGGAGAACGACGAGACCGAGCGCGCCCCTGCCGTGAGCCGCGCGTCGCGGACGAAGGTGCCACGGCCGCGCCCCCGGCTGAGCAGCCCTCGCCTCGCCAGCCGGCCGAGCGCCTGGCGCACGGTCACGCGGCTGACGCCGTAGGCCTCGCAGAGCTGGGACTCCGTCGGGATCTGGGCGCCGGCGGGCCACTCCCCCGCCTCGACCCGCCGGAGCAGGACCTCCTCCAGCTGCGCGTACAGCGGCACCGCCGAGGCCGGGTCGAGGGCTGTCGCGCCCGGCACGGAGGTGGCGGGCCCGTGCACGGAGATGGCCGGCCCCGGGGTGGCCGGTCCCGGGGTGGTGCCCTGCACGCGGGCCGTCACCGGAGCACCTCCGGCTCGGTGGCGGCGCGCAGCGCCCCGACGACGCCGGCACCCGGGCCGAGCGCCGCGCGCACCACCGGCACGTCCCGTCCCGCGGGCGAGGCGTACGCGGCATGGGCACGCAGCGTCGGCCCCCGCAGCAGGTCGAGAGCGTCGCTGAGCCCCCCGGCGACGACGATCACCTCAGGGTCGAACAGGCTCGCGAGCGCCGCCGTCCCCCGGCCCAGCAGGGTGCCGAACCTCTGGATCACCGCGGTGGCGGCGTCGTCCCCCCGACGGGCCGCGGCCACGAGGCCCTCCGCACCGCCCCAGGGTCGCCCGGCTGCCTCGAGCGCGGCACCGGAGGCGTTCTGCTCCCAGCCGCCGTGCTGGTGGTCGGCGGCCGTCTCGCCGACGGGCAGCCACCCGAACGACCCCGCGCAGCCGCGGTGGCCCCGGACGATCCGCCCGTCCAGCAGCACGGCGCCGCCGATCCCGGTCCCCAGGGCCACGAGCACCGCCGCCGTCCGGCCCCGCAGCACCCCCTCGCTGCGTTCCGCCAGGAGGGTCGCCTGCGCGTCGTTGAGCAGGGTGCAGGTGGTGCCGAGCCGCTCCCCCACCGCGGCCGCGAGCGGGGCGCCGTCGAGGAAGGGCAGGTTGGGCACCCACCGCGGGACGCTGGCCGTGGTCCAGCCGGGCAGTCCCACCGCGACGGAGCGCACCGGCGCCCCGCCGGCGGCCTCGAGCCCGAGCTCGGTGATCGCGTCGACCAGCGCGTCGGTGCTGCGGGGCACGGGAATGTCATGCACACCGCCGCGGGCGCCGTCACCGCGCGCGGCGAGCACCCGCAGGTGGGTGCCGCCGACGTCGACCCCCAGGGTCACGCCGTCGCGGACAGAGCCGTCGCGGACAGAGCCGCCGCGAACGGACCCGCCCGGGACAGACGCCTGGGGACCGGGCGCCGTCCCTCCGGGGCGGCGCATCACTTCACCCCCGTGCGCGCGATGCCCTGCACGAACACCCGCTGGGCGAGGAGGAAGATCAGCAGGGTCGGCAGGCTCGCGACGAGCGCCCCCGCCATCACGACGTTCTGGTAGCCCACCCCCATCGTGTAGGACAGCAGACGCGAGAGCGTCAGCACCACGGGGTACTTCGCCTCGGACTGCAGGATCGAGAGCGGCCAGAGGAAGTTGTTCCAGTAGTAGACGATCGTGAAGACCAGGAGGGTGATGGTCGCCGGACGGAGCAGCGGCGCCACCACCTGCACGAGGATGCGCAGCTCGCTGGCGCCGTCGATGCGGGCCGCGTCGATGAGCTCGTCCGGGACGTCCGCGATGAACTGCCGCATGAGGAAGATGCCGAACGCGTTGACCAGCCAGGGCAGCATCACCCCGAGGTAGGAGTCCGACAGCCCGAGGCTGGAGACGACGTGGTAGAGCGGGACGAGCGTCACGATGGGCGGCAGGAACATCGTGGCGACGACGCCCCAGAAGATCGCGTCCCGGCCGGGGAAGCGGTACTTGGCGAAGACGTACCCCGCCATCGTCGAGGTCACGAGCACCGCGAGGCTGCTCACCCCGGCGATGAAGATGCTGTTGAGGATCGACCTGCCGAACGGGACGTCCTGGAACACCCGGGCGTAGGCCTCCAGCGTGGGAGCCTCCGGGAACCAGGTGGGCGGGATGCTGGCGAACTCCTGCGGCGTCTTCAGCGTCGAGATGATCAGCCAGTACAGCGGTGCGAACTGGATGACGGCGACGGCCACCAGGACGGCGTAGAGCGCGAGGCGGCGCCACCGCGACCGGCGAGGACGACGTCTGTCGGGGGCGTTTCGGTCCGTCCCGACGACTGGTGCGACGTCGTCCACCGGCGGCGGCACGCTCACGGGCGGCGGGAGGCTCACGACCGCCTCCGTCCTGCGCCCACGAGGATGCCTGCGACGGCGGCCAGCAGGACCAGGAGGCTGAACGCCATGGCGCTGGCCTCGCCCGCGAGGCCGAACTGGAACGCCGTGCGCTGGATGTCGAAGGACAGCACGTTCGTGGAGTCGACGGGGCCGCCCTGCGTGAGCAGGTAGACCGGGTCGAAGACCTGGATGGAGTTGATGACGGTCATCAGCAGCACGAAGACGAGGGTGTTGCGCAGGAGCGGCACGGTGATGCTCACGGTCTGCCGCACGGGACCGGCGCCGTCGAGGCGCGCCGCCTCGTAGATCTCCTCGGGGATCTGGGTCAGCCCGGCCACCAGCAGGACCACGTAGTACCCGAGCATCTGCCAGACGTTGAAGACGACGAGGGAGAGCAGGGCGGTGTCGGGGTTGCTGAGCCAGCCGGGCGAGGAGATGCCGGCGAGGGCGAGCACGTTGTCGATCGGCCCGTGGCCCGGCGCGTACAGGTTCGACCAGATGATGACGATCGCAACGGTCGGCACGACGTAGGTGGAGAACAGCAGCACCCGGACCAGGCCGCGCCCGTGCAGGCCGGGGAAGTAGAGCAGCAGGGCGAGCAGGAAGGCCAGCGGGATGGTGACCGCCGCGCTCAGGCCCACGTAGACGACCGTGTTGGTCAGCGCCGCCAGGTGGGAGGCGCTCGACAGCACGGACCGGTAGTTCTCCGTCCCCACGAACTCCATGTCCGTCAGCGGGGTGAACATCGACCAGCGGTGCAGACTGATCCAGAACGTCAGCACCATCGGGACGACGACGAAGGCACAGATGAGGAGCAGGGCGGGGCTGAGGAACCCGACCGCGGCCAGCCGGTACTTCTTCGTCCCCGCCTGCTTCGACGTCGGCGCGCCGCCGCCCCGGGCGGGGCGGGTGCCTCGCCCGGGTGCGTCGAGCGTCGTCGTCACGGCGGTGGTCCCGGCCGTGCCGCTACTTGCCGAGGGCGGCGTCGACCTCTGAGGCGGCCGCCTCCATGGCCTGCTGCGGGTCCTCGCGCCCGAAGATCAGGCTCTCGACGTGCTTCTGCACCGCCTGGCTCGCCGCGTCCCCGCCGACGACGGTGGGGAACGGGGTGGCGTCCGGCAGGCCGTCGACGTAGGTCTTGAGGAACGGGTCGGAGAGCGCGTCCTTGTGCGCGTCGATGTCGGAGGTGCGGGACGGCAGGATGCCCATGCCGACGAGGATGTCGCCCATCGCGGAGGAGCCGTTCTCGCCGGAGTCCGGGCCGTTGAGCCAGCTGAGGAACTTCCACGAGGCTTCCTGGGCCTTCTCGTCGGCGTTGCCGTTGACCATGGTGAGCCAGGAGTACGAGATCGACGACGATCTGTCACCGTCGGGGCCGACCGGGATGGGCGCCGTCGCGACGTCGGCGTAGGCGTCGCCCATGGTCTCCTTCAGGGAGCCCTGCCACCAGTTCGCCATGATGATCATCGCCGTCCTGCCGCCGGCGAAGTTGTCGAGGTAGGGGCCCGTGGTGTTGGCGTTGGCCGCACTCGCCTCGGGGTCGATCGAGCCGTCGTCCAGCATCTGCTTGTACAGCTCCGCGACGGCGACCACGCGGTCGTCCGTCAGCGCCGCCTTCCCCTGGTCGTCCAGCAGGTGGCCGCCGTTGGAGGCGGCGAGCGAGAGGAACGGGTGGACGGCACCCGAGGCCCAGTTGGTGATCACGCCGAACCCGTGCCGGCCCGCCGCCTCGTCGGTCAGCTTCTGCGCGTACGACCGCAGCTCCTCGAAAGTGGTGGGCGGGCCGTCGAGACCGGCCTCCTTCAGCAGGCGGGTGTTGTAGTTGAGGGCGTAGAGGTCGATCTCGTTCGGGAAGCCGTACACCTGGTCCTCGGCGCTGGAGGCCGAGACCACGTTCTGCGCCCAGGCGCCCTGGACGTCGTCGGCGACGTCCTTCGGTGCCGGGGCGGCGACGCCGTCACGGACCAGCTCGGGCAGCCAGGCGTCGTAGATGCTCGCCATGGTGGGACCGTTGGGCGAGCCGCCCTGGGTCCGCAGCGTGCTGAGCAGGTTGGCGAACGGGACGGCCTGCACCGTCACGGTGATGCCCGGCTCCTCCTGGGAGAACTTCTTCGCCGCGTCCTCGAGCTGCGACACCTGCTCCGGGCCCCAGTGGGTGAGGAAGGTGATCTTCTGCGGCTCGCCGCCCCCTCCGGCGCTCGCGCTCCCGGTGGGGGACGACTGCCCCCCGCCCGAGGAGCACGCCGCGAGCGTGAGCGCGAGAGCGGCCGCGACCGCGGCGAACGTGCCTCTCCTGGACCGGTTCCGGTTGACGTCCATCAGCGTCTCCTTCGACGGCGTCGCGGCATCGGCGTCGTTGCCTCCTGCACCGCGGCATTGGTCTTAATGTTGTGACAAAGTCCGGGGTTCGCGCGGCGTTTTCGCACCTGTTCCTGCGGCCGGGCACCCGCGTAGCATCGAGGGATCTCGACGAGGAGCCGCCGTGGCCGTCTCCGGAACCACCCCGCCCTGCAGGCCGCTGCCGCCGAGCCCTGCGAGAGCGGTCTGACCGATGCGCTCCCCGGCGGCGATCATCCGGATCTACCTGGTGCTGCAGCTCGGCAACACCCTGGCGGCGTCGCTGATCTGGGGCATCAACACGATCTTCCTGCTCGACGCCGGGCTGACCAACCTCGAGGCGTTCTCCGCCAACGCGTTCTTCACCCTCGGCATGGTGCTCTTCGAGGTGCCGACCGGGGTGGTGGCCGACACGATCGGCCGCCGCGCCTCGTACCTGCTCGGCACCGTGACGCTGAGCCTGACCACGCTCGTCTACGTCCTGCTGTGGTACCGGCACGGCCCGTTCTGGCAGTGGGCGATCGCCTCGGTGCTCATCGGGCTGGGCTTCACCTTCTTCTCCGGCGCCGTCGAGGCGTGGCTGGTCGACGCGCTCGGGGCGGCCGGCTACACCGGCGAGATGGAGCCCGTCTTCGGGCGGGGCCAGGTGGTCTCCGGCGCCGCCATGCTGGTGGGGTCCCTGGCCGGTGGGTACATCGCGTCCCGGACCAACCTCGGCGTCCCGTTCCTGGTCCGCGGGGCGATCCTCCTGGCCATGTTCGGCATCGCCCTGTGGCTCATGCGCGACCTCGGCTTCACCCCCCGCAAGGTCCGGCACCCGTGGCGGGAGATGACGCGCGTGCTGCGCGAGTCCGTCGACCACGGGTGGCGCAGGCCCGCGGTGAAGTGGCTCATGGTCGAGGCGTTCTTCACCGGCGGCGTAGGGTTCTACGTCTTCTACGCCCTCCAGCCCTACCTGCTGCAGCTGTACGGCAACCCGAAGGCGTACCAGATCGCCGGCCTCGTGGCCGCCATCGTCGCCGGCGCCCAGATCCTCGGCGGGCTCGCCGCCCCGTGGATCCGCCGGCTCTTCCGCCGTCGCACCTCGGCCCTGATCGCGACGACGGTGGGCAGCGCGGTCGCCCTGGTGGCGATCGGCGGGATCAGCAGCTTCCTCGCCGCCGTCGCCCTCATCGTCGTCTGGGCCCTGCTGTACGCCGCCGAGCTGCCGATCCGCCAGTCCTACCTCAACGGCCTCATCCCCTCGCAGCAGCGCGCGACGATCCTGTCCTTCGACTCCCTCGTCGGCTCCGCGGGCGGGGTGTGGTCGCAGCCCCTGCTCGGCCGGTCCGCCGACGCGTGGGGCTACGGCGGCTCGTTCGTGCTGAGCGGCGGCATCACCGTGCTGGCGCTGCCCTTCCTGGCGCTCTCGCGCCGCCAGCACGCCCCCGCCGACGTCCGGGTCAGCCCTACGGGTCCCGAGCCGCCGGCGCAGCCGCCGGGGACCGGCGCCGACCGCCCGTCGGCCGACGCCGCCACGTGAGAAGCCTCGGCGGTCCGCCGGCCCGGGCGGCCACCTGAGGTTCGCCGGCCTCCTGCCGTCAGGTGCTCAACCCGCCCCCGCCCGGCCCGCCGCCGGAGGACGATGGGACCACGGGGCACAGGGACGTACCACGGGAGCGCGCCATGAACGAGCAGCAGCTGACCAAGGTCCGCGACGGCGTCGGCTTCGTCGCGGCGCTCGACCAGAGCGGCGGCAGCACGCCGAAGACGCTCCGGCGGTACGGCATCGCGGAGGACGCCTACGCCGACGAGAACGAGATGTTCGACCTCGTCCACGAGATGCGCACGAGGATCATCACCTCCCCCGTCTTCGGCGGGGACCGGATCATCGGCACGATCCTGTTCGAGAACACCATGGACCGGGAGATCCTCGGCCGCCCGTCTGCGGACTACCTCTGGAACGTCAAGCACGTCGTCCCGTTCCTCAAGGTCGACAAGGGCCTGCAGAAGGAGGCCGACGGCGCCCGCCTGATGAAGCGCATCCCGTACCTCGACGGCCTGCTCGAGCGTGCGCTGGCCCAGGGAGTCTTCGCCACCAAGATGCGCTCGACCATCACCCTGCCCGGCCCCGGTCTGGCGGACGTCGTCACCCAGCAGCTCGACGTCGCCGAGCACATCCTCACCACCGGTCTGGTGCCCATCGTGGAGCCGGAGATCGACATCGGCAGCCCGCGCAAGGCCGAGGCGGAGGACCAGCTCCTCGAGGCGCTGACCGAGCGGCTCGACCGTCTCCCGCCCGAGCACCTCGTGATGCTCAAGCTGACGCCGCCGGAGACGGACAACCTCTACGCCCCGCTGGTCGCGCACCCGAACGTGCTTCGGGTGCTGTTCCTCTCCGGCGGCTACAGCCGCGAGGAGGCCAACGCGCGCCTGGCGCGCAACCACGGCGCGATCGCCAGCTTCTCGCGGGCGCTGACGGAAGGCCTCTCCGTCTCGCAGTCCCCGGAGGATTTCGACCGGGTGCTCGACCAGTCCATCGCGAGCATCGCCGCGGCGTCGGCCACCTGAGCCCGCCGTCCCGGAGCGCCGGCCGCCTCGTTCCCTACCGGTCCGGGCGAGCGCGGGCAAGGGACCGTAGCCTCCCGCGCCGCAGCGCCACGCGACTACGATCGGGCGCACAGCCCTGATCCGGGTGCGAGCTCGCTGGAGAGTGGTCATGGACGACGTCGTCACCTCAGCCATCCGCAACGTCGCCCTGGTCGGCCATGCCGCGGGCGGCAAGACCTCCCTCGCCGAGGCGCTGCTCCACCGGTCCGGCGCCACCCAGCGCCTCGGCCGGGTCGACGAGGGCACCTCCGTGCTGGACACGGACCCCGAGGAGGTCCGCCGACGGCAGACGCTCACGCTCGCCGTCGCCACGGTGCCCTGGACCACGGCCTCGGGGCAGACCTGCAAGCTCAATCTGCTCGACACCCCGGGCCACGACGAGTTCGGCCTGGTGGTCGACGCGGCCCTGTCGGTGGCGGACCTGGCGGTCGTCGTCGTCAGCGCGGTCGAGGGCGTCCAGCCGGGGGACGAGCGGGTCTGGGCGAGGTGCCGCGAGCTCGGCATCCCGCGGTTCATCTTCGTCACGAAGGAGGACAAGCCGAGCGCCGACTTCGAGAGCGTGCTGGCCGACCTGCGCGGACGGCTCGGCGACAGACTCTTCCCGCTCGAGCTGCCGATCGGCGAGAGGACCAAGTTCACCGGGGTCGCCGACGTGCTCTTCGACGTCGCCCACCTCTACGACGACGACGGGCGGGAGACCACCGGGCCCGTGCCGCCGGAGCTGGCCGACCTCGAGCGCAGCCGGCACACCGAGCTGGTCGAGGAGGTCGTCAGCGGCGACGACGACCAGCTCGAGCACTACCTCGCCGGGGAGGAGCCGCCGCCCGCCGAGCTGGAGCGGACGCTGCGGCGCGCCGTGGCGGAGAGCGCCATCTTCCCGGTCCTGGTCGGCTCGGGCGCCACGGGCGCCGCCGTCGACCGGCTCGGCGACTTCATCTGCGAGATCGGTCCCTCCCCCGACACCCGCCCCGCCACGGTCCTCGTCGACGGCGAACCGGTCGCGGTCCCGGCCGACCCGGACGGGGAGCCGCTCGTCCACGTCTTCCGCACCCTCGCGGACCAGTTCGTCGGGCAGGTCTCCCTTCTCAAGGTGCTCTCCGGGACCGTGCGGGAGGACGACCGCCTCGTCAACACCTCCACCGGCGCCGAGGAGCGGCTGCACGGCCTGTTCGGCCTGCGCGGCAAGACCCACCTCGAGGTGAGGCGGGTCGTCGCGGGCGACCTGGCCGCCGTCGCCAAGCTCACCGACTCCCCCACCCGGACCCTCCTGGCGCGGCCCGGCCGGCCGGTCAGGCTGCCCCAGCTGCCCGTCCCGCCCGGCGGCTACACCCAGGCGGTCAGGCCGCTCACCCAGTCCGACGACGACAAGCTCACCGACGCGCTGCGGCGTCTGTGCGCCGAGGACCCGGCGCTGACCGTCGTGCAGGACGACGAGTCCGGGCAGACGCTCGTCACCGCCGTCGGCGACACCCACCTCGCCGTCGCGCTCGAACGGCTCGAGCGGAAGTTCGGCGTCCGCGTCTCCACGGAGGAGGTCCGGCTGCCCTACCGCGAGACCGTCGCGGGCGAGGCCGAGGTGGAGGGGAAGGTGAAGAAGCAGTCGGGCGGGCACGGCCAGTTCGCCGTCGTCCGGCTCGTCGTCCGCCCCGCACCGCGGGGTGCGGGGCTGACGTTCGTCGACTCGATCGTCGGCGGGGCCATCCCGCGCCAGTACCTGCCGGCGGTGGAGAAGGGCGTCCAGGACGCGCTGCTGGCCGGGGGCCCGAACGGGCACCGCATCACCGACCTGCACGTGGAGTGCGTCGACGGGAAGTACCACTCGGTGGACTCCTCCGACATGGCGTTCCGCACGGCCGCCGCGCAGGCCGTCGCCGCCGCGCTGCAGCAGGCGGGCAGCGTGGTGCTCGAGCCGGTCTCCGCGGTGACCGTGACCGTGCCTGTCGAGGCGCAGGGCGACGTCCTGGGCGACCTCTCCGCCCGGCGCGGCCGCGTCGTCGACACCGGGACCGCGGACGACGGCTCGGGGATCATCGAGGCGCACGTGCCGACGGCGGAGCTGCGGCACTACACGGTGGACCTCCGGGCGATCACCGGGGGCCGCGGCACCGTGCGGGCGTCGCACGACCACTACGACCCCGTGCCCGAGCACCTCGTGGCCGCCACGCGCACCACGGTCCCCGCCGGAAGGTAGCGGCTTCCGGGCCCTGCGCCCGGCGGCGCGTCAGGAGAGCCCGTAGTGCGCGGCCACCCTGGCGCGGAAGTCCTCGTCGTCGAGCCGGACGCTGGTCCGGCGCCGGGGCGAGCTCTCGATCTGCTCCCGGGTGGCACCGACGTGGACGCGCCGGTGCTCGGGGTCCACCCGCTCGACCAGTCCGGCGGGCAGGAGCACCATGTGGCCGAGCAGGACCGGCCCCGTGGCGACGACGATCGCGCCCTCGCCCGCGTCGAGCGAGGCGTCGTCGACCTTGCCGACCTCCCCGTCCCGCGCCTCGACGGTCCAGCTGACGAGGCCCTCGATGTCGTGCGGCCCGTCGCGGAACGTCCAGGCCCCCGACGTCTGGCGCATGTCGCTCTCCACCGCTCCCTCTCCCTGCTCAGCCCTGCTCCGACCGCTCCCACCGTCGTCCGAGATGTCGGCGGGCGCAACAGGTGTGACCCCCGAGACGTCCCCCGGGCACACCCGGCCGACCGTGGCCCGGACGGCGCCTCCGCCAGTCCTTGAGTCCCGTGGGCTAAACTTTCGGACAGATCCCTTCCCGACGCCGCGGCGGCACGGACGTCCAGCCTGCCTGTCCGCCACCGCGGCCCCGCGGCGGGCCTGAGGCCCGGCGGACGTGTGCACCGGAGGTGGTTGATGACGCAGGCGTGGAACTTTGCCGGCTCGCCGGACGGCCTCGCGGCGGGCGCGGTGACCCTGATCGAGGGGTCGTCCTTCTGCATCTCCGACGCCGTCGGAGACATCTCGCCCGGCGGCGTGCACGGGCTCTTCGTCCGCGACACCCGTGTGCTCTCCCGGTGGGAGCTGCGCGTGGACGGCGAACCCGTCGAGCCGCTGACCGTGCTCGCCGACGAGACCTACCGGGCCACGTACGTCGGACGCGGCCGGCCGCGCGCCGGCCTGGCCGACTCGACCATCCTGGTGGAGCGCCACCGCTTCGTCTCCACCGGCATGCGCGAGGACCTCGTGGTGCGCAACCTCGGCCGCGAGACGGCGGCGTTCCTCCTGACGCTGCACGTGGGCTCCGACTTCGGCGACCTGTTCGAGGTCAAGCAGGGGCAGGTCACCAGCCGCGGCGACCACTCCATCCGCTACGACGACCACGAGCTGCGGCTGGGCCGGCGCTGGCAGGACCACACCCGGGAGGTCGTCGTCTCCGCCCCCGACGCCAGGATCTCCGCGGACACGCTGAGCTTCCGGGTGGTGGTCCCGCCACGCGGCACCTGGCGCACCTCCGTGCGCCTCACCCCGGTGGACGACGGCGAGGCCCTGCCGCAGGCGTTCCCCGAGGACCAGCCCGTCGAGCGCACGGCCCCGCAGGTCCGGCGCACCGCGTGGCGCGACGAGACACCCAGCCTCTCGCTGCCGGACCCGGTGCTGGCGCACACGCTGCGCACGAGCAGCCGCGACCTGGAGTCCCTGCGCATCGACGACCCCGCCCACCCGGACTCCGTGGCGGTGGCCGCGGGCGCGCCGTGGTTCATGGCCCTCTTCGGCCGCGACTCGATCCTCACGGCGTTGATGACGCTGGCCATCAACCCCTCGCTCGCCCTCGGCACGGCGGAGGCGCTGGCCCGTCACCAGGGCAGCGCCGTCGACCCGGTGACCGAGGAGCAGCCCGGCCGCATCCCCCACGAGCTGCGCTTCGGCGTCGACGCGGAGGACGCCCTCGGCGGCAACGTCTACTACGGCACGGCCGACGCCACCCCCCTCTTCGTCATGCTGGTCGGCGAGCTGGTCCGCTGGGGCGCCGACCCCTCACGCGTCCGGGCCCTGCTGCCGCACGTCGACCGCGCGCTGGAGTGGGTCGAGAGGTACGGCGACGGCGACGGCGACGGGTTCGTGGAGTACCGCCGCACCACCGACCGCGGCCTGGTCAACCAGGGCTGGAAGGACTCGTTCGACGGTGTCACCGACGCCGACGGCCGCATCCCCGAGGGGCCGATCGCCCTCGTCGAGGTGCAGGCCTACGTCTACGGCGCCTACCTGGCCCGAGCCCTGCTCGCCGAGGCGCTCGAGGACGACGAGCCGGCCGCCGCCCGGTGGCGCGCCCGCGCGGAGCGGTTCCGGCAGAGCTTCGACGAGACCTTCTGGCTGCCGGGGCGCGGGTGGTACGCCCTCGCGCTCGACGGCGAGAAGCGGCCGGTCGACTCCCTCGCCTCGAACATGGGCCACGCCCTGTGGACCGGCGTCGTCCCGCCGCACCGCGCCCGCCAGGTGGCCGACCACCTCCTCTCCCCCGACCTGTTCAGCGGCTGGGGGGTGCGCACCCTCGCGAGGTCGATGGGCGCGTACAACCCGATGAGCTACCACAACGGCTCCGTCTGGCCGCACGACAACGCCATCATCGCGGCCGGCCTGCGCCGTTACGGCTTCGTCGACCACGCCACGCAGGTGACCCGGGCCGTCCTCGACGCCGCCGCCGTCCTGGGCGGGCGCCTGCCCGAGCTGATGTGCGGGTTCGACCGCTCGGAGTACGGCCGCCCCGTGCCCTACCCGGCAGCCTGCTCCCCGCAGGCCTGGGCGTCGGCCGCCCCTGTCGAGCTGCTGCGCGTGCTCCTCGGGGCTGAGCCGTGCCTGCCCCACCACCACGTCGGCCTCGCGCCGACCCTGCCCGCGGAGCTGCAGCCCCTGAGCCTGCGCGGGCTCCCGTTCGCCGGCGGGGAGATCGACGTCGAGGTGCACGACGGCGTCGCCACCGTGAGTCCCCTTCCCGACGACGTGACGCTCAGCACCGGCACCTGCCCGCACTGCTACGCCGGGCTGGTCGACGACGACCCGCCCGCCGCAGCAGTCGCCGGCCCCGCCACCGAGACGACCCGACCCGCCAACGAGGCGGCCGGACCGGCCTGACGCCGGACTCCACGCCCTCTGCGGCCGGGCGTCCGGGGGCGACACCGTCGCCGAGCTTCGTCCCGGAGCCTCCGGTCGGTCCGCCCCCGGGCCGTCCTCGGCCCGGGCCGGGCACGGAGCGGCGACGCGGCGTCACCGCCAGGTGACGCCGCCCCCGACGGCACGTCCGCCGTCGTCCCGACGCAGCTGCGTCCTCGGCGCACCTCCGTCCATGACGTACCTGCGTCCCGACGCACCCGCGTCCCCACACACCTGCGTACCCGACGCGGCTGCCGCACTCCCGCGCGCCGCCCTACCGAAAGGAGCCCTCGTGCCCCAGTCCCCCCTTCGCATCGCCATGGTCGTCCCGCCGTTCTACGAGCTGCCCCCGCGCGGCTACGGCGGCATCGAGGTGGTGGTGGCCAAGCTCATCGACGCCCTGGTCGACCGCGGTCACGAGGTCACCATGATCGGCGCCGGCCGCAACGGCACCAAGGCCCGCTTCCGGCGGACCTACTCCGAGCCGCAGGCGGAGCGCCTGGGAGAGCCGCTGCCCGAGGCCGTCCACGCGGCGGCCGCGGCGGAGATCCTCGACCACCTGCACGTCGACGTGGTGCACGACCACACGCTGCTCGGACCGCTGCAGGCACGCGGCCGCGCGACGCCGACCGTGGCGACCGTCCACGGCCCGGTCATCGGCGAGCCCGGCACCTACTACCGCCGCCTCGGCGACACGGCCCACCTGGTCGCCATCTCGGAGGCGCAGCGCGGCTTCGCCCCGGATCTCGCCTGGGCGGGGACCGTGCACAACGCCGTCGACCCGGCGGACCTCGACTTCCGCGCGCAGAAGGAGGACTGGGTGCTGTTCCTCGGCCGGTGCACGCCCGACAAGGGCATGCACCTGGCGATCGACGCGGCCCGCGAGGCCGGACGCGGGATCAAGCTGGCGGCCAAGTGCAGCGAACCGTCGGAGAAGGCCTACTTCGAGCAGGAGATCCGGCCGCGTCTTGGCGCCGGCGTGGAGTGGCTGGGCGAGATCGGCGGGCAGGACAAGCGTGACGCCCTGGCCGCGGCACGCTGCCTCCTCTTCCCGCTGCAGTGGGAAGAGCCGTTCGGGATGGTGATGGTCGAGGCTCTGGCGTCCGGGACCCCGGTGGTCACGATGCCGCGGGGTGCGGCTCCGGAGATCGTGACCGACGGCGTCACGGGCCTCATCCGCGACCGGCTGGAGGACCTGCCCGCCGCGCTCGACGCCGTCGGCGACATCGACCCGTTCCGGTGCCGGCAGGAGGTGGTGGACCGCTTCACGCCGCAGGTGATGGCGGCACGCTACGAGGAGGTCTACCGCGACGTCACGGGCCGCACGGCGACCCACCGCGCTCCCGGCGCCCGCACCCGCACTCCGGTCGCCGCGGGCATGCGTCCGGTGACGGCGACGGACAAGACGATGGCCGCCGCGGCGCGCCAGAGCGCCGTCGAGCACGCCCGGGGCAGCGCTCGGCCGGTCCGGCTCACCCTCGAGCAGCAGGCCTGAGGCTCGCCAAGCAGCAGACCTGAGGCGCGGCGCGGGGTGGCCCGGCGGCTCGCCGGACCACCCCGCGCGGCTCGCGCGGCCGTCGTGGACGGTGCGGGCGTCAGCCGGTCAGACCCGCCCGCGCGACCACCACCGCGAGGCCGGTGGCTCGTACCTCTGCTGCTCGCCCTGCTGGGCCCCGAGCACGACGAGGGTCCCGGTGAGCACGGGGATCGCCCACTGCAGCGCCTTCAGCTGGGTCTGCGCCGCGCTCAGCTTCTTCGACGAGGTCGGCTGCGGCTCGGTGGCACCCTCCCCGCCCTCGCCCTCCTTGGCGAGCTTGCCGACCTTGGCCCCGAGCACTCCGCTGTAGGCGGTCACCCCGGCGGCGACAACCGTCAGGGCCGCTTTCACCATCGTGTTGACCTGCGCGCCCGGCTGGACCGCCAGCCTGCTCTTGTTCGCGGCGATGAGTCCGAGGCTGCCGACGACGTGGGCGCCGATCGCAGCAGCGTTGACAGGCGCCCACATGCCCCAGCCCTTCGAGGCGAGGGTGAGACGTTCCGTGGGGTCGGTCGCGTGGGACGCGGCACCGTTGAGGCCCACGGCTCCCATGAGCGAGCCGCCGAACCAGGCGGCGAGCCCGAGGTCGTGCATGCTTCGAACCACGGTGTTGCTGTTCTCCACAACTCTCTCCTTCGTCGTAGGAACGCCCCCGGGTTCAGGGGCGCCTTTCGGTGAGCACCGGTTCGGCGACCACCACGATGTTGTCGGTGTAGCGACCGGCATCGGCGTCGAACGTGCCTCCGCAGGTGATGAGCACGAGGCGGTGGCTCCCGTCTGTGGCGAACAGAGCGGGGTCCAGGCTCTGCCGGGGCGAGAGACGTCGCGCGACGACGCGGTACTCGTGGACGCGGCCGCGCAGGTCCTCGACGCGCACGACGTCGTTCTCCTCCACGCTCAGCAGGGCGCTCATCGCGCCGCTGCGTCGCAGGCCGTCCATGTGCCCGGCAAGCACCACCGTGCCCCGCGACTCGCCGGGCAGGGCGCCGCCGGCCCACCAGCCGACCCGCGCAGGGTCCTCCGGAAGCTGGAGGTCACCCGACGGGAGCACCCCGACGGGGACCACCTCGGCGTCCACGCCGACGGACGGGAACTCGAGCCTGCCGGGCGGGACCGGAGAGAGTGGAGCCACGGCGACGGCCGCCGGCACCTCGCCCGCCCGGTACTCGGCGTCGCCGACCAGGACCGCCGGACCGGCCGGCGAGGTCGGGGTCGCGACCTCGAACGGCCGCGCCCCCACCACCTGGGGCCGGACGAGGAGCAGCGTGCCGACGAGCACGAGGACTGCGCCCACCACTCCCAGGACCAGGCTCCAGCCTCGCCCCGACGAGACCGTCCGGCTGCCGCTCACCTCCGGCTCAGGCGCGCGCCCGGGCGGGCCTGCGCGCCGCCAGCAGCAGCGATCCGGCCAGCGCCGCGAGTCCCACCGTGATCAGGACCCCGGCGAGCGGACCGGGCGACTCGGCGATGCCACCGGGAACAGCGCCGGGGACGCCGTGCGCACCGGACAGCTGCATCAGATGGTCCAGGTGTCCCTGGACCACGGGTGTCGCCGCACGGGCCAGGCCGACGACCGTCGCGTCCTCGCCCTGGGCGATCTCCTGCTCGGTCGCTGCGATGGTCATCCGGTGACCCTCGACCTGGGAGGCGATCCATGCGGTGTCGAAGGCCTCCCCCTGCTTGGCCTTCACCTCCGCCAGCGCGGCCTGCTGCTCCGGCGACGGCGCGTCGGGCAGCTGCACGCCGAGCTGCTGCGCCGCCGCGGTCAGGTCGGCGTCCAGCTTCTGGTGGTCGGCGATGAGCATGGCACCCATCTGCCGGACGTCCTCGCTCGCCGCCTGTTCCTGGGCGGCCGTGCCCGCGGCGATCTCCGCGAGGTTGCTCTGGTGGGCAGCGACCATCCAGGTGGTGTCCTGCTCGGACGGTGCGGCCGAGGCCGGGGAGGCCGCCAGGAGGACGGCGGCGATCAGTGTTCCTGCGCCGGTTGCGGCGCGGCCAAGAAGAGACATCTCGGTTCCCCACATCGTCGTCGGGTGCGTGGCGGTCGCCGCGCGTCCGTCCACGCTAGGCAGCGGCTCCCACCGGCCGCGCGTCGACCGCAACCTCGGGTCCGGGCGCTGCCCCGGGCCCAGGAGTGCCGAGGCGCTCCACCCGCGATGGAATGGAGGCATGGTTTCCCCCGACACTCGCACCGGCGTCGTCGTCATCACGCACAACCGCCGCACGGAGCTCGACCGCACCCTCCACCGCCTCCGCCAGCTGCCCGAGGCCCCACGCGTGGTCGTCGTCGACAACGGCTCCGCAGACGGCACCGCCGAGACCGTCCGCCGCGACCACCCGTGGGTGGAGCTGGTCGCCAGCCGCACCAACCTCGGCGCCCTCGGCCGCAACGTGGGCGTCGCGCGGCTGGACACGCCGTACGTCGCGTTCTGCGACGACGACACCTGGTGGGAACCGGGCAGCCTCGCCCGCGCCGCCGACGTGCTGGACGCCCACCCGGACGTCGCGGTGCTCACCGCCCGGATCGTCGTCGAGCCGGGCGGGCGTGAGGACCCCATCGTCGCGGAGCTGCGCGACTCGCCCGTGCAGGGGCGGCCCGGGCTGCCCGGTCCGGCGCTCGGCAGCTTCCTCGCGGGGGCGTCCGTCCTGCGCCGCGACGCGTTCCAGGCAGTGGGCGGCTTCCACCCGCGGCTCTGGCTCGGCGGCGAGGAGGAGCTGCTGGCGGCCGATCTCGCCGCCGCCGGGTGGGAGCTGTGCTACCTCGAGGACCTGACGGTCCACCACGCCGCCTCCAGGGTCCGGGACTCCGCGAAACGCCTACGTGACGGCGTACGCAACACGCTGTGGTTCACCTGGCTCCGGCGCCCGCTGCCGGCTGCGCTGCGCCGGACCGCCGTCGTCCTGCGGCAGCTCCGCATCAGCCGGGCGACGGCCGCGGGCGTCCTGGCGGCCGCACGCGGGCTGCCGTGGGTCCTGCGGGAAAGACGGGTGCTGCCCGCCCACGCCGAGGCGCGCTTCCGGGCGCTGGAGACCGACCAGCGCCGGTCCACCGCGCGCCGGTACGAGTAGCGGGCCACCGCGGCGCGGGCGATCCCGGGCGCGATCCTCAGAACAGGGCCAGCTGCGCGGGCTCGAGCGCCGCGGGCGGAGCCGCCGTCGGCACCGGCTCCGGCGACCGGGCCCAGCGTCGAGGCGGCCGTCGGTCGAACCCGTGCCGACGGCGGACCCGCCCGGTGCGTTCGCCGAGCCACTTGCGGTAGTCGGCCGGCGCGTAGGAGCCACCCGCGTAGAGGCGCCGGTACCGCGGCAGGAGGGCGGGGTGCTCACGGCCCAGCCAGGCGAGGAACCACTCGCGCGCGCCGGGGCGGAGGTGGAGCGCACCCGCGGTGACGTCGGAGGCTCCGGCGTCGGCGAGAGCCGCGTAGAGGGAGTCCAGCTGCTCCTCCGAGTCGGTCAGCCACGGCAGGATCGGCATGGCGAGGACGGAGCACTCCAGCCCGGCGTCGGTGATGGCGCGGACGAGGTCCAGACGCGCCCGGGGCGTCGGGGTACCCGGCTCGAGGCGCTGCTGCAGCTCGGGGTCGACCAGCGCGAGCGAGACCGCGACGGACACGTCCACCGTGCGGGCGGCCTCGACGAGGAGCGGCAGGTCCCGCCTCAGCAGCGGCCCCTTGGTGAGGATGGAGAACGGCGTGCCGGACTCGGCCAGCGCCGCGATGATGCCGGGCATCAGCCGGTAGCGGCCCTCGGCCCGCATGTACGGGTCGGAGTTGGTGCCGAGCGCGACGTGCTCGTGCTTCCAGGACGCGCGGGCCAGCTCCTTGCGCAGCACCTCGGCGATGTTCGTCTTGACGACGATCTGGGTGTCGAAGTCCTTGCCCGGGTCCAGGTCGAGATACTCGTGGGTGCGTCGGGCGAAGCAGTAGGTGCAGCGGTGCAGGCACCCGCGGGTGGGGTTGATCGTCCAGGCGAACGGCATGGAGGAGGCGGCCGGCACGCGGTTCAGCGCACTGCGGCACAGCACCTCGTGGAACGTGACCCCGGCGAAGTCCGGCGTCCGGACGGTACGGACCAGGCCCGCCAGCGGCAGGAGCGCCGCCGGGTCGGTGCCACCGAGCTCGCGGGCCTCCCAACGCATGCGCTCATTCGAACAGACTTACGAACGATTGTCCAGCATGTCCGTGGCCCGGGCGGGGACCGGCGGGAGAGCTGGGGAGAGGGAGGTGACCGGGGGTGGTCGGCTAGGCCGTCGCGCGGTCGCGCTCGACGAGCTCGGCCACGAAGTCCAGCTCGTCGACCAGCGCGCCGGGGGTCCGGCGCAGCGCCACCCGGGCGCTGACGTACTCGTCCCACTGGGCGGCGGTGAGCTCTCGGAAGAAGAAGGCGCCGGCGACCAGCCGGTCGACGTCGACCGGCGCGGTGCTGTCCCCGAGACTCGTCTCGGCGTCGGAGACAGGTGTTTCGTTGTTCTTCACGCCCCGAAGGCTAGGTGGGGCCGGCAGTTGTCGCGACCCGGGTCCACGGCGCGGTCCCGGACGGCGGCCCTACGCATCGGACGACGCTGACTTCGACGTCCCGTCGTCGGCGTGGCGCCGGACCCCCCGGCGGGCCCGGCGCACATCATTTCCCATGGACGCGCCGACGCCCGAGCAGCAGCGCAACCCTGCCCGCCCGGCCAACCACGGCCCGGTGTTCGCGGCCATCGCCGTCGTGACGAGCGTGCTGTCGTTCGTCTTCGTCGTGGCCGGGACCCGGGCCGACCAGCCCGGCTCCGGCGCGGACGTCCCCGGGCCGGTCTGGTACCTGGCGGCGGCACTGACGGTCGCGGCGGGGGTCGTCGCGTCCTGGTGGCTCCTCTTTCCCGGCGGCTGGTGGGTGCGCCCCGCCAAGGTCATCGCCGCCCTTGCCGTGCTCGCCCTGATCGCGGGCATCCTCCTGTGACGAGCGGCGAGGGGTGCGGTCAGGCCAGCTGCAGCGTGGTGACGCAGGTCGGGCTGTCCTCCCGGGTGGAGAAGTCCACCTCGCCGACCTTGCCGTCGTAGGAGACCGTCAGCGTGCCGTCGATGTCACGCGGCAGCCAGAAACCGACGAACCCGTTGTCGTAGGTGGTGGTCTGCTCGTCGACGAGCACCTCGCCCGCGTCGTCCACGATCGTCACCTCGACGTCCTTGCCCCCGAGCTCGCCCTTGCAGGTGGTGAGCGAGTGGTAGAAGCACTCGTGCGTCTGGTCCACGAACGGCGCCACGGACAGGTAGAACTGGTCCTCGGGCAGCTCGAGCGCAGCCTCCTCCTGCCCGGTGGAGACCACGAGCTGGTCGACGCGGACGGACGCCATGAGGTCCGCGGGGCGCTCGGCCACCGGCAGGCGGTCGAGCTCGTCGATGACGTCCTTCGCCGGCCGACCGTCGAGGTCGTAGGCCGCGAGGCTGGCGTCGACGCCCGACGCCGGAGCCTCGCTCGCGGTCGCCGCCCCGTTCCCGGCCGCCTGCGGTGCCGGTTCCGTGGAGCAGCCCGCCAGCAGCAGCGCCGCTCCGGCCACCGCCACGGTCAGTCGTCGCACCATCGTCTCTCCTCCGTTCCCGAACCCCGCGGGTTCATCACCGTCCGTAACAATGGCATTGTCCGATGCGCCCGGTATGGGCCGAAGGTCACGTCCACGGAGCGTCGAACCGGCTGCCGGCGCGGCAGAGCGCTCCTCGCCGACGCGTTCCAGCGTGCCCGTGAGCAGGGCGCGACCCGCTCGGAGCTGGCCACGGACTCCCGCACCGGTGCGCTCGGGCTCTACCAGCGCGTCGGCATGGAGGTCACGGCGGTGTGGGTCAACCGCGCCGTGAGGAGTCACTCCCTGAGGTAGGCGTCGAACGTCCCGGGCCGCGGCTGTCGCCACGCGTCCACCGAGTAGCCCGGGTCCCACGGGAAGTTGCCGAGGACGTCGTCCGTGGTCAGCTGCAGCACGGGGACGGAGTGCTCCGCCGGCCGCTGGTAGTGAAGGTTGGCGGCGAAGACGATCTCGCCGGGGTTGGGAGACTCCTCGACGAAGACCCGGTGCTGCCAGTGCTCGAACGTCACCACCTCGCCGGGGACCAGCTGGCGCCCCTCGTAGACCTGGCGGGACAGGTCGTTCAGCAGGCCCTGCGCGTTGTGCATGTTCAGCCCTGTGGCCAGCAGCTCGGGGTGGCCGACGCCGAACAGTCCGATCGTGTAGCACAACGACGTCCGCCCGGCCTCGAAGTCCCCGATGACGTACTCCAGGTGGACCCCGGTCTCCCGGATGTGCTGCCCCACGAGCTGGGCCTGCTGGTCCAGCCACGCCGCGATCCTGGCCTCTTCCGTTCCCGACATCGCCCTCTCCTTTCGTCCCCGTGGACGCTACGGCTGGGGCGCGGCCACCGTTCGGCGCGATCCACAACGTCATGGCGGCGGCCCGGGTCGTCCACAGTGCACGGCTGGAGGGACCGGCGACTCCGCGCGGCGGGAGGAGCCCGCCGTTCGGACGTGACGTCCAGGCGGGCGGGCGAGCCGCGGTCCGGGACGGGGTGGCGCGCCACCCCGTCCCCGCTCGGCCGCCCGCGGTGGCCTCACGTGACCGGGCGGGTCACGTCGCACTTCCGCGGGTGAGCGTGCTCCCCCGGGGCGGCCGTCCGCAGCACGAGGACGGCCTGGCCCCGAGCCCCGTTTCCGTCCGCAAGCGTGCCACCGGTTTTGGACGGATGGTGGGACAAAAGCCACTGCCGAGGATAGGGCGGAGGGTGTACCGGGCGCAGGGAAATGGGGGTTCGACTTCCTGCCGGCCGGGCATGATGAGACCCATGGCCGACTTCACCGGCTTCCCCGCCTGGGGCCCGCAGTTCTACGCCGAGCTCGAGCGTCACAACACCCGCGACTTCTGGGCGGCCAACAAGGAGCGCTGGGAGCACGACGTGCAGGGCCCCATGCGCGCGCTCGTCGCTGCGCTCGAGCCCGAGTTCGGCCCCGCCGTGGTCTTCCGTCCCTATCGCGACCTGCGGTTCGCCCGGGACAGGTCGCCGTACAAGACCCACCAGGGGGCGACCGCCGGTCCCGCGCCCGCCCTCGGCTACTACGTCGCGCTCGACGCCGACGGGCTCACCGTCGGCGGCGGCTTCCGCGCGCACTCCCCCGCCCAGACCGACCGCTTCCGCAATGCGGTCGCCTCCGACGCCGGAGCCGCGCTGGAGGGCATCGTCTCCTCCCTCGTCGGCCGGGGATACGTCATCGAGGGCGCCGCACTGAAGACCCGGCCCCGCGGCTACCCGGCCGACCACCCCCGCATCGACCTGCTGCGACGGAAGGAGCTGATGGCGGTCACCAACGTCGGCACGCCGGAGTGGCTGCCCACCCCCGAGGCTCTGGACCACGTGCAGCAGATGTGGGGGGAGCTCCGGCCGCTCGCCGATTGGGTGGTCGCCCACGTGGGGCCGGACTGACCTCGGGCCTCTGCCGGCGCGGCAGGACGAGGAGGCGGAGCCACGGCGGGGCGGCCCCCCGGTGGCGCGGGCGCCGCTCCGGCTGCGTAGCATCGACGGGACTTTCGTCGAGCCCAGCGGTCGCACGATGCGGCGACCCGAATTCATGAGGAGCACACATGATCCCTGCAGGCGCCGGTGAGATCCCGGTCGATGGTGACGACCTCGCCCGGCGGGTCGCCGGGTCGCTCCGCGACTCCCTGCACCTGCGCGAGAGCGACGTCACCGTCACCGCGGAGATGACCTCCCCGGACGCGGTCGACGTCCTCAACGTCGACCTCTCCGGCAGCGTCATCGACAACCGTTACCTCTCCCGCACGTCGATCAGCCTGCGCCCGCCGCGGTCCACCGCCGGCGGCACGCCCGCCGAGCTGCAGTCGTTCACCCTCGTCGGGCAGCCGGTGACCGCCTTCGGCGCCCCGGTCTCCGTGCAGGTGGAGGCGAACCACGTGCCCGCCACGTGGCTGCACGACGACTCGGCCCAGCTCTGGCTCGCGTTCCGTGACGAGCGGTCCACCACCGGTTCGACCTCCGGCCGCGCGGTGGTCGAGGGAGAGGTCGCCGCCGTCAGCGCCGCCGCCACGACCGTGGCCGCCGAGGTGGGGAAGAAGAAGGGCGTCACGATCAAGGACGTCAAGGTCACCCCGCGGACCACGGGCCCGAACCGCTGGAGCGTGGACCTCGAGGCCAAGGTGACGAAGGGGATCGCCTCCGCCAACGTCACCGGGCACGCCCAGCTCCGGCTGGACGAGGACATGGTCGTCCACGTCGAGGAGCTGACGGCGAAGGCGGGCGGCATGATCGGCAAGCTCGCCGGCGGCATCATCGAGTCGATGCTGGGTCGGTACCGCAACCGGACGATCGACCTGAAGAAGCAGACCTTCGCCGGCGCCCACGTCACCGCGGTCGACGTCGAGCTCGCCGAGCGCTTCAAGGTCACGGCGACGCTCGGGTCGTAGCGACCCTCGCGGTCCTCGGCGACCGCTGAGACGACGGCGCCCGTGCGCGCGGACCGCACGGGCGCCGTCGGGCCGCGACGGGGTGGCCAGGGGCGGCGGACGACGGACATGCGCGTCCGCCGTCGGGGCGCGGGACCGGAGCGGGCTCGGCGGTGCCGCCATCGCCCGGGGTAGCGCACCGCCGGTACGCGTGCGACTCTCGTCTGGTGGACCGCGACGCACCCGCACCCACGACCCCCCTGCCGGACCCCGGCGCCCCGCAGGGAAAGCCCCGCTCGTTCTTCGGTCACCCGCCCGGCCTGGCGAACCTCGCCGGCGTGGAGATGTGGGAGCGGTTCAGCTTCTACGGGATGCAGGGCATCCTCATCTTCTACCTGTACTACTCCGCCACCCAGGGCGGGCTGGGCCTCTCCGAGGCGGCAGCGACCTCGATCGTCGGTGCGTACGGCGGGCTGGTGTACCTCTCGGCCATCCTCGGCGCCTGGGTGTCCGACCGGCTCTTCGGCGCCGAGCACACGCTGCTGGGCGCCGCCGTCCTCATCATGTGCGGGCACATCTCGCTGGCCGTCGTTCCCGGCTTCCTGGGGGTGGGGATCGGCCTGGTCTGCATCGCGTTCGGCTCCGGGACACTCAAGGCGACGACCAGCTCCGTGCTCGGCGACATGTACGAGCCGGACGACACACGGCGCGACGCCGGGTTCTCCATCTACTACATGGGCGTCAACCTCGGTGCCCTCATCGGTCCGCTGCTCACCGGCCTGCTGTGGAAGATGCAGGGCTTCCACTGGGGCTTCGGGCTCGCGGCCCTCGGCATGGCTGCGGGTCTGGTGCAGTACCTCATCCTGCGCCGCTCGACCATCGGGTCGGCGGGCCACGAGGTCACCAACCCGCTGCCCACGAACCAGCGCGTGCGGTACGCGGGCGTCGCGATCGCCGTCGTCGTGGTGGTCGCCGCCCTCTCCCTGCTCGGTGTCATCACCGCTGAACGTCTCGCCGCGATCGTCGTCGTCCTGACGCTCCTCGCGGCGGTGGCGCTGTTCACCCTCATGCTGCGCTCGCGCAAGATCGACGAGATCGAGCGCGGCCGCGTCGTCTCGTTCATCCCGATGTTCATCGCCAGCGCCGCGTTCTGGTCGCTCTTCCAGCAGCAGTTCACGGTGGTCTCGGTCTACGCCGACCAGCGCCTGGACCGCACGTTCTTCGGCTGGACCATGCCGCCGAGCTGGGTGCAGTCCATCAACCCCATCTTCATCATCATCTTCGCCGGCGTCTTCGCGGCGATGTGGCAGCGCATGGGGCCGCGCCAGCCGACCTCCCCGTGGAAGTTCGCGATCGGGACCATGGTGATGGGCGTCGCGTTCCTGCTCTTCATCCCCTATGCCGGCGGGGGCGCGAACAGCACGCCGCTGCTCTGGCTGGTGCTGATCCTGTTCCTGTTCACGATGGCCGAGCTGTTCCTCTCGCCGGTGGGGCAGTCACTCTCCACGAAGCTGGCGCCCCGGGCGTTCCACACGCAGATGATCGCGCTGTTCTTCCTCTCCGTCGCCGTCGGCTCCGCCGCCGCCGGCTGGCTCGCACGGTTCTACGACCCGAACAACGAGGTGCCCTACTTCCTGTTCCTCGGCGGTACCTCCATCGTCATCGGCATCGTGATCGCCGTGATGAACCGGTGGATCACCCGGAAGATGGCGGGCATCCACTGACCGTCTCGGGCGGGTCGGCGGGCAGCAGCACGGTGGCGAGGATCCGCCGCCTCCTCCCCTGCGCCGGCGGCAGCTCGCGGTAAGGGGCGACGACGGCACGCAGGTCGGCGACGAGCCGCGCGGTCTCCTCGTCGCTCAGGTGGAGGGCGGCGCGGCGGTAGCCCACCTGGTCGCGCGCCAGGTCGACGTCCTCCCCGGCGACGTACCGGTCGTGGTCCGCGACGAGCCCGAGTGCGAACGTGAGGAACGCCTGCTCGTGGTCGCGCCGGCTCATGCCCTGCGCGTCCTCCGAGCCGACCGCGACCGGCGCGTCGGCGGCGAGCCGGTAGGTCCGTTCGACGGCGCCGCGCACCGGCCGTTCGGCGACCGTCTCGAGCACCCCGCCCGCCACCAGCGCCGCGACCTGGCGGTACAGGGTGGCGGCCGGGACCTCCGGAAGCTCCCGGCGCAGGTCAGCCGTCGTCAGCGAGCGTCCGCCGAGGAAGGCGTGGACGACCTGCAGCCGGACGGGGTGCAGAAGGATCTCCGTCGGGCGCACGAGCCCATCTCCTCCTCGGGAACGATGACACCGTTCTCACTTGTGGGAACGATAGCAGCGCCAGACCGGCGGCGCCCGAGCCGCTGGCACTCCCCGAAGGACCGACATGACCGCGACACGGACCGACACGGCCGAGATCAGCATCCGCTCCGGCGAGCACATCCTGGCCGGGACCCTCACCGTCCCGGAGGGGGCGGGCCCGTTCCCGGCGGTCCTCCTCGTTCCGGGCTCCGGCCCCGTGGACCGGGACTCCAACGTCAAGAGGCTTCCCCTGGACGTCACCGGGCAGCTCGCGCGGGCGCTGGCCGGCGCCGGCCTGGCGACCCTGCGCTACGACAAGCGCGGCGTGGGCGCCAGCACCGGGGAGTTCCGCAGCGCCGGGTTCCTCGACGGCGCGGACGACGCCGAGGCCGCGCTCGAGGTGCTCGCCGCCGCGCCCGGCGTCGATCCCGAGCGCGTGCTGGTGCTCGGTCACAGCGAGGGGGCGCTGCTCGCCGGCATGGTCGCGGCACGCTCGGGCGTGCCCGCCGGGGTGGTTCTCCTCTCCGGCTCGGCGACGCCCGGGGAGGAGCTGCTGCGCTGGCAGGCCCGCCAGATCGCGCCGACGCTGCCCGCTGCGGTGCGTGCGGTCCTGCGACTGATGCGCACCGACCTGGAGAAGCGGGTCGCGAAGAACCACCGGACGATCAGGGCGACGACGACGGACGTGGCCCGCGTCGACGGCACCCGGCTCAACGCCCGCTGGCACCGGGAGTTCATGGCCTACGACCCGCGCGTCGACCTCGCCCGCATCCACGTCCCCGTCCTGGCGGTCACGGGCACCAAGGACCTCCAGACGCCGGTCGGCGACCTCGCCACCATCGCGAGCACCGTGCCGGCTGCCGTGGAGACGCACGAGGTCCCTGACGTCACCCACATCCTGCGCCGTCAGGACGGACCTGCGTCACTGAGCGCCTACAAGAAGGAGGTGCGCCGGCCGCTCGACGACCGCGTGGTCAGGCTGGTCACCGACTGGGCCGTCCGGCAGGTCGGGGCCGCCGTCGGCCGAGGCTGACGCCACGTCGGGGGCGCCCTCGGGCCGGACCTGACGGCGCGGCGCCGACCGAGGCGGCCCGAGGGCGTGCCGCGCTCAGCGGCGGCCGGCCCGGCCGACGAGGACGCCGGCCGCGAACCCCGCGACCCCGACGGCGAGCGCCCCCGCGTACCGCTGGAGCAGCACGGGCAGGACGGCGGACCCGAGGTCGATGGCGTCGTCGCCCGGCGGCGTCGCGGTCGGTTCCCGGCGCGGCGCGGAGGAGGGCGCGGGACGCGGGGCGCCGTCGGCGGCGCGCTGCGGTCGCTCCGCCGGCGCCGCCTGCGGCGAGGGTGACGGGGCCGCCCGCGGCGGTGACGTCACCGGAACGCCGTCGGACGCCGCCGCGTCCGACTCCGCGCCCGTCCCGCCGTCCGGCTCCGCGGTGGCACCGTCCCCGGCGCCGGCGGAGACGGCAGCCGGCACCGCCGGACGGGTGCGCGTGGCCTCACCGTCGCCGCTCTCCGCGAACTGACCCTCGATGCAGGCGACGAACTGCCCGAGCAGCTTGTCGGAGACGTCCTGCATCACGCCCCGGCCGAACTGGGCCGGCTTGCCCGTGACCGACAGGTCCGTGAGGACCTCCGCCCGGGTGCCGTTGCCGTCGCCGGTCAGCGACACCGTCACCGTCGCCGACGCGGTGCCGTTGCCGCGCCTGTCCTTGCCCCGGGCCTCGATGACGGCCCGGTGTCCGGCGTCGTCGCGCTCGACGAACTTCCCGGACCCCGCGTACGTCAGGGCGATGGGCCCGAGCTTGACCTTGACGGTCCCGGAGAACTGCTCGGCGTCGGCCTCGGTGACCGTCGCGCCGGGGAAGCAGCTGCCCACCCGGTGCAGGTCGGTGAGCAGCTGCCACGCCCGGTCCGGGTCGGCCGGGACGGTGAAGGAGTGCGTCAGCTCCATCGGCTCAGGCTCCCGCGCCCACGGCCGACAGGACAGCCCTGCGCGTGAGCACGCCGGCGAGGTGCCGGCGGTAGTCGGCGTCGCCGTTGAGGTCGGACGGTGGCTGCGTCCCCTCCCCCACCCGCGCGCAGATGTCCCGGAGGTTCTCCGCCGTGGCCGCGACGCCGAGGAGTGCGCGTTCGACGTCGTGGGCGCGCACCGGCGTCGAGCCCATGTTCGTCAGCGCCACCCGCGCCTCCGCGATGGTTCCGCCCTCGGCGCGGGCGGTGACGGCGACCCCGACGATCGCCCACTGGTGGGCGACGCGGACGAACTTCTCGTACGCGCTCCCCCAGCCGGTGTGCTTGGGGATCTCGATCGCGACGAGCACCTCCCCCTCGCCGACCGCCGTCTCGAAGAGGTCGACGAAGAACTCGGTCGCGGGCACCCGCCGCTCGGCCCCGCCGGGCCCGCCGATGACCATCGTCGCGTCGAGGGCGAGGACCGGGGCGCCGACGTCACCGGCCGGGTCCGCGTGGGCCAGCGCCCCGCCGAGCGTGCCGCGGTGGCGGATCTGCGGGTCGGCGACCGTGGTGACCGCCTTGACGAGGACCCCTGCGTGCTCGGCCACCGAGGGGTCGTCGAGGAGCTGCTGGTAGGTGGTCATCGCCCCGACCCGCAGGTGGTCGCCGGCGTCGGTGATCCCGGCGAGGCCGGGCACCCGGCTCAGGTCCACGAGCACCTCAGGGGTGTTCAGCCGCATCCGCAGCACGGGCAGCAGTGACTGCCCGCCGGCGATCACCTTGGCGTCGTCGCCGTGCTCGGCCAGCGTCGCGAGAGCCTCCTCGAGGCTCGCGGGCGCCACGTAGTCGAACGTCGCGGGGATCATCGCGCACCACCTTCCGGGTCGTCCTGGTTGGGCTGGCCGGGCGCGAAGTGCGGTGGCGCCTCGGGCCGGCCGGGGTCGTCGGGCGCGGTGCCGGCGGTCGGTCCGGCCGGGGCGGCTCCGGAGTCCGTGCCGGCCGTCGTGCCCGCGCGGATCGCTTCGGCCATGGCGTCCGGTCCGTCCGCCGCGCTCGCCCGCGCCGCGGAGGCCCCGACGGCGGAGGCTCCGCCGTCGGCGTGAGCGCCCTTTCCGGTGGCACCGGCGTCCTGGACGGCCCGCCACACCTTCGCCGGGGTGAGCGGCATGGTGATGTCGTCGACCCCGAGGTGCCGGACGGCGTCGAGCACGGCGTTGACGACGGCGGGGGTCGAGGCGATGGTGCCTGCCTCGCCGACGCCCTTGGTGCCGAGATCGTTCGTCGTCGACGGCGTGACCGTGTTGTCGGTGACGAAGGAGATCGTGTCGGCCGTCGTGGGGAGCGTGTAGTCGACGAACGAGCCGGTCACGAGGGTGCCCTGCTCGTCGTAGACGGCCTCCTCCCACAGCGCCTGCGCGATGCCCTGCACCAGCCCGCCGTGGATCTGTCCCTCGACGAGGAGCGGGTTGACGATCGTGCCGACGTCGTCCACGCAGACGTAGCTGCGCATCTTCGACTGCCCGGTCTCGGTGTCGACCTCCATCGCGCACAGGTGGGTGCCGTGCGGGTAGGAGAAGTTCACCGGGTCGAACGTGGCGTCGGCGTCGAGGCTCGGCTCCATCCCGTCGGGCAGGTCGTGGGCGCCGAAGACGGCCAGGGCGAGGTCGGTCAGCCCGATCGCGGTGTCGGTGCCCTTGACCTGGAACTTCCCGCCCGCGAACTCCAGGTCCTCCTCGGCCGCCTCGAGGACGTGCGCGGCGAGCGGCCGCGCCTTCTCGATCACCTTGTCGGCGGCCTTGACCACGGCCTGGCCGCCGACGACGAGGGAGCGGGAGCCGTAGGTGTCCAGCCCCTTGTGGGAGATCTGGGTGTCGCCGTGCAGGACCTCGACGTCGTCGAACGGCACGCCCAGCCGGTCGGCGACGATCTGGCTCCAGGCGGTCTCGTGCCCCTGGCCGTGCGGGGAGGACCCCGTGATGACCTCGACCTTCCCCGAGGGCAGCATCCGGATGGAGGCGTGCTCCCAGCCGCCGGCCCCGTAGCTCAGCGCGCCGAGCACCCGGGAGGGCGCCAGCCCGCACATCTCCGTGAAGGTGGAGATGCCGATGCCCAGCTGGACCGGGTCGCCGCTCGCCCGCCGCTCCGCCTGCTCCCGGCGCAGCCCGTCGTAGCCGAAGAGCTCCTTGGCCCGCGCCGTCGCCGCCTCGTAGTTGCCCGAGTCGTACTCCAGCCCGGCCACGGTGGTGAACGGGAACTCCTCGTGCCTGATCCAGTTCTTCTCCCTCACCTCCAGCGGGTCCATGCCCAGCTCGACGGCGAGCTCGTCCATCATCCGCTCGATCGCGAAGGTGGCCTCGGGCCGGCCCGCACCGCGGTAGGCGTCCGTCCACGTCTTGTTGGTGAAGACGTTGGTGCAGGTGAAGTGGTACGCGGGGAACTTGTAGATCGCGTTGAACATGAACGCGCCGAGGATGGGCACCCCCGAGGTGACGAGCCCGAGGTAGGCGCCCATGTCCGCGGTCAGCTCCACCTTCAGGCCGGTGACGGTGCCGTCCTTGCGCGCGGCGAGGGTGAGCTTCTGCCACTGGTCGCGGCCGTGGTGGCCGGAGAGCAGCGACTCGCTGCGCGTCTCGGTCCACTTGCACGGCTTCCCGGTGTGACGGGCCGCGAGGAAGGTGATGACCTCCTCCGGCGTGACCTGCAGCTTGCCGCCGAACCCGCCTCCGACGTCGGGGGCGATGACCCGGACCTTCGACTCCGGCACGCCCAGGGTGAGGGCGAGCATGAGCCGCAGGATGTGCGGCACCTGGGTGGCGGACCACATGGTGAACTGCTCGCCCGTGGGGTCGACGACCGTGGAGCGTGGCTCCATGTAGGACGGGATGAGGCGCTGCTGGCGGAACTCCCGCTCCACGAGCACCTCGGCGTCACGGATGGCGTCCTCGACGTCCGAGCCAGTCCCGGCCTGCGCGGAGTCGAACGTCCACACGGCGGAGACGTTGGTGCCGAGGTCCGGATGGGCGAGCACCGCGCCAGCTGCCGCCTCCTTGAGGTCGACGGCGGCGGGCAGCTCCTCGTAGTCGACGTCCACCAGCTCCGCCGCGTCCCGGGCGGCGGCCGCGCTGCGCGCGACCACCACGGCGACGATCTCGCCGGCGAAGGCCACGCGGTCGACGGCGACCGCCGGGTGCGGTGGAGCCTTCTGGTCCGGGGTGATCGGCCAGGCGTTGGGCAGAGAGCCCTGCACGTCGGCCACGTCGCGCCCCGTCAGGACGGCGACGACGCCGTCGGACTCCCGGGCCGCGGCGGTGTCGACCGACGTGATCCGCGCGTGCGCGAACGGGCTGCGCACCATCGACAGGTGCAGCATGCCGGGCAGCACGATGTTGTCCGTCCAGCGGGTGCGGCCGGTGATGAGCCGGCGGTCCTCCTTGCGCTTCCGGGCGGCGCCGACCTCGGTGGTCGGGCGGTCCTCGACGGCGGTCACGGCTGCACCTCCATGACGGGCACGGGGCGGGCGGCCGCCTGCTGCACGGCCTTGACGATGTTGTGGTAGCCGGTGCACCGGCAGAGGTTGCCCTCCATGCCCTCGCGGATCTTCTCCTCGGTGAGGTCCTCGGTGTGGGCGATCAGGTCGGCGGCCTGCATGATCATGCCGGGCGTGCAGTAGCCGCACTGCAGGGCGTGGCAGTCGTGGAACGCCTGCTGGACGGGGTGGAGCTCGCCGTCGGTGGCGAGCCCCTCGATGGTGGTGACCTCGCGCCCGTCGGCCTGGACGGCGAGGACGTTGCAGGACTTCACGGAGCGGCCGTCGAGGTGGACGGTGCAGGCGCCGCAGTTCGAGGTGTCGCACCCGATCACCGTCCCGGTCTTCCCGAGCGTCTCACGCAGGTAGTGGACCAGGAGCGTCCTGGGTTCGACCTCGTCGGTGTACCGGGTGCCGTCGACAGTCACGCTGATGCGGGTCATGGATCCTCCAGGTAGGGACGTCGTCGTCACCTCGGATCATGTCGGGCATCGCCGGAACGGGCAAGCATTTCGGTGACCCGGATCACACACGACGGTCACGAGCGGGTCATGGCGCCGTCGTCGTCCGGGTCACGGTCGTCGTCGTCCGAGGCCGCCTCCGCGACGGCCGCGAGCTCGGCCTCGTCCTGGATCGCCGCGAGCTCGGCGTCCTCGTCGAGCCGCGGCTCCGCGTCGTCCACGAACGCCGCCGCGTGCTGGTGGATCGGGCCGGAGGTCTCGGTGAGCCGCTCGCCGTCGCCGCCCCACTGCAGGGCGATGATCTCCGCGGCGATGCTCACCGCGGTCTCCTCCGGCGTGCGCGCCCCGAGGTTGAGCCCCACCGGGGAGGAGAGCCGGGACAGCTGCTGCTCGGTCAGCCCGTTCTCCCGCAGCCGCCGCAGGCGGTCGGTGTGCGTGCGGCGGCTGCCCATCGCCCCGACGTAGGCGACGTCCGGCCCCGTCAGCGCGGCGGTGAGCAGCGGGACGTCGAACTTCGGGTCGTGCGTGAGGACGCAGACGACCGTGCGGGAGTCGACCCGGCCGGCCGCGATCTCCTCCGCGAGGTACTCGTGCGGCCAGCGCACCACGACCTCGTGGGCGTGCGGGAACCGGGACGCGGTGGCGAAGACGGGGCGCGCGTCGCACACCGTGACCTGGTAGCCGAGGAAGGCCCCGATCCCGGCGACGGCGGCCGCGAAGTCGATCGCCCCGAAGACGAGCATCCGCGGGCGAGGGGCGTAGGAGGAGACGAACACGCGCATGCCCTGGCCGCGACGCTCGCCGTCGGGCCCGTACTCGAGGGTCTCGGTGCGTCCGGCGGCCAGGAGGCCCCGGGCGTCGTCGGTCACGGCGTCGTCGGCGCGGTCCGACCCCAGGCCGCCCTGGACGGGGGCGCCCTCGGGGCGGATGACGAGGCGGCGGCCCACGCGGCCCGGGTCGGGGTGCGTCACGACGGTGGCGACGGCGACGGGCCGCCCCGACCGCACGTCGTCGGCCACGTCCCCGAGCTCGGGGAAGTCGGCCTGCGAGACCCGTTCGACGAAGACGTCGAGGATGCCGCCGCAGGTCAGCCCGACGGCGAAGGCGGACTCGTCGCTGACGCCGTACCGCTCGAGGGTCGGGGTGCCGGAGGCGATCACCTCCTCGCCGGTGGCGTAGACGGCACCCTCGACGCAGCCGCCGGAGACGGAGCCGACCGCCTCCCCGCCCGGACCGACCAGCATCGCCGCACCGGGCGGCCGCGGCGCGGAGCTGAAGGTGGCGACGACGGTCCCCATCGCCACCTCCTTGCCGGCCTGCCACCACCCCAGGAGCTCGTCGAGAACGTCACGCACTGCCCACCACCTCCAGCAGCTCGGTGAAACTGGCCAGCGAGTGGCCGGGGACGAAGACGTCGACGTGCGGCAGGGCCGCGACGATACCGGCCTGGACCGGCCGGTAGCCCGGCCTTCCGCGGTGCGGGTTCGCCCACACGACCGTGTGCGCGAGAGCGTGCAGGCGGCGCATCTGCTCGGCGAGCAGGTCCGGGCCCTGCCGCTCCCAGCCGTCCGAGCAGATGACGACGACGGCCTGGCGCGCGGTGCCCCGCCGGCCCCACCGGTCCAGGAACGCGCCGAGGGTCTCCCCCAGGCGGGTCCCGCCGGACCAGTCCGGGACGGCCTCGCCGGCCGCGGCGAGGGCGCGCTCGACGTCGCGCTCGCCCAGGGCGGCGCTCACCCGGGTCAGCCGCGTGCCGAGGGTGAAGACCTCGGTGGTGCGCGGGGCCGCGCGCACCATGGTGTGGGCCAGGCGCAGCAGCGAGTCGGCGTAGGGGGCCATCGAGCCGGAGACGTCGAGCAGGACGACCACCCGGCGGGGCGTGGTCGACCGGCGCCGGTGGTGCACAGGGCCGGGCTCGCCCATGCGGCGCAGCTGCGCCCGCAGGGTGGCCCGCCCGTCGACGGCGCCGGTGCGCGCGGGCACGTGCCGGTGGGCGCGGCGAGCCGGCGGCCGGGGCCGCAGGGTGGCGAAGAGTCGGGCGAGCTGGGCCCGTTCGGCGGCGGCGAGCGTGGCGACGTCGCGGTGGCGGAGCACCTCGGTCCCCGACGCGGCGGCGGAGAGCGGCTCCCCCGCCCCGCCCTCGCCGTCGGCGGTCGGGGTCAGGGACGCCTGCGGCGTCGTGGACGACGGCGGACGCGGGCGCGGGGTCAGGTGCATGGCGGTGCCGCCGAACCAGGCGGTGAAGACCTGGTCGTAGACGGGGGCGTCGGCGGGGTCGGCGGTCATCGTGGCGCGGCCGGCCCAGTACACGCCGGAGCGGTCGTCGAGGGTGACGAGGGCCGCGGCCTGGAGGAAGGAGCGTTCCCGGTCGGCGGTGACGGGCAGCCCGGCGGCGCGCAGGGCACGGGCCAGGCCCAGCAGGGTCTCGGTCGCGGTCCACATGCCGGCCTACCGGGTGAGCATCTTGTCGAGGAGCTGGCGGACCCGTTCGGCGTCCTCCCGGTACTTCACGGCCGTCCCGAGGGTCCGGGCCGCCGACTCCACGTCGACCTCGCTGGTGCCGAGCGCCGCGAGCGCGCGGGCCCAGTCGAGCGTCTCGGCGACGCCCGGCGCCTTGATGAGCTCGCCCTGGCCTCGCAGTGCCTGGACCAGGTTGACGACCTGCTCGCACAGGGCGGGGTCGACCCCCGGCAGGCGCGTCCGCACGATCGCCAGCTCGCGTGCCAGGCCCGGGTGGTCGATCCAGTGGTAGAGGCAGCGACGCTTGAGGGCGTCGTGCAGCTCGCGGGTGCGGTTGGAGGTCAGCACCACGAACGGTGGCCGCGCGGCGGCGACCGTGCCGAGCTCCGGGATGGTCACCTGCCACGTGGACAGGACCTCGAGGAGGAAAGCCTCGAACTCGTCGTCGGCGCGGTCGATCTCGTCGACGAGGAGCACGCAGGGGCTCTCGCGCAACGCGCGCAGGACGGGCCGGGCCAGCAGGAACCGCTCGTCGAACAGCTCGGCCTCGAGGTCCTGGGCGGTGGGCGGGGCGGGCGCGCTATCGGTGAGGTCGTCGCCGCTCCGGCCGTTGACGGGGACGGCCCGCGCGCGGGCGGCGGCGAGCGCCTCCACGGCGCGCAGGTGGAGGATCTGGCGCGGGAAGTCCCAGTCGTACAGCGCCTGGGTGGCGTCGATGCCCTCGTAGCACTGCAGGCGGATCAGGGGCCGGCCGAGCACCTCGGCGAGCGCCTCGGCCAGGGCCGTCTTGCCGGTGCCGGGCTCGCCCTCCAGCAGCAGCGGCCGGGAGAGCTGGTGCGCGAGGTACGTGACGGTGGCCAGACCCGGGTCGGCGAGGTAGCCGGTGGTCTCCAGAGCGGTCGTCACGGCGGACGGGCTGGCGAAGACCTCCGTTGGCTCCATGGCCCGAGCATGCCGACCCGCGGCATCTGCGTCCACCGAACCGCGCACCGGCGCCTCGATCATGTCGCGGATCCGGGAAGGGGACGCGGCCCCGGACCGGCACCTAGTAGACCTTCGCCGGGACCGCGATGAGCTTGTCGTACAGGGATCCGGCGTTGAGGGACTGGATGTAGTCCATCATGTACTCCTGGCCGACGTCGACAGGGAACCGGTCCGCGAAGTTCACCCGTTCGATCGTCTCCTCACGGCTCCAGCCCTGGGCGATGGCGTCGGCCACGGCGCTCTTCCACTCCATGAGGATGGCCCGCTGCTTGTTGACGTAGCCGAGGGTTGTCACGGGACCGTGCCCGGGGACGACATGGTCGACGTCGAGCGACCTGATCCGGTCCAGGGACCTCAGCCACTCGTCCACGTCGGACGTCATGAGCCACGTCTGACAGTCGTTGAAGATCGTGTCTCCGGTGAAGACGACGCGCTCCTCCGGGACGTGGACGGCGATCTGGCCCGGTGTGTGACCAGGGGTGTGCAGGAGGTTGAAGGTGTGGTTGCCGACCCGCAGGGTCAGGTCGCCTGTGAAGACGACCTGGCCCTTGTTGGGGTCGCGGTAGTACTCGTCCCTGTCCGGGAAGAGCTCCTCACCGCCCGGGTCGTCCGGCAGCGCTTCCCGGGCGTACTCGAAAGGGTCCAGCTCGGGGTAGACCGTCATGAAGTTGTCATACACGCCCTGGTGGTGGACGACGGTCCCCGCACCGCGGAAGTAGTAGTTGCCGAAGATGTGGTCGACGTGATGCTCGGTGTTGATGACGTACCGGACGGGCCCCCAACTCTCCACCTCCTTCCTCATGGCGACCGCTCTGGTCGGCAGCTGCGGGGTGTCGATGACGACGGTCCCGTCGGAGGTGACGACGTAGGCGGGGTTGCTTCCTCGGACCTTCGTCTCGACGAAGACGTTGTCGGTGACCTTCTCCAATGGACGTACCTCTCTGTGCGTCGAAGCGTGGTGGTGGCGGCTTACGGCCGGGCGGGAGCGTTGGCGCCGACCGGATCGGAGTGCCGACGGACCAGGTTCCCGAAGAACTCGATGTGGGCGCGCGCCTCGGAGCCGGCGAGGGCCGGGTCCTGCAGCCGGAGCGCCTGCAGGACCGGGCGGTGCATCTCGCAGACCATGTGCAGGTCCCACTCGGACCTGATGACGCTGACCAGCGTGCCGGTCTCCACTCGCAGGGCCCGCCAGGTGTCCAGGAGGACCTCGTTGCCGGCCGTCTCGACGATGATCTCGTGGAACCTCGTGTCGTGGACCATCTGTGCGCGCGGGTCGTTGTCGCTCGCGGCCTCGCGCATGGCCTCGACCTCCACGGCGAGAGCGTCGAGCACGTCGTCGGTCATCCTGGACGCCGCCTCCTGCGCCGCCAGCTCCTCCAGGGCGGCCCGGACGGGATAGACCTGGAAGAGCCGCTCCGGCGACAGCTCGCGCACGCGAGCGCCCTTGTGCGGCCTGCTCTCGATGAGGTGCTGTCCCTCGAGGTCACGCAGGGCCTCGCGCACGGGCGCCTGGCTCGTGCCGAACTCCTTCGCAAGCTGGCTCTCGACGATCCGGTCCCCCGGCCCGTACGTGCCGTCGACGATTCGCTCGATGATTCGAGCCTTGATCTCCTCGCGCAGCACGGTGCGCACGATGGGCTGTTCCATGGGACTTCCCCCTTCTGGTCCGTCACCGCACAGTACCGGAGCAACCGATTATCGATGATCGCGAGACCGGCCGTCAAGGAGGAAACGCGCGAAACGTGAGCTTGGGAACCACTTGACGTGACGGGCGCCACTCCGCAATCATCGATATTCGCATATCGGTGAACCGCCAGGCCGTCCGGCCAGGCGCAAGACCAACGATGGAGTGGGTTCATGACCGACAGCACGCCCTCTGTCCCGACGTTCTTCGGTGACGACGACTTCCCCGTCGAGTGGGAGGACGGCCAGAAGGACCTCTTCTGGGTGCACGACGACCTGCACATCCCCAACCCGATCTCGCCGATGTACGCGGACATCGGGGGCTGGTGGCTCAAGTGCGACTACATGTTCCGGCGGTTCGGCACCCCGTTCGCCTCCGACTGGATCATGAAGATCATCAACGGGTACGTGTACACCGCCGCGGTGCCGGCCAAGGCGGGCCTGCACGCCGAGGGCAACGAGTTCGGCGCGCGCTACACCCCGCGTGTCCCGCTGGACCCGGAGTATCCGAACCAGATCGGCGCGTACCTGGGGTGGACGCTCCCCTACTACGCCGACAACTTCCTCGTGTGGTGGCGCGAGCGTCTTCGTCCCGAGATGGAGCGCAACTTCGAGCGGTTCGACAACTACGACCACGACGGCGCGAGCCTGCTGGAGCTGGCGATCCTCCTCGAGGACGTCATCGACATGCACGACCGGCACTGGCAGATCCACTGGGTGCTTAACTTCGCCCAGTTCTCCTCCACGACGGCGCTTAACGCGGCGATCGCGGAGGCCAAGGGAGAGGGTGACCATTCCGCCCTGATGGGCCGGCTGCAGAGCTCGACCGAGAACCGCAACTGGGACTCGATCAACGAGCTGTGGAAGATGAAGGAGAAGATCAAGGCCGACGGCGGCCCTGTAGCGGAGGCCTTCGAGAAGGCGACCGCCACGGACATCCTCGCCGCGCTGAAGGAAACTGAGGCCGGCCGCGCCTTCATCGCCGACCAGCTTGAGCCGTACCAGAAGGTCTACGGCTACAAGTCCATGTGGGCTCACGAGTTCTCCTTCAAGACGTGGCGGGAGAACCCGGCCCCGATCGTCGAGGCGGTCCGCGGGTATCTGGAGAACGACTACGACTTCCCCGCCGAGATCAAGGCCGTCGCCGAGGACCTCGAGGCGGCGAAGCGCGAGGTCATGGAGGGCGTCCCCGAGGGCGAGGCGCGAGACAGACTGACCTCCGCGCTCGAGCTGAGCCTGAAGATGAACCCGCTCACCCCGGACCATCACTTCTACATCGACCAGGGCACGAACGCGCGCGTGCGCATCGTGCTCGTCGCGATCGGCCGCAAGCTTGTCGAGGCGGGGGTGCTCACGGACCCGGAGGACGTGATGTACCTGCGGTACAACGAGCTGCGCGCCGTCATGGCCGGCGGCTACCCCGGCGACGCCGCCGAGCTCGTCTCCGACCGTCGGGACGCACGTGAGGACGCCTACGAGATCCGCCCGCGTGACTGGGTGGGCACGGCCGACCCGGAGCAGGTCGCCTTCCCCTACTGGTCGCTGTGGGCGTTCCCCGAGAAGCTCGAGCGCAAGCCTCCGGAGTCGGAGGACCTCGTCACCGGGTTGCCCGCGTCGTCCGGGGTCGTCGAGGGCACCGCCCGCGTCGTGGTCTCTCCAGAGGAGTTCGACCAGGTCCAGAAGCGCGAGATCGTCGTGTGCCGCATGACCTCGCCGGCCTGGGTCGTCCTGTTCACCAAGATCGGCGGCCTCGTCACGGACGCCGGCGGCATGGCCTCCCACCCCGCGGTGGTCTCCCGGGAGTTCTCGATCCCCGCCGTCGTCGGAACCTCTGACGCGACGCGCCGTATCAAGACCGGTGACCGCATCAGGGTCAACGGCTCGACCGGCCAGGTGGAGATCCTCGAGGGCTTCGAGCGCTCCTCCGAGCACCGCGCCGTCCGCGACCTCTCCGCCCACATCTGAGAAGGAGGACGACAGCCGTGACCGAACCACTGGTGCTGCCCTTCACCGACCCGCGGGCCCGAGAGGTGGCCCTGAGCGGCGGGAAGGGCGCCTCGCTCGCCACGATGACATCGGAGGGCCTCCCGGTACCGCCCGGGTTCATCATCACCTCGGCCGCGTTCTCCGCGGCCGTGGACGAGGATGCGCTGCGGGAACGCGCCAGGGCCAAGGACATGGCCGGCGCCCGGTCGATCGTCGCCGCGGCGAGGCCACCGGTGGAGCTGGTCACCGAGCAGTACAACGACCTGACCGGGCTGGTCGCCGTCCGGTCGTCCGCGTGCGCCGAGGACTCCGAGGGGGCCAGCTACGCCGGTCAGCAGGAGACGTTCCTCAACGTCGACGGCCTCGACACGGTGCTGGACAAGGTCGTGGAGTGCTGGCTCTCCTTCTTCACCGACCGAGCCGTCTTCTACCGGGAGGAGAAGGGCTCGCTCGAGGACGTGGCCATGGCGGTCGTCGTCCAGCAGATGGTCGACTCGAAGAAGTCAGGGGTCATGTTCACCGTCGACCCGGTCCACCAGCGCAAGGACCGGATGGTTGTCGAGGCCGCCCTAGGCCTCGGTGAGAACGTCGTCAACGGGGAGATGACGCCCGACCACTACGTCCTGGACCGTAAGGGCACGATCAAGCGAAGCAAGATCGTTTCCGAGCCGGTCCTGGGCCCGGAGGAGTCGGCCGAGCTCGCCGCGATGGGCCAGCAGCTGGAAAACCTGCACGGGTGCCCGCAGGACATCGAATGGGCGATCGACGACAACGGCGTCCTGTTCCTGCTCCAGTCCCGCCCCATCACGACGGTCTAGGGAAGGGCGACATGAAGTACGTGACCTACACGACCGGCAGCACCCCGCGCGTCGGGATCCTGGACGCCGACACGGTGCTCGACGCCGGCTTCGACGGCGACATGGTCGCCTTCATCGAGGCCGGTGCCCCCGTCGGGACGACCCGGCCCGTCCCCGACGCCGGGCTCCTCGCACCGCTCCGCCCACGCACGCTGCGCGATTTCCTCGCCTTCGAGGGGCACCTGAAGAACGCGTACCGCATCCTCGGCCGGGAGATCCCCGCCGAGTGGTACGACGTCCCGGCCTGCTACAAGGGCCTGCCCGACACCGTCATAGGACCCGACGAGGAGATCCCGTGGCCCTCCTACAGCGACCAGCTCGACCACGAGCTGGAATTGGCGGCGGTCATCGGCCGGCCAGGCCGGAACATCCCGGCGGACCGGGCCGCCGAGCACATCTTCGGGTACACCATCTGGAACGACATGTCAGCACGTGACACGCAGCGCCGGGAGCTCCCGGTCGGCATGGGCCCCGGTAAGGCCAAGGACTGGGACGGGTCCAACGTCCTCGGTCCCTGCATCGTCACCGCCGACGAGCTCGACGTCACCGACCTCACCCTCACCGTGCGCGTCAACGGCGAGACGTGGGGGTCGGACACGACGGCGAACATGCACCACACCTTCGCCACCATGATCGAGTACACCTCCCGCGACCTCACACTGCGCCCAGGCGAGGTCCTGGGCTCGGGCACGGCCGCCGGCGGCTCAGGCCTTGAGCTCGACCGCTGGCTCAGTCCCGGCGACCTCATCGAGATGGAGGCCGAAGGCATCGGCGTCCTCCGGAACCGTGTCGGCCACAAACCCTGAAAATCAGCAACCCCTACGAAAGGACACCGAAGTCATGGCATTCGTCGTCGCCGCCATCTGGAAGGCCAAGCAGGGCGAGGAGCACCGCATCGTCGACGTCATCAAGACGATGACGCCCCTGTCGCGGGAGGAACCCGGGAACCTCTACTACCAGGCGCAGGTGGACCCGGAGGACCCCACGAAGTTCTTCCTCTACGAGCAGTACACCTCCCCGCAGGCCTACGAGGACCACAAGAACACCGACCACTTCCAGAAGCACGTCTTCGGGTACGCGATCGACTACCTGGAGAAGCGCGAGGTGGCCACCTACGAGACGATCGATGCCTGACGACACAGCTGCCGTGCCGCAGCGACTCCTGCTGCTGCGGCACGGCGAGGTCGAGTCCCACCGGGGCGACGTGCCAGTCACCCCCGCGGGCCGCGAGCGCGCGGCAGAGGTGGGCCGCCGTCTCGCCGCCGAGTCACCCGAGAAGATCTCCGTCCTCACCGGCGAGACCCGGCGCACGCGCGAGACCGCCGAGTCCATCGCCACCGGTGCCCGGGAGGCCGGAGCCGAAGTCGACGGACCCGCCACCGCGTTCGCACTGCGCAACCCCGACCTGTACGTCGCCGGGCAGCGGGTCAACATGGTCTCCTCCGTGACGGCGCTGGCGGAACAGCTCGACGGCCTCGACGAGCAGGGCGCCGCGCGCGTACCGTTCTTCGCCGGCTTCCTCGCCGCACCGGACCGCATCGGGTGGTGGCTGCACCACGCCTCCCCGCCCGGTGACGACGCCGCGACCGTCGCCCGCCGCATCCGCGCCTTCGCCGGCAGCCTCGCCGACCGCCCCCGCCCCGGCCTCACGGTCGCGGTCACCCACTCCCCCGTGCTGCGGGCCGTCGCACTCGCCGAGCTCGGTGAGGACACGGGCGAACCCCCGTGGGTGGCGGGCCTGGTCCTCGAGATCCAACCCGACCGGTCCGTTCGCACGGCCGTGCTCGCCGCCGCACCCTGACCTGACGCACCACCCTGAGGAGCGACATGCCGCAGATCACCACCGTCAACCCGGCGACCGGGGAAACCCTCGCCACCTACAAAGCCTTCACACCTCAGCAGGTCGAGGCCGCCGTCGCCGAGGTCCACGCCGCTCAGCCGGCCTGGGCCGCCCTCGACATCGCCGAGCGGGCCAGCCGCGTGAAGGCGTTGGGTGCGGCGATCCGCAGCCGGCGTGAAGAGCTCGCCCGCCTGGCCGTCAACGAGATGGGCAAGCCGATCGGCGAGGCGCTTGCCGAGGTCGACAAGTGCGCGTGGGTCTGCGACTACTACGCCGAGCACGGCCCCGGTTTCCTCGCAGACCGAGAGGTGACGACGGACGCCGAGCGCAGCTGGGTCTCCTACGAACCGCTCGGCGTCGTGCTCGCGATCATGCCGTGGAACTTCCCGTACTGGCAGGTGCTGCGCTTCGCCGCGCCCACGCTGCTGGCCGGCAACACAGCCCTGCTCAAGCATTCGCCCAACGTCACAGGCTGCGCGCTCGCCATCGAGCAGCTCGTCCGGGACGCAGGCCTGCCCGACGGCGTCCTCCGCACGCTGGTCATCGCCGAGGACGACGTACCAGCCACGACCGCCTCCCTCCTGGCCGACGACCGGGTCGCCGCCGTGACACTCACCGGCAGCGAACGTGCGGGGTCCGCCGTCGCCGCAGAAGCCGGCCGGCACATCAAGAAGAGCCTCCTCGAGCTCGGCGGCTCCGACCCCTTCGTCGTCCTCGACGACGCCGACCTCGACACCGTCGTCGCCGCGGCGGTCAAGGCCCGCTTCATCAACTCCGGGCAGAGCTGCCTGGCCGCCAAACGGTTCATCGTCCACGAGGCCGTCGTGGCCGAGTTCCTCGACCGGTACGCCGACGCCGTCGACGCTCTCACCGTCGGCGACCCGTCGGACCCGGGAACCAACGTCGGTCCCCTCGCGCGCGAGGACCTCGCCACCGCACTCGAGCGCCAGGTCACCGACTCCGTCGCCATGGGCGCCACCGTCCGCTCCGGCGGCGCCCGGCTCGAGCGTCCGGGCGCCTGGTTCGCCCCCACCGTCCTGGCAGACGTCGACCTGGACATGCCGGTCATGCAGCAGGAGACCTTCGGCCCGGTCGCGGCCGTGGTCGCCGTGCGCGACGACGAGCAGGCCGCCCAGGTCGCCGACGCCACCACCTACGGCCTAGGGGCCAGCGTGTGGAGCGCCGACCCGAACCGGGCCCTCGCCGTCGGCAAAAGGATCACCTCCGGCGCGATGTTCGTCAACGCCGTCGTCGCCTCCGACCCGCGCCTGCCCTTCGGCGGGACACGACGCAGCGGCTACGGTCGCGAGCTCGGCGAGGCCGGCGCGCTCGAGTTCACCAACGCACGCACGTACTACGTCGGCGCAGGGACACCTGCGCCCGGACCAGCCACAGAGTAACCGGTGCTGCCGTTCGACTACGCCCGCCCCCAACGGCTCGACGAGGCCGTGGCGCTGCTGGCCGCTCACGAGAACGCCCGCGTCCTCGCGGGCGGCACCGACCTCACGGTCGGGCTGCGCGACGGCAAGATCCGACCCGGCATCGTCGTCGACATCAAACGGGTGATCGAGCTCGCTCCGGCGGTCGCCGTCGACAACGGGACCGTCAGCGTCTCTGCGACGACGCCGCTCAGCGACGTGCTGCTCCACGACGCCGTCCGGAAGCACTTCCCCGCCCTCGTCGAGGCGGCGAGCGTCGTCGGCTCCGCACAGATCCGCCATCGCGCCACCCTCGCCGGCAACGTCTGCAACGCCTCCCCCGCCGCCGACACCGCTCCCGTCCTGGTGATGCACGACGCCGCCCTCACCGTTCAGGGACCGGACGGGGACCGCGAGATCGCGGTCGTCGACTTCATCCAGGGCAACCGCCGCACCGACCTGGGCCGCGGTGAGCTCGTCACGCGGGTCCGGCTGCCGGTCCCTAGCAGGCCCTACGGCGCCGCGTTCGAGCGGATGACGCGCCGCCGCGGGGTCGACCTTGCGACCATCAACGTCAGCTGCATGGCCGACAAGCTCGGCGTGACGTTCGTCCTCGGCGCCGTCGCCCCCGTACCGGTCGTGGTGCGCGACGACAGCGGTGCGCTGTCCCAAGGCGCCGACCCGGCGGACCGGGCCGCGGCCCTCGACGCGGTCGCGGACCGCGCCACCCCCATCAGCGACGTACGTGCCAGCGCCGAGTACCGGCGCGCCATGGTGGGGGTGCTCCTCCGGCGAGCACTGCACCGAGCTCAGGCGAACCTCGCCACGCAGGAGGAGAGATGAGCGACATGCACCGCATCACGATGACCGTCAACGGCACGGACAGGATCGTCGACGTGCCAGCGAACCGGGCGCTCCTCGACGCGCTGCGCGACGAGTGCGGGCTCCCCGGGACCAAGGAGTGCTGCGCGGTCGGCGAGTGCGGCGCCTGCACCGTCACCATGGACGGTCGCACAGTGAACTCCTGCCTCGTGCTCGCCGTCGAGGCCGACGGCGCCGACGTGCGCACCGTCGAGGCCCTCGCCGCCGACGGCGAGCTGAGCCCGCTCCAGCAGGCCTTCCTCGACCACGGCGCCGTCCAGTGCGGCTTCTGCATCCCCGGCATGCTCATGTCCGCCGAGGCACTTCTGACCGAGAACCCCGACCCGAGCGAGGAGGAGATCAGGGAGGGCCTGTCCGGCAACCTGTGCCGCTGCGCCGGGTACGCGCGAATGTTCGCCGCCGTGCGCGCGGTGGCCGACGGAACCGTCACGGCCCGCCGCCGGGACTCCGTCCCCATACTTGCCACCAACTGGGAAGGGGCGATCGCCGACGCCGCCACGCACGGGCCGAAGGAGACCGGACGATGAGCGTGCACGGCGGTGCGGGCATCAGCACCGGCACAGGCAGCGCAGTCAGCGACGGCCTCAGCGTCGGCACAGCGGCCCGGCGTCTGGGCGGGCGCGAACGCGTCACGGGCAGCCAGGAGTTCCTCGCCGACATCAAGCTCGACGGCATGCTGCACGTCAAGCTCGTCACGATCGACGCTGCCCGGGCCAGAATCCTGCACATCGACACCTCGACGGCCCTCGCCGTGCCGGGCGTCGTCGACATCATCACCCCGGCGGATCTCCCCAGCCCCATGCCGCGCTTCGGGCCCGCGTACCAGGACCGGCCGATCCTCGCGGACGGCATCACGAGCTACCACGGCGAACCGGTCGCCGCCGTCGCCGCAGAGACGAAGGAGGCGGCCGAGCTCGCCGCCTCCCTCGTCGTCGTCGAGCACGAGGTCCTCCCGGCCGTCACGACGGTGGCCGCCGCTCTCGCGCTCGACGCACCCCTCGTCCAGGGCCCGGGGATCCGGGCCGACGGCGACCCCTTCGCGAGCACGAACATTCTCAAGGAGCGTCGCTACGGCTGGGACCGCGACGCCGTCGACACGGCGCAGGCGGACCTCGTCGTCGAGAACACCTACACCTTCCCGATGGTCACGCACTTCGCGATCGAACCGCACGGGTTCATCGCCCACGCAGACGCCGACGGCATCCGGCTGTGGAGCCCCGTCCAGCACCCCTACCTGCTGCAGAAGATGATGGCGGCCCTGTTCGGACTGCCGCTCACGCAGGTGCGCGTCTTCGCCCCCGACCCCGGCGGCGGCTTCGGTGGCAAGCAGAACCCCAAGCTCGAACCCGTGGTCATCTACCTCTCCATGCGCACGGCACGCCCGTGCCGTCTTGTCCTGACCCTGGAAGAGACCTTCCAGGCGGTCCGCCGCGCCGCGTGCGAGGTGCACGTGAGGACCGGGTTCACCAGCCAGGGCGACCTCGTCTTCCAGGACATCGACGCCAGCTACCTCATCGGCGCCTACGCCGACATCGCCGAGCGCGTCATGACAAAGAGCGCCTACCTCGCGTGCGGCCCTTACCGGGTCCCCGCAGCCCGCATCGACGCCCGCGCCGTCCTGTCCCACACCACCCCCTCCACCGCCTTCCGCGGCTTCGGCACGCCGCAGATGATCTGGGCGGTCGAGTCCCAGATGGACGCCGCCGCACGCGAACTCGGGATCGACGGACTCGCCATCCGGCTGCGCAACCTCGCCGGCCGCGGCGATGAGATCGTTCGTGGGGACATCCCGGCCGACGGCGACTGGCCCGCCTCACTCCGCCGCGCTGCTGAGCTCGTCGGCTGGGACAAGCCCCTGCCGGAAGGCCGGGGGCGAGGCATCGCGGTGGGCATCAAGTCCGGCGCGACGACCGGCTTGTCGAACTCCACGGTGCGCCTCCTCGCCGACGGAAGCGTCATCGTCTACGCAGGTACCTCCGACATGGGCCAGGGAGCCCGGACGATCTTCGCCCAGCTCGCCGCGGACGCCCTCGGCGCCCCGCTGGAGAAAGTCACCGTCGTCATGGGCGACACCTCCGTCGTCCCCTTCGACCTCCAGACCTCGGCAAGCCGGTCCACTGTCTTCATGGGAAACGCGATCACTCGAGCATGCCAGGACATCCACACCCAGCTGCGCGAGTTCGCCGCCGAACTGCACGGCCTGACCGAGGAGGACGTGCGGGTCGAAGGCGGGCATGTCGTCCTACCGGACGGGCGGCACCCGATCGCCGAGTTCGTCCAGGTCGGCCTCGGCAGATGGAACGGGGAACTCATCGGCAACGGCCGCATGCGAAAACCGCACATGCCCGACCACCCTCTCGGGGGCACGCCGGCGTTCTTCGAGTTCAACTGCACCGCGTTCGAGCTAGAAGTCGACAACGAGACCGGCGAGATCCTCATCCACAAGCACGTCACCGTCTCCGACGTCGGCAAGGCACTCAACCCGCTGCAGGTCGAGAGCCAGGACGAGGGCGCAGCCATCATGGGCCTCGGACACTCCCTCATGGAAAACATCGTCCTCGACGATGCGGGCCGAATCATCAACCTCGGTGCCCTCGACTACCGCATCCCGACGACCAAGGACGTCCCGGCGGAGCTCTTCACCGACATGATCGAGAACGGCGACGGTCCCGGCCCCTTCGGCGCCAAGGGAATAAGCGAGGGGGCGCTGCTCTGTACCGCCCCCGCTCTGGCGGCTGCTGTCGCCGCGGCGACCGGCGTGACCGTCCGCGAGCTGCCGCTCACGCCGGAACGCGTGTGGCGGGCGCTGCGGGAGCGCGAAAACCGGGCGACCGCGAACACCTCGGCCTCCTGAGACCGGCCTGGCCACCGATACCTGGAGGTGGGAGAAGCCCGGGACGTCCGCCTGTCAGAGCTGCTTGCGCACCCCCGCCTCGTGCGAGATGTTCTCGAGCTCGTCGTCGATCGAGCCCGTCATGACGTCGCGGCCGGCGCCGCGGCGCAGCACCGGCAGCACGGTGCGGTGGTTGGCGTCCTCGAGCTCCAGGGCGAGGGCGGCGTAGAGCGCGGCGGCGGCGAGCACGAGCCCCGCCACGCCGGCCGCGGTCTTCCAGCCGGGGTCACCGGTGAGCTCGGCCAGACCGGTCAGCCAGAACCGCAGTGCCGTCAGGACCATCACGCCCGCGGCGGTGAGCTTGGTCAGAGCCGCGGCCGCCGGGACGAGCATCGCGGCGCCTGCGGCGAGGAACAGCACGCCGAGGCCGGCCGAGGCCGCGCCGGGCGGCGAGGTCAGGGTGACGAGTGCCGCCGCGCCCCAGGTGCCGAAGAGCACCCCCATGCCTGTGCCGGCCACGGGGTCGCGTGCGAGAAAGCCGTACAGCGAGGAGACGAGCTGGGTGGGGACGGTGAGCGCGAGCACGCCCAGCGCGACGTTGCGTCCCTGCTCGGGAGGCAGCCAGCCGAGCTGGAGCGCGCTGAAGCCCACGGTCGCGACGAACAGTCCGAGGAACCCGAGCGGGAGCGGCGTCCCCATCGGCCTGACGACGACGCGGCTCACGTCCGTGCCGGAGCGACCTCCGCCCCGGCTGTCGCCCGCCTGCCCCGCCTGACCGCCAGCACGTGCCACAACAACCTCCATCTACGTCATTGCCCGGGGCCACGATGCCCCGCACGCCGACATCACGCATCCGGCGGCATGCGGTCGACGTCGCGCCCGCCGGCGAGGTCACCGCACTCGACGAGCGCTGGCCGGTGGCGGCGCAGGTACTCGCGAGCCCCGCTGTCCCCGACGGCGAGCTCGGCGACGCCGGGGAGGTGGTCGCCACCGATGAGCACGGGATGGCCCGGGACGCCGTCGTACGCCGCCCGGGCGAGTGCGTCCCGACCCGTCGCCGCCGCGAGGAGGCGCCGGACGACGGCCGCTCCGACGTCGGGAAGGTCGACCAGGTGGACGAGTGCCGCCTGCGCGGACCGCGCCTGCAGGGCGGCGATCCCGCTGCGCAACGACTCGCCCATGCCGCGCTCCCACGTCGGGCAGACGATGACCGTGAGGCCCTCCTCGACGTCGGCAAGGGCCTCCCGTGCCTCCGGCTCCGCGGCGCCGAGGACGACGACGACCTCGGCACAGCCCCCGTCGAGGAGAACCTCCGCCGCCCGTCGGACCCACGGGACGCCGTCGGTGCTGACCAGCGCCTTGGGCATCCCCATGCGCCGGCCGGCGCCCGCAGCGAGCAGCAGGCCGGTCACCGTCAGGGGGTCGGGCGTCGGCACGCGCCCAGTGTGGCCCATGCGCCATGGTGGAGCCGGACGGTAGGAAAGAGCCATGGACGACGGCACGCGGTGGGACGAGCGGTACCGCGACGCCCCCGATCCGGTCCCACGCCCGCCGGACGGGCTCACCGGTCTCGTGCACCTCCTGCCGGAAGAGGGCCGCGCCCTCGACGTGGCGTGCGGCCTCGGCGCGGTGACGCTGTGGGCCGCGGGGCGGGGCCTCGCCGTCGACGCGCTCGACGTCTCCGCCGTCGCGATCAGGCGGCTCACCGCCCGGGCCGACGCCCTCGGGCTCACCGGCGTCCACGGCCGGGTGGCGGACCTCGCCGCGGGTCTGCCCGAGCACCTCTCCGGCCCCTACGACCTCGTCGTGTGCCAGCGGTTCCGGGACCCGGCCCTCCACCGCTCGCTGCCCGGGCTGCTGGCGCCCGACGGCGTGCTCGTCCTCACGGTGCTGTCCGACGTCGGTGCGACGGCGCCGTCCAGGTTCGCGGCCGAGGCCGGGGAGCTGAGCCGGCTGGCGCGGGCCTCCGGGTGCGAGGTGCTGCGGGACGTCGAGCGGCACGGCGAGGCCACGGTCGTGCTGCGCCGCCCAGGACCTCGATCCGGCTCCGCGTGCGGCGCCGTGCGGGAAGATGGCCGGGACGGGCGGAAGCCGGCACGGGAGGGGCCATGAGCATCAAGGTGGATCTCGCCGGGCTGGGTGCCGCGATGGCGGAGCACGACTTCGCGTACCTGCTCAGCCCGGGTCGCGAGCGCCCGCACGTCGTCGCGGTGGTGCCCCGCCTGGTCGACGGCACGCTCGTCGTCGACGCCCCCGGCCGGTCCGCGACCGAACTGGCGGCCGAGCACCCCGCTGTCACGCTCGTGTTCCCGCCGCGTCAGGCCGGTGGGTACACCCTCATCGTGGACGGCGACGCGTCGGTCCCCAGCACCGAACCGGCCCGCGACGGCGGCGGTGGCGCCTCCGGCCTGTCGGTCCGACCCGGGCATGCGGTGCTGCACCGCCCGGCCACACCGACCTCCGAGCCGTCGCCCACCGGCTGCGGCAGCGACTGCCGACCGCTCGACGTGCCGGGCGAAGCGGCCGGGCTGGACGTGCCCGACTGAGCGGTCGGCTGCACGAGGTTGTCGATCTGGTCGTGGATCACGGGCCAGATCGGCAACCTCGTCGGCTGTCCCGAAGCCAACCTGTGTCCGCAAGGTGAGATACGGACACCGGCGGAAATCACATGCCGTTTTTGGGCACGGTCGGGACCTGTGTGGCGCATGATGGGTGTTACAGATGTGACAGATGGTGCGTGCGCCTGGTCCCTGCCCGCGTCGCCAGCTGACGCTCCCGCACACCTCGTGCCCTATCGGAAGTACTCGCATGCGCCCTCACCCTGCTCGGCTCGTCGCCGGGATGCTGCTCAGCTCCGCTCTGGTCGCCCTCTCCGGCACCACGGCCTCGGCCGCCCTGCCGGCCGCAGGCCCGTCCCCGGAGCGCTGGTCCGTCGAGGCGCCGCCATCCGGTGCGGCGTCCGGGCCGAGCGAAGCGCCTGTGCCCGACGGAACGCAGGCGCCCGCCGAGGCGACCGCGTCCAGCGAGACGGTCGCGGCGGGCGAGGCGGACGGGCGCAGCGAGACCCCCGCGCCCGACGAGGCGCCTGAGTCGACCGACGCACCCCAGTCCGTGGCGCCAGAGTCTGTCGCGCCAGAGTCTGTCGTGCCGGAGTCCGCGGCGGCGGCGTCGGCGCCAGAGACCGCCGTCGAGCCGGTCGTCATCCCGCTGACCGACGCCGCCGGCGAGCGCACCGAGGTCGCCACGAGCGGCCTCGAGGTGAGCGTCCCGGCCGGCGAGTTCTCCACCTCGTCCGAGAAGGCCGTCGTCGGCACCGACGCCGTGCTGACCCAGCCGATCCCGACCGAGGAGTTCCTCGTCGCCGGCCTGACCTGGGAGGCGGGGCAGCAGCTGGCCGCCGACGCCCAGGTGTTCGTGCGGGTGGAGGAGGACGGCGTCTGGTCGGAGT